>NZ_JBQEON010000001.1:0-407650 GCF_052045245.1 Burkholderia sp. 22313
CTCGAAGCTCGGCGATCTCGGCCCGTACGGCAAGCAGGTCGTGCAGTTCTACACGCAGACGAAGACGGTCACCGCGCGCTGGTTCGACGATGATGCGACGGTCGGCGGCGTGAACACGACGATCGCGCTGCGCTGAGAAGGCGCATGGGACCCGACCAGGAGACCTGTACATGGAAATTGCATTCATCGGACTCGGCAACATGGGCGGCCCCATGGCCGCCAACCTGCTCAAGGCCGGTCACGCACTGACGGTGTTCGACCTCGACACGAACGCGGTCGACGCCGCACTGCGTGCAGGCGCGACGGCCGCCGCCTCGCCGCGCGACGCAGCCGCCCGCGCGTCGCTGGTGATCACGATGCTGCCGGCCGCGCAGCACGTGCGCTCGGTCTATCTCGGCGACGACGGCGTGCTGGCCGGCGCGCGCGCCGGCGCGACGTTCATCGACTGCAGCACGATCGACCCGGACACCGTGCGCGCAGTGGCGCAAGCCGCCGCGCAACGCGACTTCCCGCTCGCCGACGCGCCGGTGTCGGGCGGCACCGGCGGCGCGCAGGCCGGCACGCTGACCTTCATGGTCGGCGCGACCGACGCGCTGTTCGAGCGGATCCGCCCGGTCCTGCTCGACATGGGAAAGAACGTCGTGCACTGCGGCGGCACCGGCACCGGGCAGATCGCGAAGATCTGCAACAACCTGCTGCTCGGCATCTCGATGATGGGCGTGTCGGAAGCCATGGCGCTTGGCGCCGCGCTCGGCATCGATCCGGCCGTGCTGGCCGGCATCATCAACACGTCGACCGGCCGCTGCTGGAGCGCGGACACCTGTAACCCGTATCCGGGCGTCAACGACGCGGCACCCGCCGCGCGCGGCTACGCGGGCGGTTTCGCCGCGAACCTGATGCTGAAGGATCTCGGGCTCGCGACCGAAGCCGCGCGCAGCGCACGGCAGCCGGTGTGGATGGGCGCGCTCGCCCAGCAGCTCTATCAGTCGATGAGCCAGCAGGGCCTCGGCACGCTCGACTTCTCCGCGTGCGTGAAGCTGTACGAGGCGCAGCCCGCGTAACGCCGTCGACAGACGTGCGCCGACCCGCGATGCCGGTCAACGGCGTCGCGGGTCGCTTCACATTCGGCGCAACGCAGGCGCTTTTACCCGCGCGGGTTCGACGCCGTTTCGAAGGTCGGATGGCACTCGAACGCGAGCTCGGAACGCGCGTCGACGCGGCGGCCGGCGGTCACCGACTCCTGCTTCAGGCTCGCGCGCATGCCGCGCTGCGTACAGTAATGGGTGGCTTCGCTGACGGCTTTTTCATGAGCGTCGGCCCACGTCGTCGACACGCCGAGCGTGCGCGTCGTCACGGTGAAGACATTCGGGTTCGACGTCGCGGTCACGTCGGAAGCGGTCGAACACGCGGCGAGCAAGCATGCAGCAGCCGCGATGGTCAACCATCGCAGGGATCGAAAAGGCACAGGGATGGACATGAGGGGCAAGCGCACGTCGATTCGACGGCATTGAGCAACATAGGCGACAGTATGCCTGCCCGATCGCCGCGGATCATGCCCTTTTCGATGAACACATTGTTTCGAATGGTTAAACGATGGACCTCCGCGGCAAGATTTACGGCCCGCGACGCGCCGTCGTTGCTCGATGTGTCGCTTTTTCCGGGTGCCGTGCGGTTGCGGGCCATCAGCCGCCCCGCCGCCGCCGACGGTTCGGCCTCCTCGACGCGGCCACTCCCGGCCGCGCCCCGCGTTCGACGATACGCGGGCAAGCGGCCTGTCCGTCAGTGCGCGCGCGCGTGCCGGATTCTCGCCGATGCCTCCTCCAGCCCGCGCCACGCCGGTTGGCCGGGCGCATAACGCGCGCGGATGTACGCGGCGAGCTCGGCCATCTGCCGGTCGTCGAACGCGTCGCGGAAGCCCGGCATGTAGCCGAGCCCGTCGGTCGCGGGATGATCGATGCCGTTGTGCAGCACGCGCAGCAGGTTGTCGGGTGCCGCCTGGCTGACGCTCGTGTTCAGCCCCATCAGCGGACGCACGCCGAAATGCCCGACGCCGCCCGATTCCGCGTGACAGACCGCGCACGCGGCATCGAACGCGCGGCGGCCGCTGTCGAGACCGAGCGTCGCGACCGCGGCCGCGCCGTGTGCATGGCGGGTCGCCGCATCGGCGGCCGCGGCGGCATCGACGGATGGCGACAGCGATGCCAGATAGTGCGCAATCGCGCGAACGTCCGACTCGGGCAGCGATGCGAGCCCCGCGACGACGGGCGCCATCGGCCCGGCCGCGACGCCGTGCTGCGCGGAAAAACCGGTGCGCAGGTAGTCGAACAGCGCGCCTTCGGTCCACGGCACCGGCGACGCCGCCGATGCGACGAGCGGCGGCGCGACCCATCCCTCGGCCTCGCCGCCGGCCAGGTACGCGCGCCCGCCCTGCTCCGCGCCGAGCGCGTTGCGCGGCGTGTGGCACGCGCCGCAATGCCCGGCACCGTCGACCAGATACTTGCCGCGATTCCACTGCGCCGAGCGCGCCGGGTCCGCCGCGAACGGCCGCGCGTCGTGAAACAGCCAGTTCCATCCGGCGACGAGGCGCCGCTGGTCGAGCGGGAACGGCAGCGTCGTCTTCGGCGGCGCATGCTGCACCGGCGGCTGCGCCATCAGGTACGCATAGAGCGCGAGCAGATCGGGCTCGCTGAGTTTCGCGAATGCGGTGTACGGGAACGCCGGGTACAGGTGCGTGCCGTCGCGGCCGATGCCTTCGCGCATCGCGCGCGCGAACGCCGGATACGACCATGCGCCGATGCCGGTTTCCGGATCGGGCGTGATGTTGGTCGTGTAGATCGTGCCGAACGGCGTGTCGAGCGCGAGACCGCCCGCGTTGGTCGCACCGCCGGGCGCGGTATGGCACACCGCGCAATCGCCGGCGAGCGCGATCAGGCGGCCGCGTTCGAGCGTCGCCGCGCTCCACATCGCGCTGTCCGCGCCGCCCGGGGAGACCGGTGCGATCGCCGCCGGGCCCGGCAGGATCGCGCACGCGAGCCCGATCAGCCCGCCGACCACCCCGCCCGCGCCGCCGCCGGCCAGCCAGCGGCGCCAGCGCGACGATGTGCGACGCGGCGCGCCGGAACGGCGTTCACCGACATCCGCCGGCGCCGGCCGGGCCAGCGCGTCGCGAATGCGCGCCGCGTCGAACGGCGGCGCGCGGAACCGCACGCCCGTCGCGTCGTACAGTGCGTTCGCGATCGCGGCCGCGGCCGGCGCGGCCGCCTGCTCGATCCGTTGTGCGTCGCAGGCCGACAACGACTGCGCGTCGCGCGCGCCGGGCGCCGCGTCGTCGAACGCGACGAGTTCGTGCGCGATCGCGTCGGGACGGACCTCGGCACCGGCCTCGTCATGCGCCGGCCGCGCGGACAGCCGTGCGCCCATCACGCGCGACACCGCCGCCTCGATCTGCCAGGCAGGCAGGCCCGCCATCGACGGCTGCCCCGGCTCGCCCGTGCCCTGCCCGGCGACGACGCGCCGCACCGCGACGTCGCCCGTCGTGCGATCGACGTCGAGATCGACGACCCACGCCGACCAGTGCGGATCGCTGCCACGGCCTGCGTCGGCTTGCGGGTTGTCGTCTGCGGGTGGCGCGGTGAGCGCGCTTGCACCGTCGAATGCGAAGCCGCGCCCGCTGAGACGGTCATGCGCGGGTGCCGGCCCGCGCGCCGCGACCGGCTTGCCCCACGCGGCACGTTCGCTGACCATCCGGATAATCTCGCGCGGCCCCGCATCGCGCGACGCATCGAGATGCTGCAGACGCAATGCAACCGGATCGCGCGTCAGCGTACCGGCCAGTTCGTCGACGAACGATTCGCGCGCGAACGCGTGGGCGTGGCCGGGGATGGCGTGGTGAGCGTCGGCCATCTCGATCGACGTCTGCGCATGTCGATAGACGAACGGCGTCGACGGCGCGGACACCCTGCCTTCCGACGCCGTCGCGCGCTGCACATCCGGCGTCGCACCGGCTTGCGCGCGATACCGCCACGTCGTCATCCGCCCATCGGCGGCGGCTCGGGTTTCGACCTCGAACGAGGCCGGCCCGCGTGCATCGCCGGTCGGCCATTCATAACGGGCGCGATGGGTGCGGGCCGCGCCGTCCGCATGCGGAGCCGAACCCTCAAGCACGTCATCGCGCCGCACCTCGCCCGCCTCGGCTTGCGGCTGCGCCGGCACGCTCGGGTCATGCTTCATCGCCGTCGCCCCGCAGATAACGCGCGGCCCGATGCACCGCGCGAATGATCTCCAGATGCGTGCCGCAGCGGCACAGATTGAAGCGCAGCGCGTCGCGGATCGCCGCGTCGTCCGGCGCCGGATTGCGGTCGAGCAGCGCCTTCGTGCTCATGATCATCCCGTTCAGGCAATAGCCGCATTGCGCGGCCTGCTCGTCGATGAACGCACGCTGGATCGGATGGGGCGTGTCGCGCGAGCCGAGCCCTTCGAGCGTCGTCACGTCGCGCCCGTTCGCGGCGGCGGCCGGCACGACGCACGAACGCGTCGCCTGTCCGTCGACCAGCACCGTGCACGCGCCGCATTGCCCGAACCCGCAGCCGTACTTCGGGCCGTTGAGCGCGCAGTCGTTGCGCAGGACCAGCAGCAGCGGCGCATCGGGTGCGGCGGCGTCGAACGTGTGCGGCGTGCCGTTCACGCGAAACGCGAGCGGCCGCGACGGGGAAGCGGGATGGGACATGAATGGATCCGGAAGGCGGGGCGCGGGCCGGAAAAGCGGTCGGCTGGCGAGCCAACCGGCCGGGACCGGCGGCCGGCGGCAGGCACGGCCGCCAGCTCGCGACGGCCGGCGTCGCGCACATCGCTCACGTATAACACGCCGAAATGCACGCGTACCGCCACATCGATCCGCGCGGATGCGCGACGCGGCGGCGGCGCGGCGCCCGGCGCGGACACCGCGCGGCGCACGCGTCAGGCCACCGCCGCCATGTTGCCGCGCGACGACGGCGACGGCGACGGCGACATGAGCGGCACGTCGAACACGTCGTAGCCGAACACCCACGACGGATCCTCGTTGGTGCGCAGCCACGTGTTGTTGTGCGACACGAGCTGCACCTTCGACGCGCGCGCCGCGCGATTCGCCTCGTACAGCGCGAACGCGCCCGCATGATCGCCGATGCCGACTTCGTCGAGACAGCGCGCGAGCATCGCGGCATCCTCGATCGCCATCGCCGCGCCCTGCGCCATGTGCGGCTTCATCGGATGGCACGCATCGCCCAGCAGCACGAGACGGCCGCGACTCCACAGCGGCAACGGGTCGCGTTCGAGCAGCGGCCACTTGGTGATCGACGGCGACACGTCGATCAGGTGCTGGATGTCGGCGTGAAAACCCGCGAACGCGTCGCGCATTTCGTCGCGGCTGCTGTCGACCATCGACACGCCTTCCGGCCACTCGGCCTGCGGCACGCCGGTCACGTAGTAATACTCGTCGCGCTTCTCGGTCACGTAGTAGACCATCATGTGGCGATCCTCCGACCACCACTTCACGCACATGTCGTACGGCTTGTTGCCGAGCAGCGACGCCGGGAACACCGCGCGATGCGCGACGTAGCCCGTATAGCGCGGCGGCTCCGCACCGAGCAGATGCTCGCGGATCCGCGAATTCACGCCGTCCGCGCCGATCACGATGTCGGCCGTCTCGACGCTGCCGTCGGTGAACGTCAGGCGCACCGCATCGCCGGTGTCCTCCACCGAGGCGAGCCGCTTGCCGAAGCGGATCGTGCCGGGCGTCACCGCGTGCGTCATCAGCGCGTGGAAATCGCCGCGATGCACGGTCAGGTAGCGCGCGCCATAGGTCTTGCGCGCGTAGTCGCCGAGCGGAATCCGCGACAGCACGTCAGCCGTCCGCCAGTCGCGGCTGTACCAGCAATCCGGATGCGAACCCATCGCCTCCAGTGCGTCCTCGCAGCCGATGCGCCGCATGATCTTCATCACGTTCGGGCCGAGATGGATGCCTGCGCCGAGGCGCGAGAACGCCGGCGCCTGCTCGTACAGCGCGACGTCGTAGCCGCCGCGCTGCAGCAGCGCAGCTGCGGCCGTGCCGCCGAGACCGGCGCCGATGATTGCGATACGGGGTTTGCTCATGCGGATCTCCTGATCGTGAGCCCGGCGCCGAACGCGGCACGAGAACGGGCGGATTGAATGGCGTTTATGTAGCGTACACACTCAATTTATTCAGGACAAGCGGATTGTTTTCGGCAGCGGAGGCATTCGGGAAAACACCAATAATTCCATATAAAATCCGCGTCAAAAAACGAGAAAAATCCGGCGGCCCGCTTTTTGACCCATTGTCATTTTCAAATGTACACACTAGACTTTGCTCGACATCAGGCGATCTCGCGCCAGCGCGCCGCCCCACCCTTACCGACACGGAGCCTCCCGTCATGAGCAAGACCTACCGCATCGGCCAGATCGTGCCGAGTTCCAACACGACGATGGAAACCGAGATTCCCGCGATGCTGCGGTTGCGCGAAGCGATCCGGCCCGAGCGCTTCACGTATCACTCGAGCCGGATGCGGATGAAGAAGGTCGTCAAGGAAGAACTCGCGGCAATGGATGCCGAATCCGACCGCTGCGCGGTCGAACTGAGCGATGCGCGCGTCGACGTGCTCGGCTATGCGTGCCTCGTCGCGATCATGGCGATGGGCCACGGCTATCACCGCGTGTCGCAGGCGCGCCTCACGAAACACACGGCCGACAACGGCGCGCAGGCGCCGGTGCTGACGAGCGCGGGCGCACTCGTCGACGCACTGAAGGTGATCGGCGCGAAGCGCATCGTGGTGGTCGCGCCGTACATGCTGCCGCTGACCGAGCTCGTGGTCGACTACATCCGCAACGAAGGCTACGAAGTGATCGCGTACCGCGCGCTCGAGATTCCCGACAACCTCGACGTCGGCCGCCACGATCCGGCGCGCCTGCCCGACATCGTGAAGACGCTGCCGTACCAGGATGCCGATGCGATCGTGCTGTCCGCGTGCGTGCAGATGCCGTCGCTGCCGGCCGTCGCGAAGGTCGAGGCGATGACGGGCAAGCCGGTGATCACGGCCGCGATCGCGACGACCTACGCAATGCTGCGCGAACTCGATCTCGAACCGATCGTGCCCGGTGCCGGCGCGCTGCTGTCCGGCGCGTACTGAACGCCGCCGCCACCTCGGAGTCTCGCCATGTCCTCGACTTTCCTGTACGGCGCGAACGTCCGCGCCAACGGCATCCGCCAGCATTACCTGCGCTACGGCGGCGCATCGGGCCCGCGCGCGGCGCGCCCCGCGATCGTGCTGATTCCCGGCATCACGAGCCCCGCGATCACGTGGGGCTTCGTCGGCGAAGTGTTCGGCGCGGCGTTCGATACCTACGTGCTCGACGTGCGCGGCCGCGGGCTGTCCGACGCGTCGCCGTCGCTCGACTACCGCCTCGATGCGCAGGCCGACGACATCGCTGCGCTCGTCGTCGCGCTCGGCCTGCCGCGCACGAGCCTCGTCGGTCATTCGATGGGCGCGCGGATCGCCGCGCGCGCGGCGCGGCACGCCATCCGCGGGCTCGAATCGGTCGTGCTCGTCGATCCGCCGGTGTCGGGCCCGAACCGCCGCGACTATCCGGGCAAGCTGCCGTGGTACATCGACTCGATGGCGCTCGCGCGTGCCGGCACCGACGCCGAAGGCATGCGCGCGTTCTGCCCGACCTGGACCGATGCCGAGCTGCAACTGCGCGCCGAATGGCTGCATACCTGCGACGAACGCGCGGTGCGCGCATCGTACGAAGGCTTCCACACCGACGATTTCCACGCGGACGCCGCGCAACTGGCCGTGCCGTCATTGCTGATCACGGCCGAGCGCGGCGACGTGGTGCGCGACGACGACGTCGCCGAACTCCAGCGCGCGACGCCGTCGATGCGGCACGTGCGCGTGCGCGATGCCGGCCACATGATTCCGTGGGACAACGCGGCGGGCTTCTACGCGGCGTTCGGCGACTTCCTCGGCGCGCCGCTCGCGGCCTGATTCCGCTTCATCTCTTCTTTCCTTCACGCCTTTACCGGAGCCGACGATGCCAGTCAGCGACACTCAACTGATCGACGCGTGGAAGCAGGTGCTCACGCTGTCGCGCCTCGAACCGGGCCAGACCGTCACGATCCTGACGAGCGCGGCCACCCATCCGCAGACGCTGTCGTGCGCGCTGATCGCGACGCAATCGATGGGCGCGGTCGTCAACCGGCTCGACCTGCCGCCGGTCAACGGCGAGAAAGCGTTCAGCCGCGACCCGCTCGCGTATCTCGGCACGACGCCGCTGACCGGCAACCGCGCCGCGATCGCCGCGCTGCGCGAGAGCGACCTCGTGCTCGACCTGATGACGCTGCTGTTCTCGCCCGAACAGCACGACATCCTGAAGTCCGGCACGAAGATCCTGCTCGCGGTCGAGCCGCCGGAAGTGCTGGTGCGGATGGTGCCGACGCTGGCCGACCGCACGCGCGTGCTCGGCGCCGCGAAAAAGATCGCCGCCGCGCGCGAGATGCGCATGACCTCGGCGGCCGGCACCGCGCTCGTGTGCCCGCTCGGCGATTTCCCGCCGACCGCCGAATACGGCTTCGTCGACGCGCCGGGCCGCTGGGACCACTGGCCGAGCGGTTTCGCGCTGACCTACGCGAACGACCGCACCGCGCGCGGCACGATCGTGATCGACCGCGGCGACATCCTGTTGCCGCAGAAGCACTACGTGAGCGAACCGATCGCGCTGACCGTCGAAGGCGGTTACGCGACGCGCATCGAAGGCGGCGTCGACGCGGACCTGCTGCGCGACTACATGGAAACCTTCGCCGATCCGGAAGGCTATGCGATCTCGCACATCGGCTGGGGGCTGCAGCCGCGTGCGCGCTGGTCGACGCTCGGCCTGTACGACCGCGAGGCGACGATCGGGATGGATGCGCGTGCGTTCGAAGGCAACTTCCTGTTCTCGCTCGGCCCGAACAACGAAGGCGGCGGCAACCGCACGACCACCTGCCACATCGACATCCCGCTGCGCCGCTGCACGGTCGAACTCGACGGCGAGACCGTCGTGCGCGAAGGCCGCGTCACCGATCAACCCGCCTGACCGACGAGTCCCGACACCATGACCGATCTTTCCCATCACGCCGAAGCGGGCGTCTATCGCCAGCAGGGTTTCGGCACGCCGCTGCCGCCGCACGGCAACCTCGGATTGCTGATCGTCGACTTCGTGGTCGGCTTCGCCGATCCCGCGACGTTCGGCGGCGGCAACATCGCGCCGGCGATCGCGCGCACGACGCAGGCGCTCGCGCTCGCCCGCGCGCGCGGCTGGCCGGTCGCGCACAGCCGCATCGTGTACGCGGACGACGGCAGCGACGACAACGTGTTCTCGCTGAAGGTGCCCGGCATGGCGACGCTGACCGAGCACCATCCGAACAGCGCGATCGTGCCCGAGCTCACGCCGGCCGCCGGCGAACTCGTCGTGCGCAAGACCGTGCCGTCCGCGTTCTTCGGTACGCAACTCGCGCCGTGGCTCGCGCAGCGTGCGGTGCAGACGCTGCTCGTGGCCGGCGCGGTGACGAGCGGCTGCGTGCGCGCGAGCGTGGTCGACGCGATGTCGCACGGGCTCAGGCCGCTGGTGCTCGCCGATTGCGTCGGCGATCGCGCGATCGCGCCGCATGATGCGAACCTGTTCGACATGCAGCAAAAATATGCGGCCGTGATGCCGCTCGACGATGCAATCGCGGCGATCGACGCCGTGCGCGCGCGCTGAGCTGCCGCGTCGCGCCTGGGCGGCTTGGGCGGCCTGGAAGACTGCCAGGCCGGCGCCCATGCGCGATTGACGCTGTGGTTTTGGCGACCTAGATTGACCGCATGCGGCGTCGCGTCGCGTCGCTGCCGGCCGCGCCTTCCCCGACAGGACACCTCACCCGTGAACCGCTCCGAACTGCTTGCGCGCGACGGCTGCCTGACCGTGATCCGGCCGCCCGCGCCGCCCGTCAAGCCGGCGCCCGGCCAGCCGGGCAGCCTTTCGTCTTACGTCCCGGCGCAGCCCGAAGTGTTCGTCGCCATTCTCGACGACGGGCGCATCCTTGCATTCAACGGCCACGTCGACCTCGGCACCGGCATTCGCACGTCGCTCGCGCAGATCGTGGCCGAGGAGCTCGACGTGCCGGCCGCGCACGTGACGATGGTGCTCGGCGACACGGCCGCGACGCCGAACCAGGGCCCGACCATCGCGAGCGCGACGATCCAGATTTCCGCGACGCCGCTGCGCTGCGCGGCCGCGCAGGCGCGCCACGCGCTGCTGACGCTGGCCGCCGAGCGCTTCGGCGTCGATCCCGCACACCTGAGCAGCGCCGACGGGACGATCGCCACGTCCGCCCCCGCGCCAGGACAAGCCGCGACGTTCGCCGAACTCGTCACCGCGCGCCGCATCGCGCTGACGCTCGACCTGAACGCGAGCACGAAGGATCCCGCGCACTACCGGATCGTCGGCCAATCGTCGCCGCGCGTCGACGTGCCCGCGAAAGCCACCGGCCAGCTCACGTTCGTGCACGACATGCGCGTGCCGGGCATGCTGCACGGCCGCGTCGTGCGGCCGCCGTATGCGGGCCACGACAGCGGCGCGTTCGTCGGCACGTCGCTGGTCGACGTCGATCGCGCATCGGTCGCCGACGTGCCGGGGCTCGTGGCGGTCGTCGCGATCGGTGATTTCGTCGGCGTCGTCGCCGAGCGCGAGGAACACGCGATCCGCGCGGCGCGCCAGTTGCGCGTCACGTGGCGGCCGCATCCCGCGCTGCCGCCGCTCGACACGCCCGCGGCCGCGATCGCCGCCGCGCCCGCGCAACGCCGGCTGCTGCTCGACGAAGGCGACGTCGACGCGGCGCGCGCGCAACCCGACACGATCACGCTGTCGCGCACCTATGCCTGGCCGTTCCAGATGCACGGCTCGATCGGCCCGTCGTGCGCACTCGCCGACTACCGCGCGCCGGGCGACGGCCGGATCACCGTGTGGTCCGGCACGCAGAACCCCGTGTCGTTGCGCTACGACCTCGCGACGCTCGTCGCGCGCGACGAAGCCGATTTCGACATCGTGCGGATGGAAGCGGCCGGCTGCTACGGCCGCAATGGCGCGGACGACGTCTGCGGCGACGCGCTGCTGCTGTCGCGCGCGGTCGGCCGCCCGGTGCGCGTGCAACTGTCTCGCGCGGACGAGCATCTGTGGGAACCGAAAGGCGCCGGGCAATTGATGCAGGTGACGGGCACCGTCACGCGCGACGGCCATCTGCTCGGCTATGACTTCACGACGCGCTATCCGTCGAACGACGCGCCGCTGCTCGCGACGCTCCTCACCGGCACGATCGCGCCCACGCCGCGCGTGTTCGAGATGGGCGACCGGACAGCCGTGTCGCCGTATGCCAGCCCGAATCGGCGCTTCGTCTGCGAGGATCTCGCGCCGCTCGTGCGCGCGTCGTGGCTGCGTGGCGTGTCGGCGTTGCCGAACTCGTTCGCGCACGACGCATTCGTCGACGAATGCGCGGCGCTCGCCGGCGTCGATCCGCTCGCGTTCCGGCTTCGGCATCTGGACGACACGCGCGCAACCGAGCTGCTGCAGGCGGTGGCCCATCGCGCGGGCTGGGTACCGCGCGCGGGCCGCGAGCATGACGATGATGCGGCGCGCGTCGTACGCGGCCGCGGCATCGCCTACGCGCGCTACGTGCACAGTCGCTTCCCCGGTTTCGGCGCCGCGTGGTCCGCGTGGATCGTCGACCTGAGCGTCGATCGCGTGTCGGGCGAGATCCGCATCGAGCGCGTGACGGTCGGCCAGGACACCGGCACGATGATCAACCCGGACGGCGTGCGCCACCAGATCCATGGCAACGTGATCCAGGCATTGAGCCGCACGCTGAAGGAGCGCGTGCGGTTTGCCGACGGCAAGGTCGCGTCGCGCGAATGGGCGAGCTATCCGATCCTGACGTTCGACGAAGTGCCGGACGTCGACGTCGTGCTGATGCCGCGCCAAGGCGAGCCGCCGCTCGGCGCGGGCGAATCGGCGTCGGTGCCCGGGCCGGCCGCCGTCGCGAATGCACTGTTCGATGCGACCGGCGTGCGCTTCCATGCGCCGCCGTTCACCCCCGAGACGGTACGCGCCGCACTGCGCGAGGCCGGCCGATTGATGCCCGCGGCAGCACCCGCCGCCGCAGGCACCGTCTAAAGCAGGCTGGCGTCGCGTGCCGGACGGTGCCGCGCGTCAGGCGTCGCCGTCGGCCTCCATCATCTTGCGCAGCAGGTACTGCAACGCGACGCGCTCGCCCGGATTGAGCGGCCCGTACGTGCGCTCGGTCACCTGCCGCGCGAACGGCACCGTGCGGTCGATCAGCGCGAGGCCGGCCGCGGTCGCGCGCACGATCAGCTTGCGGCCGTCGTTCGGGTCGGGCAGCACCTCGATCAGCGCGCGCGTCTTCAATCGCTCGACCACCCCGCGGATCGTCGCCTGGTCAATCGCGGTCGCCTTCACGATGTCGTTCAGCGAACACGCCTGCTTTTCCTTGACCGCGCACAGCGCGACGAACTGCGCGGCCGTCAGGTCCGAATCGGGGATCGCTTCCTGAAAGATCGCAACGTGCCGCTGATAGGCACGGCGCAGCAGGTGGCCGACCTGATCGTGAAAGTCGTAGGAATCCTTGGAAGACGCCATGAAATGGGAGGCTCGCGCGGCATGAATGAGAATGGCAAGCAGTGTACACCCTCAAATCGCCGCGATCGATCGCGCGGCCGCCGCTTCGTTGCGGTGCGTCAGGGTTCATCGCGCCCTTCCTCCATCGCGCCTGACGATTGCCTGACTGCGTCGGCCCGCGCACCGACATCTCCCCTGCAGCGCCGGCGATCCGTGCCGCCCGGCGGGCCGTCTGGCGCACGTCTCCGCACCACCGACGCATTTTCGTGCACACACTCCACTTTTGAGCGCATACGCACGAATTTTGTGCTTGCTTGCGAGCGTGAAACGGCCATTCAAAAAGTGGCGACATTTCGTGAAAATCCCCTAAAAACATGGATATTTATCCGGCCAATCAACCGATCATGGCGCGTTCATTTTCATGCCTGTGCGATTCCGTATTTTCTAGTGTGTACGCTATGTAATTGGCGTGCTATACAGACTCCAGCGCGCGGCGAATCCACGCTCGCGTCGAACGGCCACCCACTCATCCGTCATATCTGAACAGGGGCAATCCCATGTCTACCGCACACCCGAGCGCCGCCGTCTCCGCCGACGACACGCTCAACGGCGCGCTCTACCGCAAGGTCACGCTGCGCCTGATCACGCTGTTCTGCCTGTGCTATTTCGCGGCCTATCTCGACCGCATCAACATCGGGCTCGCGAAGCTGCAGATGCTCGATGCGCTGAAGTTCAGCGACACCGTGTACGGGCTCGGCGCCGGCCTGTTCTTCGGCGGCTACATCCTGTTCGAAGTCCCGAGCAATCTGGTGCTGCAGCGTGTCGGCGCGAAGCTGTGGATCGCGCGGATCATGATTACGTGGGGCCTGCTGTCGGGCGCGACGATGTTCGTCCAGACGCCGACGCAGTTCTACCTCGTGCGCTTCCTGCTCGGCGCCGCCGAAGCCGGCTTCCTGCCCGGTGTGCTGCTGTACCTGACGCAGTGGTATCCCGATGCGCGCCGTGCGCGGATCGTCGCGCTGTTCATGGTCGGCCTGCCGCTGTCGAGCATGATCGGCAGCCCGATCTCCGGCTGGATCATGCGCGCGTTCGATGGCGCGCACGGGCTCGGCGGCTGGCAGTGGCTGTTCCTGCTCGAGGCATTGCCGTCGATCCTGCTCGGCTTCGCGGTGCTGCGCTGGCTGCCGAACAGCATCGAGACCGCGCGCTGGCTGAACGCCGACGAGAAACACGCGCTGCGCGCGAACCTCGACGCCGATCCGTCCGGCAACAAGAGCCATGCGCTCGGCCGCGCGTTCTTCGATCCGAAGGTCTGGGCGCTCGGCCTCATCGATCTGTGCGTGCTGCTCGGGCTGTACGCGGTGAGCTTCTGGCTGCCGACGATCCTGCGCGACACCGGCGTGAAGGACGCCTATCACATCGGCTGGCTGATGGTGATCCCGAACGCCGCGGCCGTGCTCGCGACGCTGTATTGCGGCGCGAGCTCCGACCGTGCGCGCGAGCGCCGCTGGCATATCGTCGTGCCGTTCCTGGTGTCGGCCGTCGCGCTCGCCTTCGCGGCCGCGTCATCGCACGGCACGCTCGCGACCGTGCTGCTGTTCTCGCTGGTCAACGCGGGCGCGGCCGCCGCGATGCCGGTCGTCTGGGCGTTGCCGTCCACGTTCCTGAAGGGCTCGGCCGCGGCCGGCGGGATCGCGTTCGCGTGCTCGATCGCGAACCTCGGCGGCTTCGGCAGCACCTACTTCATCGGCTGGCTGCGTGACACGTTCCATTCGCAAAGCGCGGGGCTGTACGGCTTCGCCGCGTGCATGCTGATCGGTTGCGCGCTTGCGCTCGCGTATCCGGCGAAGCTCGTGAACCGCTGATGCCTTCCTCCAGCGCGGCGATGCAATGTCGCCGCGCGCGATTGCACGACGTTCCGCATATCGGTGCGCACGCAACGGTATGCGGAAACGACCTCGCTCTACCCGTTCCGTTGCGCCAACCGTGCCGGTTGGCATGGCACACGCCGGTTGCCGTTTGGTTGCCGTTTGAAACACCTTTCCGGCGCACGTCATTCACACGCCGCCTCAGCCCCCGTCGCGCCGCCTTTTTTACAAATACCTGACCCGACGCGCGCGATCGCGCATCGCACATCGCCGCCTGCGCGTGCCGGATCCGCCGCCACACGGGCGCTCGGGCAGGTCCGGTCACGCAGGCACATCGCTTGCGGCATCCACGCGCCCGCCACCCCGGCGGACGACAATCCTTCCTTCAACCGGCGCTGCGCACCGCGTGACTCGTCGCGCGGCGACCCCGCATCGCAAACAGGTTCCCTGAACGAGAGGACGACAATGAAATCCATTCGAACGATAGTGGCCCTGTGCTCGGTCATTTCGGTGCTCGCGGCATGTGGCGGAGACGGCAACGACGTCGGCACCGAACTCGGCATCTCGAAACCGCAGGCGCGCTTCATCAACGCGGTGCCGGCCGGCCCGAACCTCGACTACTACCTGAATGCGAAGGTGGATGCGTCGGGCGTCGCGTACAAGGGCGTGACCCGCTATCACGACGTCGATTCGGGCACGCAGACCGCCAGCTACGACGTGTCGGGCACGACCGCGACCGTCGCGTCGCAATCGTTCAGCGCGGCGAACGGCCATCACTACACGACGATCGCGTTGCCGAGCACGTCGTCGGCGATCTCCGTGATCGACGATCCGTTCGCCAAGCAGCTGCTGTCCGACAAGGCGCGCGTGCGCAGCTTCAACGCATCGCCAAACGCGCAGAACGTCGACGTATACGTCGTGCCGCCGGGCACCGACATCACCGCACAAAGCCCGACGCTGGCAGGCGCGGCGTACCAGAACGCGGTGCCGGCGTCCGGTCAGGACTCCGTGTATCTGAGCGGCGGTACGTACCAGGTCGTCGTCACGACGGCCGGCAGCAAGACGCCGATCCTCAAGACCGCGCCGGTCGCCCTCAACAACAACGCAGACTGGCTACTGCTGACGATTCCGTCGGGCGGCATCGGCGACGTCACCCCGAATGACGTCCATGTGCTCGTCGCACAGGGCAACGACGCGGACACGTCCGCGCAGGAACTCGGCCCGCAGTAACCGTCATGACTCACGGCGGACCGCCGGCCGGCGGTCCGCGCCCCCCATCGAACCGCCGTCAGTCGATCCGCTCGAAGCGGATCACGTGCTCGGCTCGCGTGCCGTCGCCATGCTCGATATCGACGTCGCCGACATGCCGGACTCGCCAGCCCGGCCGCGTCGCGATCTGCGGAACATTGCCGCCCGGCCGGCTCTCGATGCCGCCGAGCCCTTCGTCGGGCGTATCGATCGCGTCGTCGAGCGACGCATTCGAGTAGATCACGTTGTCGTGCCACTCGGTCGCGCCGGTGCGCGCCTCCATGCCCTTGCCGTCGACGTCCACCGTGTTGTCCGTCATCGCCATGTTCGCGTTGTCGAGCGTGACGATCCGGCCGGCGGCGCGACGCACCGGGTCGCCGCTGTCGACCGCGTGCGCGTCCAGGTCGATCGCCGGCAGGCCGGTCGGCGTTTTCGCGGCGATCGCTTCCGGCGTCAGCGGCCGTTTCTCGACCGCGGCGGCGTGGGCGACCTCGGCGGCCTGGGTCGCCGCATCGGGCATGTCGCCGGCCGCCGGCGTCTTCACCGGGCTCTGCTCGATCTGTTCCTGCTGCTGTTTCGGGGTTGGATTCGATTCCGCGTTCTGCATCGCACCTCCTGTTCCGGACGGCGCGCGCCGGCGTGAGGCGGCCGGCGCCCGTCCGGGAATCGCTACAACGGTCCTTGCAAATCTTTCACGCGCGCGGCATCGCCCCCGCGCGTCTCGAGACGCGCGGGGCAGCCGGCACGCGCCCACGGCGGCACCCGGGCGACGCGCCCACGCACGCCGCGGGCGCTGCCGGTGTGCGCCGCTCAGCCGCCGCTCGCGCCCGCCGGGCTGGAAGCCGCGCCCGGCATGCTCGCCGCGCCGCCGGTCGTGCCGCTTTCGGCCCCGCTGCCGGCCGCGCCGCTGCTCGGCATGCCCGATGGCGCGGTGGAAGGCGCCGGCGCCATGGTGCCCGTGGCGCTCGTGTCCGAACTCGCACCGGTGCCGGTGTCGCTCTCGCTCTTTTTCTGGCAACCCGCACCCGCCGCCAGGCCGGCGATCAGGATGCCGGCGAAGACGGCTCGCGATACGTGACGAATGGAATATCGCTGCATGACACCTCCGCTGATGTCGATGTGGATGGAACCCTTCGCGGCGCAATCCGCGTGCCTCGCTGCCGATCTCGCCCCATTCATTTTTCAAATGACGCCCAGCCGAATATTTAATTTCCCATCGTCGTGGACGCCGCCCATACTCGCGAACAAATCCGAGACATAACGAACGTCCAAGGCGGCAGGGCCAGCGCTGCGAGCATACGCGGCCGGTTCGCGCCCCTGCACATGGAAGGAGACACCTGCGTGCAACTGGAAGCTACCCACCGCCCGGGCATCGTGCTCGGCGCGGGCGACGCCTCGCATCGAACCGACACGGCCGCGCACGATCCGGCGCTGAGCCCGCGGCTGCACAATCCCGACCTCGCGCCGACCAAGGCCGAGGGCCGCACCTGGGGCCGCTACAGCATCTTTGCGCTGTGGACCAACGACGTGCACAACATCGCGAACTACTCGTTCGCCATCGGCCTGTTCGCGCTCGGCCTGTCGGGCTGGCAAATGCTCGCGTCGCTCGCGATCGGCGCCGTGCTCGTGTACAGCTTCATGAACCTCACCGGCTACATGGGCCAGAAGACCGGCGTGCCGTTCCCGGTGATCAGCCGGATGAGCTTCGGCATCTATGGCGCGATGCTGCCCGCGATGATCCGCGCGGTGATCGCGATCGCATGGTTCGGCATCCAGACCTATCTCGCATCGGTCGTGCTGCGCGTGCTGCTCACGGCGATCTGGCCGGGCCTCGCCGCGTTCGACCAGAACGCGATCTTCGGGCTGTCGTCGCTCGGCTGGATCACCTTCGTCGCGATCTGGCTGGTGCAGATCGGCATCCTGACCTACGGGATGGAAACGGTCCGCAAGTACGAAGGGCTCGCCGGCCCGGTCATCCTCGTCACGACGCTGTCGCTCGCCGCCTGGATGTTCAGCCGCACCGGCGGCCATCTCGCGATGTCGATCGGCAAGCCGATGACGGGCCTCAAGATGTGGACCGAGGTGTTCGCGGGCGGCTCGCTGTGGCTCGCGATCTACGGCACGCTGGTGCTCAACTTCTGCGATTTCGCACGCTCGTCGCCGAGCGCGAAGACGGTGCGGGTCGGCAACTTCTGGGGCCTGCCGGTCAACATCCTGGTGTTCGCGACGATCAGCTTCGTGCTCGCCGGCGCGCAGTTCAAGCTGAACGGCCACATCATCCACAGCCCGACCGAAATCATCGCGACGGTGCCGAACAAGCTGTTCCTCGTGCTCGGCTGCCTCGCGTTCCTGATCGTGACGGTCGCGGTGAACATCATGGCGAACTTCGTCGCGCCGGCGTTCGTGCTGACGAGCCTCGCGCCGCATCGCCTGTCGTTCCGCCGCGCGGGCCTGATCAGCGCGACGATCGCCGTGCTGATCCTGCCGTGGAACCTGTACAACAGCCCGATCGTGATCGTCTACTTCCTGTCCGGCCTCGGCGCACTGCTCGGCCCGCTGTACGGGATCATCACGGTCGACTACTGGCTCGTGCGCAAGCAGCGCGTGAACGTGCCCGATCTGTACACCGAAGCACCGACCGGCACCTATTTCTATACGCGCGGCGTGAACCGCAAGGCGCTCGCGGCGCTCGTGCCGTCCGCGCTGATCTCGATCACGCTCGCCGTCGTGCCGGCCTTCGGCGCGATGACGCCGTTCTCCTGGCTGCTCGGCGCGGCCATCGCGGGCACCGTGTACTGGCTGACGGCCGATCGCAAACGGCAATACGAGGAGCGTTCGGGCGAGCCCATCGCGGTCGCCTGCGCTCAACACTGAAACACATGCATACGGAGTCGCAATGAGGATCCTGGTAGTCAACGTCAACACGACCGAATCGATCACCGACGCGATCGCCGCGCAGGCGCAGGCCGCCGCGTCGCCCGGCACGGAGGTCGTCGGGCTGACGCCGCGCTTCGGCGCGGAATCGGTCGAAGGCAACTTCGAGAGCTACCTCGCGGCGATCGCCGTGATGGACCGCGTGCTGAGCTACGACGAACCGTACGACGCGGTGATCCAGGCCGGCTACGGCGAACACGGTCGCGAAGGGCTGCAGGAACTGCTGACGGTGCCCGTCGTCGACATCACCGAAGCGGCCGCGAGCATCGCGATGCTGCTCGGCCATCGCTACTCGGTCGTCACGACGCTCGACCGCACGGTGCCGCTGATCGAGGATCGCCTGAAGCTCGCCGGGCTCGACGCGCGCTGCGCGTCGGTGCGCGCAAGCGGCCTCGCGGTGCTCGAACTCGAGGAGAATCCGGCCCGCGCGATCGAGTCGATCGTCGACGAAGCGCAGCGCGCGGTGAGGGACGACCACGCGGAAGTGATCTGCCTCGGCTGCGGCGGCATGGCCGGCCTTGACCGGCAGATCGAGGAATGCACGGGCGTGCCCGTCGTCGACGGCGTGTCGGCCGCGGTCGCGCTCGCCGAATCGCTGGTGCGCCTGAAGCTGAAGACGTCGAAGGTGCGCACCTATGCGCCGCCGCGTCCGAAGCGGATCGTCGGCTGGCCGGGCACCTTCGTCAAATGACGGGCCGCGCACACGCGTAGCGACATGCGGGACGCACCGGAGCCGAACGGCCTTCCCCTCGACGCATCCGGCGCCACGGGCGCGCTCGACGTGCTCGACGCGCGGCTGATGCGCATCCTGCTCGTGCTGCTCACCGAGCGCACCGTGTCGCGCGCGGCCGTGCGCCTGAACATGTCGCAGCCGGCGACGAGCGCCGCGCTCAAGCGCCTGCGCACGCTGCTCGGCGATCCGCTGCTGGTGCGCAGCCGCTACGGGATGGTGCCGACCGAGTTCGGCGCGCAACTGATCGAGCCGCTGCGCAACGCGCTGCGCGTGATCGACTTCATCCGCATCCAGCAGCCGACCTTCGATGCGCGCACGTCGGTGCGCACCTACCGGATCGGCTGCCCCGATTACCTGAACGTGCTGTTCGTGCCGAAGCTCGTCGCGCTGTTCCGCGAACGCGCGCCGAACGCGCAGCTCGTGTTCCACCCGCTCGGCGACGGTTTCGACGACGAGCGTGCGCTCGCCGACGGCGAACTCGACGTCGTGATCGACAACCGCCCTGCCCGCCTGTCGCGCTT
Organism: Burkholderia sp. 22313; assembly: GCF_052045245.1. NCBI lineage: Bacteria > Pseudomonadati > Pseudomonadota > Betaproteobacteria > Burkholderiales > Burkholderiaceae > Burkholderia > Burkholderia sp. 22313. The sequence continues at coordinate 20,004 of NZ_JBQEON010000001.1, forward strand.
TCGCCAGGACGACCTGTTCGACGATCGCGTCGTGTGCCTGATGCGCGCGACGCATCCGCTCGCACGGCGCGGCACGATGACGGCCGACGACTTCGCGCAGGCCGCGCAGCTGTGCCCGACGCCGTCGTGGCTCGAGGCGTCCGGCGCGATCGACCGCCAGCTCGAACGCGTCGGCCTGCGGCGGCGCATCGTCGTCACGCTGCCGCACTTCGAACTCGCCGCGCATGCACTCGTGCGCTCCGACCTGATCCTGACCACCACGTATCGACTCGCGCGCCACTACGCGAAGCTGCTGCCGCTCGGCGCGGTCGCGCTGCCGGCCGAGCCGCCCGACATCGTGTACCGGATGACGTGGAACGAATCGGGATCGTGCGTCGACGGCGTGCGCTGGCTGCGCGGGCTGATCGCCGAAGCGACGTGCAGCTGGCTCGATGCGGAGGCCGCGCAGCCGGCCGTCACGGCGATTGCCGCGAACGCGGACGCGCGAACGACTGCGCCGGGCGCCGGCGACGCACCCGAACCCGCGCGCCGCACACGCCGCCGGCAGGCCACGCATTGCGGCACATCGCAGCAGCGTCGCGTCGCGCGAGCGGCGCGCCTTCATCGCATCCCGGCGAAGTCGCATTGAATCACGCCGCTGCGCGCCGGGTAGCGCGCGCGACACCGCGCGGCCGTATCACCCGTGCCGCGCGATCGCGAGCAGCACCGACGGCGAGACGATCGAACCAAGCGTCGGCGGCAGGATCGTGCGCGACGTCATCTGCGCTTCGCGCCCGTAGAACTCGGCCAGCATGTAGGGCCTCGTGCCCCGCATGAAACCGGAACGCGCAAGCCTACGGTTCCGTGGCGTCGCATGCAACGGCCGGCGCAGGCGTTGCCGCGCGCATCACGCGTCGCGCATCGGTTGCGTAAGCAACTTGTATGCAACGACTGCGGCAGCGAGCGCGAGCCCGCCGCTCACCGTCAGCGCCACGGCGAACCCGCTCGCGAAAGCCGCCGGCGCCGCGTCCGCGAGCGTGCGCGCGGCCGGTGGCGGCACGCGCGCAAGCGCCTGTGCGAGATCGCCGGCCAGCAGGCTCGACATGAACGGCGCATCGACGAATGCCCTCACGCCGGGTGCGGCGGACAGCAGCCGGTCGAGCTGCGCATGCGTACTCGTGGCGAGCACCGCACCCAGCACGCCGACGGCCGTCACGATCGCCGAGAAGCGCGTCGTCGTGCTGATGCCCGACGCCATCCCGGTGCGGCTCGGCGGCACGCATGCCATGATCGCCTTCTGCGTGTCGCCGTTCATGATGCCGGCGCCGCAGCCGGTCACGAACATGCCGAGCGCGACGAGCCGGTAGTCGCCGCCGGCCGTCAGCGCCGCCGTCGCGAGATTGCCCGCGCCGATCAGCGCGAGCCCGCCGGCCAGCACGCCGCCGGACGACACGCGCGCGGCGAGCCTGCCGCCAAGCGACGGCCCGGCGATCATCGCGCACGCGAACGGCAGCATCCCGAGCCCCGCGTCGATCGCCGACATCCCGAATGCGTTCTGCAGATACAGCGGCAGGAACGTCATCATCACCTGCGCGCACGCCGCATAACCGAACATCGCGAGCACGGCGCCGACGAAGCGCGGCTGGCGGAACAGCGCGAGATCGATCATCGGCCGCGCCTGCCAGCGCTCCGCGCCGATGAACGCGGCCAGCAGCGCGGCGGCGAGCGCGAGCAGGCCGAGCGTCGCGGCCGACAGCCAGCCGTGCGACGGCGCGCCGATCAGCGCCGCGATCGCGCACGCGAGCGCCGCGCCGAACAGCAGGCTGCCGGCGGCGTCCACCCGTTTCGCGTGCGGATCGCGCGACTCGTCGATCGCGACGCGCGCGCCGGCCGCGAGCAGCGCGCACACCGGCAGGTTCAGCAGGAAGACCCAGCGCCAGCCGATCCACTGCGTGATCGCCCCGCCGACGAGCGGCGCGNCATCCCCCAGATCGCCCACGCACGGGCCCGCGCGTGGCCGTCCGGGAAGCGGTTCGCGATCACCGCGAGTGCGGCCGTCAGCAACAGCGCGGCCCCGCCGCCCTTCACCGCGCGCGCGGCAATCAGCCAGCCGGCCGACGGCGCGAGCCCGCAACCGAGCGACGCCAGCGCAAAGAGCGCGAGCCCCACGCCGAGCATGCGCTTGCGCCCGAAGCGGTCCGCCAGCCCGCCGGCCGGCAGCAGGCACGCGGCGAATGCGGTCATGTACGCGCTCACGACCCATTCGATCTCGGCGAAGCTCGCATGGAAGCCGCGCGCGATGCTCGGCAGCGACACGGCGACGACGTTCGTGTCGAGCACGATCAGCGCGCACGTCGCCGACGCGACCGCGAGCGTCGCGGCGGCCGGCAGGCGCGTGCCCGCACGGGCGGCAGCGGGCGCGCCTGCGCGCGACGCGGGGGAAGACTGCGACATCGATGGCTCCGGAATGGAAGGACGAACCGTATGCTAGGCTGGGCCCGTATTGCCTGTCATTGACACACCGATGCAGTTTCATTAACGAAAAATGCAACCATGAATCCGCTCGAATTCCGTCACGTGCGCGCGTTCCTGAGCGTCGCGCAGCACCTGCATTTCGCGCGCGCGGCCGACGCGCTCGACATGGCGCCGCCCGCGCTCACGCGGCAGATCCAGGAAGCCGAACGGCTGCTCGGCGTGCGGTTGTTCCAGCGGTCGCGCCGCGCGGTCACGCTGACGGCGGCAGGCGTTGCGTTTCTTGCCGAGGCGAGCGCCGCGGTCGAGCATCTGCAGCGCGGCCGGGAGCTCGCGACGCTGGCCGAGCGCGGCGAACTCGGCCGGATCGAAATCGGCTACGTATCGTCGGCCGTCTATTCGGGCACGCTGCAGCGCACCGTCGGCGCGTTCCGCGCCGCGCATCCACGCATCGAGTTGAACCTGAGGGAAGTGCCGATGGACGACGTCGCGAAGCAGCTCGACGCCGGCCGGCTCGATCTCGCGTACGTGCGCCCGCCGTTGCCGCTACCGGGCGGGCTGCGGATCGTCACGCTGCAGCGCGACGTGTTCGTCGCGGCCGTGCCGGCCGGGTCGCGCTACGCGTCGATGACGACGGTGCGTGCCGCCGATCTCGCCGACGCACGTTTCGCGGTGCCCGAACAGGAACGCGGCACGCTCGAAGTCGCACGCCGCGGCCGCTTCGCGCCGGTGATCGCCGCACGGCCCGGCGGGTTGCTTGCGGTGCTTGCCTGCGTGTCGGTGAACGGCTGGGTCGCCGTGATTCCGGATGCGCTCGCCGGCTGCGTGTCGTTGCCGGGGGTCGTGTACCGGCCGCTCGCCGGCAAGCCGATCACGTCCGAGCTCGCGCTCGCGCACCGGCGCTTCGAGAAAGCGCCGGCGGTACGTGCGTTCCTGCGCACGGTTCCTGCGGCGGGCTAGGGCCTGTTCACGCTCGCCGTTCACCGTCCTCGCGGGAGCCCGCGTGACGGCGCGGTCGCGCGGCCGCGGACGCGATCCTGCCGAAACGCGTCGACGTCGCGTCGATCGCCCTACGCAGCCGGTCGGCCGCGTAATCGGCGTCGCCAGCGCTCAGCGCGGCTTCGACATGTCGAGGTCCGGGACGTCGTCGCCGAACGTCGACGCGACCAACGTGCGCATCGCGGCGATCAGCAGCGTCGGCCCGGACTGGTTGAACGTGCAGCGCTCGCCGGCCGCCGGCACCGGCCGATGCAACACCGCGCGCCACATGCCGTGCCCGCCGTCGCGCTCGAACGCGCCGAACGGCAAACGTTCGACGAGCGGGCCGCCATCCGCCCACGACGACGACGGCGCGTAACGCACCGGCGCGCCGCCCGGCTCGCGCATGACCGTGCATCCCGCGGCGTCGACGCGCGGCGCGCCGAGATCCTCCACCATCGCCACCCAGAAATCGAGCGGCGCGCCGGCCAGCTCCTGAACTTGCATCGCGCTCTCCTTCGGCACTGAAAACGCCATCCTAGCGCCGCCGCGCCCAGCCCGCGACAACCGCCGGCAGGTGTTTTCCCCGGCAAGCCGCCCGCCGTGCACAACCGCCGATACATGTTACGAATCGTCGAATCCTGCCTACAATGAACGCAACGCCTGTCGTCCGGTCAGCGGTGGACAAGCAGGCCGGAACCGCATTCGCGCCGAACCGTGCCGGGCCCGTTCGGCAGATGACTACCGGAACCATACGGTGCAGCGCAGGCCGGATCTCTCGGGAGACCGCAGCATGTCCACGCACGCCAGGAAGCCGCTGATATCGCTCGTCGTGCCGTTTCACGACGAAGAGGAAGCAATCGACGCGTTCTTTGCCGAAACGCTGCCCGTGCTCGAATCGGTCGACGGCGTCCGCTTCGAGATCGTCTGCATCAACGACGGCAGCCGTGATCGTACGCTCGACCGGCTGCTCGCGATCGCCGCCGACGATCCACGCGTGCACGTCGTCGATCTCACGCGCCGCTTCGGCAAGGAAGCCGCGCTCACCGCCGGCCTGGACGAAGCGGCCGGCGCGGCGGTCATCCTGATCGACGCCGACCTGCAGGATCCTCCCGCACTGATTCCCGCCATGATCGAACACTGGCGCGGCGGCGCCGAGGTCGTCGCCGCGAAACGCACCGACCGGACTTGCGATCCGTACATGCAGCGCGCGGCGGCCGCGCTCTACTATCGCGTGCACAACGCGCTGTCCGAGGTGGAGATGCCCGAAAACGTCGGCGATTTCAGGTTGATGGACCGCGAGGTCGTCGATGCGCTGCGCGCACTGCCCGAGCGGCGACGGTTCATGAAGGGGCTGTTCGCGTGGGTCGGCTTTCGCACCGCGATCGTCGAATACGCGCGCGCGCCCCGCAGCGGCGGTCGCTCGAAATTCTCCGGATGGCGGCGCTGGAATTTCGCGCTCGAGGGCATCACGAGCTTCAGCACGGTCCCGCTGCGGGTGTGGACCTACGTCGGCCTCACGTTCGCGATGCTGTCGCTCGTATATGGCGCGTTCATCGTGGTGCGGACGCTACTGTTCGGCAATCCGGTGCACGGCTATCCGTCGCTGATTTCCGTCGTGCTGTTCGTCGGTGGCATCCAGTTGATCGGCATCGGCGTGATCGGCGAATACCTCGGCCGGGTCTATCACGAGTCGAAGCAGCGTCCGGTCTATCTCGTGCGGCGGCGCTACCGTGCCGAGCGGGACGCCGCCGGGCAACCTGCATCGAAACTGCTGCAGTTCCCGCTCAAGCGCGCGCCCGCGGCGCGCCGCCGGACCGCGATGCCGGCCGCCGCGGGCAGCGCCGCCCGCAAGGCGTCGTTCAAGTAGAAACGGGCAGCGGCAATTGGACCTTCCCCGGCAATCGATGCGCTCGGCGGAACGGCCGGTCGTCGCGTGGCTCACGCCGCGACGCGTGATCCTGTATGGCGCGGTGATGCTGGCGTTCCACGCGCTGTTCATCGCGATCTGGGCGGCCGTCATCCGGGATGAACACGGAAGCGCGCTGCCGCGCCCCGGTGCCGACTTCGCGGTGTTCTGGTCTGCGTCGTACGTGATGCTGCACGGCTCGCCGGCGCAGGCGTACGACTTCTCCGCATTCTCGCGGCTGACGGCCGGGCTGTTCGCGCACCTGCATCGCGACGTCTTCGCCCCGTGGCTGTACCCGCCCACCTATCTGCTGCTCGTGACGCCGCTGGCACTGCTGCCCTTTTCGTTCGGTTATCCGCTGTTCGTCGCATGCGGCGGCGTCGTACTGGGTTTTGCCGCGTCGCGCGTCTCCGGTCTCCGCGCGATTCCCGGCGCATCGCGCGCCGGCGCACTCGCGCTGATCGCCGCGCCATGCGTGTTCGTCACCGCGACGCTCGGGCAAAACACGTTCCTGACCGCGTCGTGTGCAGCGCTGGCCGTTTATTGGGCCGATCGGCGGCCGATGTGGGCCGGCCTTTGCATCGCGCTGCTGTCGGTCAAGCCGCAGCTGGCGCTGCTGTTCCCGTTCGTGCTGGTTGCAGCGCGCGCGTGGCGCACGATCGCGTGGGCCGCGCTTGCCACCGCTACGTTCGTCACCGTGAGCGTCCTGGTCTGCGGCATCGGCTCGCTGCGCCTGTTCGTGGCCAGCGCAGCGCTCGCGCGGTCGATCGTGCTCGAACACGGCATCGTGTTCTGGCTCGCGTCGCCCACGCCGTTCGCAACGTTCCGCCTCGCCGGCGTGCCGCTCGGCGCCGCGTACGCCGCGCATGCGTGCATCGCCGCGATCGCGATCGCGGCCGCCTGCGTCGCGTGGACGCAGTCGCGCGACGCCCGCGTGCGCGCGGCCGTGCTCTGCGTTGCGACGCTGGTCGCCAATCCGTACGCGTGGCACTACGAACTTGCGTGGCTCGCGATCGCGATCGCGTGCATGCTCGCGATCGGCTGGCGCGACGGCTGGCTGCGCGGCGAACAGACCGCGATCGCGTTGATGTGGGCGCTGCCGATCGTCGAATACCTGAACCCGTGGCTGCAGCTGCCGCAGATCGGGCCGGCCGTGACGCTCTTCGCACTGCTCGTGCTGCTGCGCCGCGCGCGCCACGGCGCCCACAACACTTACAACGCAAGCCGCGGCGGCACGTACACGCCGTAGTATGGTCCGACGCCCGTCGCGACGCCGGTCATCTTCACGCCGGCGACGAAGTGCCCCTGGATGTACTTGTACGTGCCGCCGAGCGACACGTCGATGTGGAATGCGGCAAACGCGACGATCGGCACGTAGGTGCTGCTCGATGTCTGCGTGACGACCGGCAGCACGACCGTCGAGCCGACCGGCACCGACGTGTACAGCGTCGCCTTCACGCCGGTCGCGAGATAGACGCTGTCGCCGATATTGAGTGTCGTCGGGTTGCCGGTCACCATCAGACCGCCCATCGTCGTCGTGTCAGTCGCGGTCGACTGGAACGACGTCCACTGGCCGCCCATGCACAGCACGCCGTAGGTCTGGCCGTTGGTGATCGAGAATTCGAACGGCTGGCCCGTCAGCGGATTGATCAGCGGCTGGTTGGTCGCCGTGTTCCAGTACTGGTTGTACACGCACTGGTCGATCGCGATCGGAAAAAGCCCGCCCGCCGCCACCCCGCCCGGCGCGGCGAGCACCGCGATCGCGGTCGCGCTGCCGGACGCGCCGGGGACGCCGAGCAACCCGCCGAGCAGCAGCGGAATCGAGCCGCCGTTCACGCCCGGCGCGCGCGATACCGTGACCTGCACCGCCGGCACGTCGTACGAGCCGGGCGTGATGGTGGTCGGCTGCATCGATGAAGGGGTACGCGTCACGTTCCAGTACCCGGTCGTCACCGTGCCGGACGCGAGCGGCGCGCCGGCGGCCGCATTCTGCGCGATCACGCCGTTCGCCGCCGGCGCGGCCTGCGACCAGTTCAGCGCACCGTCGCTCGGCGACATCATCGCGTCGGCCGCCGCGAGCGCGGCCGCATCGGCGGCGTTCTGCAACTGGTTGCGCACCGCGGCCACCCACGCGACGTCGATCGCGAACGCACCGAACGACAGCAGCGGAATCAGGAACATCAGGAAGAACAGCGCGACGGAGCCACGCTCGCGCACGGCACCGGTGCGACGCGTGGCGACCGTGTCACTCATAGAGCATCACCGAACTGGCCGATACCGTGACCGGGCCGGTCAACGCGCTGAATGCCGAACCCAGCACCATCCCGGCGTACGTATAGGTCACCGTGACCGTCAGCGCGGTGCCCGACGTCGTGCCGTTCGCCTGCGTCACGGTCACGGTCGGCGCGGTCGCGGTGCCACCGGTGATCAGGCTGTTCTGCGTGTAGCTCAATGCGACGTTGGCGATCTGGGTCGTCGTCAGCATCGGCACGCGCAGCACGACGCCCGCACGCGCGGCCTCGCGGCTCGCGTTCGTGATGACGGCCTTGTCGCACAGCAGCAGGCTCGTGTCGATGATGCCGATCAGCACCATCAGCAGGAACGGCAGCATCAGCGCGAACTCGAGCGACACGACGCCGCGCGCGTGGCGCTCGCGCAGCGCCGCGCGGGTCATTTTGCGGCCCCCGCGGCGGACGGCACGGCGCGCGGCTCGAGCGCGGCCCCCGTCAACGGCCGGGCGGCGGTGCTCGCGTGGCGCGCCGCGAGTTGCGCGCGCACCGCCTGGTAGACGCGCAGATTGTCGGCCACCGCCGAAGCGGGCAGATCCGCGGACAGCAGCTTCTTCGCCGAATCCGTGTTGCCGAGCACCCCATACGCGAACGCGAGGTTCTGGCGGGCCTGCCACGGCGCATCGGGCAATCCGGCCACGTCGAGCAGCACGTTCACGCCCTCGCGCGGCCGGTTGCTCAGCACGAGCGACAGCCCGAGATCGACGCGCAGCCCCTGCGCCTCCGGATGGGCGCGCAGCGCGTCGCGATACACGGCCTGTGCATCTTCATGGCGGCCCTGCAGGTCGAGCACCGTGCCGAGTCCTTGCGCCGCGAGCGGAAGATTCGGCTTCGCGGCCAGCAGGTCGCGATACCGCTGTGCGGCCTCGTCGAGCCGGCGCTGCCGCAACGCGACGCGCGCGAGCCCGACCTGCGGCCCGAGTTCCGCGGGCGCCTGCTGCCGCGCCTGCTCGTAGAGCATCCGCGCACGCTCCAGATCGCCGGCCCGGTAGTTGACGTCACCGAGCCCAAGACGCGCCGCGAGCGAATCGGGATGCCGGGCGAGCACCTTGTCGTACAGCGTCGACGCGAGCTCGACGTTGCCGCCGGCGAGCGCGCTGTCGGCAATGCGCAGTTCGGCCTGCGGGTCGTCGCTCTTGTTCGACAGTGCCGGCCTCGTCTGGATGCCCGGCGCGCAGCCGCCGGCCAGCACCGGCAATATGATCGCGATGGCGAGCGCACGCATGACGGATCGTGTCACTTGAATACCTCCAGCAGGCGGATCGCCGCCGGGCCCGCCGCGATCAGGCCGACCGTCGGCAGGATGAACAGCATCATCGGCAGCGTGATCTTCGGCGCGAGCTTCGCGGCCTTTTCCTCGAGCGCGACGATCTGCTCGGTGCGCTCGCTGCGCGACAGGGTTCGCAGCGCCTGTGTGATCGGCGTGCCGAATCGCTGCGATTGCGTGAGCGTCGTCGCCAGCGAGCGTGCCGATGCAAAGTCCACCCGGCGCGCGAAATGCGCCAGCGCTTCCGATACGTTACCGCTCAGCGTCAGCTCGTCCGCGCAGACCGTCAGCTCGTCGGCCAGCGGCGGGCAAATGCGCTCGAGTTCGCGCGCGACGCGCCGCACGCCCGATACGAGGCTGTTTCCCGCCATCGTGCAGATCACCAGCAAATCGAGCGCATCCGGAAAGCACGCGGCGATGATCCGCCGGCGCCGCCGGATCATCGCGCCGAGCACGTACTCGGGCACGATCACGCCGATCACGAACGCGGCGACCATCGCCACCGCGCGGATGATGAAGTATTCGCCGAAGCGCGGAATATACGGGCTGAACACGATCGCGATACCCGCGAGCAGCACGCCGCAGCTCAGCTTGATGCCGATCATCGACAACACCGCACGCCGGTCGCGAAAACCCGCGCGCGTCAACTGCAGCCCCAGCTTCACGCGCTGCATCGGATCGAGCACCGGCAACCGCTCGCCGAGCTGTGCGAGGCGCCGCGTCAGGTCCTGGCGCACCTCGCCGGGCTGCAGGCGCCCCGGCACCAGCGACGGCGGGCGCTGTCCGGCCGCCTGCCGCACGCGCGCGGCGATCCGCCGCCGCGTGCCGCCGCCGGGCGTCGCGAGCGCCACCGCGACGCAGGCGAGCAACAGCAACAGTTCAAGGCCGCGGGCGGCCAACATCGAGGTCGTCATCGCGCGGTATCCAGTTTCGACATCCTGTTGATCGTCAGCAGTCCGATCGTCAGCAGAACCGCGGCAATCGTCAGCATCACGTGCCCGGCGTGCGTGTCGAACAGCAGCATCACGTACGAGCGGTTCACGAGGAACAACGCGCCGATCATGACGAATGGGACCGCCGATATGATCTTCGTCGTGATCCGCCCTTCGGCGGTCAACGCGCGTGTCTTCAGGCGAATGTCGCGGCGCGAGCGGATGATGCTCGACAACTCGTCGAGCGTCTCGCCGAGGCTGCCGCCGGTCTCGCGCTGCAGCAGCAGGTAGACGGTGAAGAACGAGAAGTCCGCGATCATCAGCCGGTCCGCCGCCTGCGTCAGCACGTCCTTCAGATCCGCGCCGACGCGCAGGCTGTCGCCCATCGTGCGGAAGGTCGAGCGCACCGGCTCCGCCGCATTGTCGCCCACTGTACTGATCGCCTGCGTAACCGGAATGCCCGCGCGCACCGCACGCACGATCAGGTCGATCGCGTCCGGGAACGCCTCGAGAAAGCGCAGCCGGAAGCGCTCGACCAGCGCGCGATAGCTGGCGCGCATCGCGACCAGCGGCAGCCCGACGTAGATCAGCGGATGCATCACGCGCGGCAGCGCGACAAGGTTCACCGCGACGATACCGGCGATCGCGCCGACGATCGCGCTCACGATGACGATCCGCATCCCGCGCTCGCCGCCGACCGCGCGCACGCGCGTCACGTAGCGCTGCAGCCACGCGCGCGTGCGGCCTTGGCGGCGCGGCAGGTTGAACAGCGCGACGCCGGGCGCGGCGGACGCACCGGCCTCGCGGCCCGCCAGCGACGGCCCGAGGTGTCGCATCCGCTCGCGAATGCGCTGCTCCGGCGTCTGGCGTGTGCGATCGAACAGCGCGGACAGCGCGAGGCCGGCCACGAGGATCACAACGAATGCGCCAAGCGCGAACAGGTCTGCCGTACTCATTGCCGGAATACCTCGGACAGCGCGTCCTCGATGCCGTAGTCCGCGGCGCGCTGCGCGAACGCGGGCCGCAGCGACGACGCCTCGAACACGCCTTTCACCGCATCGCGCGTCGTGTCGCTTTCCTGGCGGAACGTGAACAGGTCCTGCGTGATCACCACTTCGCCTTCCATCCCGACGATCTCGGTGATCCGGGTCACGCGGCGCACGCCGTCGCGCATCCGCTCGACCTGCACGAACAGATGCACGGCGCTCGCGATCTGGCGCCGGATCGACAGCAGCTGCAGGTTCGCGTTCGCCATCATGACCATGCTTTCGAGCCGGCTGATCGCGTCGCGCGGCGTGTTCGCATGGATCGTCGTCATCGAGCCGTCGTGGCCCGTATTCATCGCCTGCAGCACGTCGAACGCCTCCGCGCCGCGGATCTCGCCAAGGATGATGCGGTCGGGCCGCATCCGCAGCGCGTTGCGCACGAGGTCGCGCTGCGAGATGCCGCCGAGCCCTTCGGTGTTCTCCGGCCGCGTCTCGAGACTGACGACATGCGGCTGCAGCAGCTGCAGCTCGGCCGCATCCTCGATCGTCACGATCCGCTCGTGCTCGTCGATGTGCTGCGACAGCGCATTCAGCAGCGTCGTCTTGCCCGAACCGGTACCGCCCGAGATCACGATGTTCAGCCGGCACGCACAGGCGATCTTCAGCACCTGCAGCATCCCGTGCGAAATATTGCCCTGATGCGCCATCCGCGCGAGCGTGATGTCGCGCTTCGCGAACTTGCGGATCGAGATCGACGCGCCGCGCATCGCGATCGGCGGCAGCACCACGTTCACGCGGCTGCCGTCGGCAAGACGCGCGTCGACCATCGGGCTGCTCTCGTCGACCCGGCGCCCGACCGCCGCGGCGATCCGCTGCGCGACGCTCGTCACGTGCGCGTTGTCGCGAAACTTCAGCGACGTGAGTTCGAGCCGGCCCGCGCGCTCGACGTACACCTGGTCGGGGCCGTTCACGAGGATGTCCGAGACGGTGTCGTCGGCGAGCAGCGGCTCGATCGGCCCGACGCCGAACATGTCGTTCAGGATCGCGTCGACGATCAGCACCTGTTCGCCCGCCGTGATCTTCAGGCGCTCGCGCTCGACCGTGTGCGCGGCCACCTGCTCGACGCCCGCGCGCACTTCGTCGCGCGTCTTCATCAGCGCCGCCGACATGTTCATCGACGTGAACACCGCGGTGCGAATCGCATCGAACTTGCCGGAGCGGATCAGCGCCTCCTGGGTGTCGGCGGCCGCCGGCCCGCGGGCGACGGCTGAAGCCTGGCTCGCGGCCGGCCCCGGCGCGGGCGCCGGTGCGCCGTCGCGCGGCGCGGTGGGCGACACGGCCGGCGCGGGGTCCTGCGTCGGCGGTTTGCGGGTGCCGAACGTCACGATCCTTTCCTCCATTTGACGAAGCGCGCATACCACGGCTCGGCGACAGCCATCGATTCACCGGTGATGCCGTTCGCGAGCCGCCGGATCTCGTCCAGGAAGCCATGACGCTTCGCGTCCTCGATCGGCTCGCCGAGGTTCTCGGCGACCGCGAGCGACTGCGGCTCGTGCGGCAGCTCGCGCAGCCTCACGCCGCCGAATGCATCCTCGAAATCGACCTGCGCGACGCGCCCCTTGACCGCTTCGAGCGGATTGTTCAGCACCATCGACAGCAACCGCTCGCCGGGCAGCTCCTTCACGAAGCGCGCAAGCCGCGCGGTTTCGTACGCGGCGTGCACCGAGCGGTCGGCAACGATATAGACGAGATCGGACACGTCCAGTGCATTCTCGAACAGTCTTCCCGCGCGGTTGCCCACGTCGAACAGCACGTAGTGGAAGCGGTCCTTCAGCATGTCGACCAGCAGCGCGACCGCATCGTCGCGCAGCGGCGCATTCTCGCCGTACGCCAGTTCGGCCGAGAGCACGTGCAGGCGGTCGCCCTTCGTGACGAACATGCGGTCGAACAGCGTGTCGTCGGGACGCTGCTCCATGTTCAGCAATTCGATCAGCCCGTTGTTGCTCGACAGCCCGAGCATCGAGTTCGCGCCGCCGCCATGCAGGTTCAGGTCGACGTACGCGACGCGGCGTCGCTTCTCGCCCGCCAGGCAGCGCGCGAGACTCACCGCGATCGTCGTCGTGCCGACGCCGCCGCGCGCGCCGACGAAGCTGACGATCTTGCCGGTGCGCGCCTGCACGACCGATTCCGTCGCCGTCAGTGCGCGCCGCATCAACTCGACGGTCAGCGGCTTCACGATGTAGTCCTGCACGCCGATGCCGAGCAGGTTGCGGAACAGCCCGACGTCGTTCTGCATGCCGATCGCGACGACCCTCACGGACGGATCGCATACGTCGGCGAGCCGCATCAGGTCGGACACCGGCAACACCGAATCCGACACGTCGACGATCAACTGGCGCGGCGAGCGCTCGTGCTGCTGCAGCAGCCGAATCGCGTCCTCGCAGTTGCCCGGTTGCACATGGGCACGCGGGATCGACAGGTCGTGGGCGACGCGGCGGATCACGTCCTCGCTGCCCGCATCCGACACGACCGCGATGAGATCCGCCGCACCGGCGGAGGCGGCGCGCTTGGCGTGGCTGCGATCGAAGACGTTCATTGGAGGCATCGCGATGGCGTCGGAAGCGGGTCAATGGCCGGGCGAGCCGGTCGTCAGCGTCTTGCCGGGGGTCGGCTGCTTCACGCGATCCTCCACGTAGCGGCGCACCGCGTCGGCGGCAACCTGCGCGTCGGCGCCCCCGTACGGCACCGGCGCGACGAGGTCTTCCGGACGCGCGAGCATCGCCGCGAGATTCGTGTAGGTCGCGCAGCCGAACGGCACGCCGGGCCGCCCGAACCCGGCATCGACGAGATGCGACGGCTGCATCAGCTTCGCGCAGTCGGGCGGCACCGCGTGCACGCCGTCGAAGCCGATCGCACGCGCGTCGGGCAGATTGACGGGCGGCGGCGCCGACAGGCAGCCTGCCAGCGCCAGCGGCAACAACGCGGGGACGACGGTTCGAACTCGCATGCGCGCTCCTCCGGTCAGTACACGAAGCCCGCGGCGCCGACGAGGCGCGGCGTGTCGCCCGACAGCAGATCGAGCCCGAGGTTGCGCTGGATCGCGAACTCGAGGTCGCTGCTCGGCCGCGCGACGGTGTCGAGCGCCTGCTCGAGCTGGCCGGGCCCGGCCGGCTGCACGATGTACGGCGTGACGATCACGACGACCTCGGTCTTGTTGTCCTGGAAGTTCTTCGACGAAAACAGCCGGCCGATGATCGGCAGCCGACCGAGCCCGGGAATCTGCGACACGGTATTGGCCGTCTGGCTCTGCAACAGCCCGCCGATCGCGAAGCTCTGCCCGCTCGACAACTCGACCGTCGTCTCGACGCGCCGCACGGTGAGCCCCGGCACCGTGACGCCGCCCGTCGTCACGCTGTTGTTCGGGTCGACCTCGCTCACCTCCGGGCGCACCTTCAGGCTGATCCGGTTGTCGGCGAGCACGGTGGGCGTGAAATCGAGCGACACGCCGAACGGCTTGAACTCGACCGTGATCGCGCCGGTCGTGGTGCCGGCCTGCGCGACCGGAATCGGAATCTCGCCGCCCGCGAGGAAGCTCGCGGTCTGGCCGGACATCGCGGTGAGGTTTGGCTCCGCGAGCATCGTGATCAGGCCTTCCTGGTCGAGCGCATCGAGCACGACGTCGATCGACCAGCGCCCCGCATGAAAGCCGCCGAGCACCGAATACGCGCCGCTCGGCGCCAGGTTGAACAGCTTGGTCGTCGGATCGAACAGCGTGCGCCCGTTGAACAAGCCGCCGACGAAATTGCCGGCCGCGCCGAGCGAGCTCCAGTTGATGCCGAGCTGCTGCGTGATGTTGCGGCTCACCTCGGTCACGCGCACGCGCAGGTTCACCTGAATCGGGCGCGACAGCGTGAGCCGGTTGACGATCCTTGCCTTGTCGTTGACATACGGCGCGAGCGACTGCATCACGGCGTCCGCGTCGGCCGCACTCGGCACCTTGCCCGACACCATCAGCGAGCCCGGCGCGCCGGACACCGCCAGCTTCAGTTGCGGGAAACGGCTGTCGAGCACCGCCTGCAGCGATGCGGTGTCGGCCTGCACGATCACCGTCCGGCGCAGGATCGGCCGATGGTTCGCGCCGAGCGCGATCAGCGTGGTGGTACCGGCCTTCTTGCCGAACACGAACACGGTGCGCGGCGACGGCACCTGGATGTCGGCCACGCTCGGGTCCGCGACGAACATCGCGGTCGCGGGCTCGGACAGCGACAGCATCTCGCCCTTGCCGGTGGCGATCGACAGCGTCGCGCCGGCGTCCGCCGCCTGCGCGCGCTGGGCGAGCGCGACGCCCGGCGCGACGATGCAGGCCAGGCACCAGAAAGCGATCCAACGAACCGTGCGCACCATGCGTTTTCCCGTCAAATGCCGGCCGCCGGGCGGCCGGCCCGAATCGTCATGCCGTCACTGCTGCATCACCCGCGGCACCTGCCCGGTCGTGTCCGCGGCGACGTTGCCGCCGGCGGGCGCAGCCTGAACAACAGGCGTACCCGGCCAACCGGACGGCAGCGGCGGCACGCCCGGCGTGCCGGTGCCACCGCCACGCGAACCGTCGTCGACCGACGAGCCGCGATAGATCACGACCGTGTTGCCCGGCGCCTCCGGCCGCGCAACGCCCTCCGCGCGGCCGGTCGGCGCGCGCGCCGCGTCGCGGGCCGCGCGCGACACGTCACCGGCCCAGACCGGCGGCGTATCGGGCTCCTGCTCGTCGCCGCCCGCCGCCTGGCGGCGATCGCTGGTCGCGAAGCTGCGCAGCGCCAGCGACAGCGAACCGAGGCGCGTCGCGACCAGCACGACCTGCGCGGTGCGCGGCGCGACCTCGAGCGTGACCGTGCGCGCGCGCACCGGCACGTCCGGCGCGCTCGCCGGTGTCTTCGCACGCTGGAATTCCGAGCCGACCGCGAGCACGCGCGCGCGCCGCACGACCGTCTCCGCCTCGAACGTGCCGGGCGTCGTCGCGGAACCGCCGATCTGCTGCGTGAGCACCACGTCGACGAAGTCGCCCGGCTGGATCAACCCCGCGTTGCCCGACACATCATCGACCGGCACCGAGATCGCGCGCATGCCGGGCTGGAGCGCGGCCGCGAGAAAATCCGGCGCGCCGGCCGGAATCACGTTCTCCGCGCGAATCGGCGTACCGGCGTCGACCCGGTTGCGCAGCAGCGCGCCTTTCGGATCCGCGCCCTGCGACTCGACGAACGCGCCGGGCGGCACCTGCGCGCGCGGCACGCGCTTCCATGCGAGATCGTTGTCGCGCAGCAGCAGCCCTTCGGGCAGGTCCGCCGCCGCGACGCGCACGCGCACCTCGGCAACGTCGCCGGGCGCCGACGGTGTCGACGCGGCAACAAACAGCTGGCGAAGGACGAATGCGCCGACGCCGGCGGCGATGATCAGCACGATCATTCTCAGCGGTTTGGACATGGCGGCGCGCATCCCCCGGTCAGGTCAGCGAAACCGCGTGAAGGACCGGCGCCCACACGGCCAGTGCGCCGCCCAGCGCGAGCGCGATGCCGTACGGCACGCCGTGCGTCGCAATCGCGGGCGTGGGTGTGGTGCGGCGCTGCCGCGCGACGGCCGCGAGCGCGGCGAGGCCGCACGCGGCGCCGCTCGCACCGACGATCGTCAACACCGGGAGCGCCAGCGCCGGGCCGGCCCACAGGAAGACCGCCGCCGCCAGCTTCACGTCGCCGCCGCCGATCCAGCCGGCGTGGCGCAGCGCGCCGAACAGCAGCAGCATCGCCGCGCCGGTCGCGACGTGGCCGGCGAGTTGAGCGAGCCCGTCGCGCGCAAGTGCGGCCGCGACGAGATACAGCATCGCGAACGCCAGCACGGCGCGGTTGGACAAGCGCCGCGCGCGCCAGTCCTGCGTCGCGAGCGACACCAGCACGAGCGTCGCCGCCGCCTGTACGAGATAGGGCATCGGAGAGCCGTCCGTCGGCGCGCCCCGGCTGGATACGTCGTACCGCTGCGGATCCGTGTGTTCGTCGGCGGCGCGCGGGTTCAGGGAGGTCAGATCAGCGCGGTGACCTTGTTGATCAGCGTCGTGAAGATCGACGAAAGACCTGTACTGCCGCTGAGGACCGTGCCGACCGCGGCGAGCGCCACCACGATGATGCCGGCCAGAACCGCATATTCGAGCGAGCTGACGCCGCGTTCATCGCGCAGCAAGGTCTTGACGTATTGCAGCATGACAACCTCCGTGTGACGGGGTCGGTGATCGACCGTCGAATGTAAAGACGCGGCGTTGCTTCGGTGGCGGCGCGCGGCGTTCGCCCATTCACGACTCATGCGGCAGCCCTGGCATCGGGCCGTTCGCATCCCCCGGAATCCCTTCGATCGCTGCAACGCGCGGTGTACGGCAACGGTGTCTGCCCGACCTGCGCGCGTTTTTTGCGTGGCCGCATTGGCATGATGCGAATCACGCTGATTGGTCTAGGGTATAGACAATTTTTTCGGCGATTTCAAATAATTTGGCGTCGGAATGCATTTACGCGCGGCACCCTTCAACAATGAAATACGTGCGCAGGATTTATCGGGCCTTTCATCGTCAGACGGGCGGCGGGACGAGGCTAAACGTAAGAATGTGAAGGCCCCGATGCATCAATGCGACGCCCGGGCAATTCGGTGATTTTCATTCGCTTTTCCGATATGCCGCGCGCTTCGCATGCGTCAATTTAAGAAAGCGGATTTTCACTCGCGTCGCCCGGAAAATTTTTCATCGCATTCGATATGAATCGGAAAGTATTGCGCCCCGCTCGCATTTCCCACCGCCGACCCGCGTGATTTGCCAACCCGAAACGCGGCGATAAGCATAGTTCAAATCGTGGCTTGTCCGCCGCCGGATGCGTCATCGAGAATGATTCGACACACCGGGCCTCGGCCGGCCCATTCCAACGTTCTCCTGACCGATCGATTCATGCTTCCACTGCGCCTGCTGCGATCACTGCTGATCGCGTCCCTCGTGACATTGCCCGCTGCCGCCGCGCACGCCGACAAACCCGCCACCATCCGCATCGGCCGTCGCCGTGCCGGCGCCCTCCTTCTTCAACCTTCGTCAATCCAGCCACACGCCGTCGAACCGGTGCCCCCCAAGCGGCGAGAACGTCAGCCCGTGCACGCGCTTCGACACCGGCAGCGACACGATCGACGTCGCGATCGGCGTGAACGGCACCTGATCCTTGAACACGACCTGCGCCTGCTCATAGAGCGACGTGCGTTTCGCGACATCCGCGTTCGTGCGCGCCGCGCTGACCAGCCGCTCGAAATCCGCGTTGCACCACTTCGCGAGGTTGCTGCCGTGCACCGCTTCGCAGCCGAGCAGCGTGCCGAGCCAGTTGTCGGGGTCGCCGTTGTCGCCCGACCAGCCGTACAGGATCGCATCGTGCTGCCCGTCGCGTTTCGCGCGGCGGTTGTATTCGCCCCACTCGTAGCTGACGATCTTCGCGCGCACGCCGATCTTCGCCCAGTCCTGCTGGATCAGTTGCGCCATCAGCTGCGCATTCGGGTTGTACGGGCGCTGCACCGGCATCGCCCACAGCGTCAGATCGAAGCCGTTCGGGAATCCCGCTTGCGCGAGCAGCGCCTTCGCGGCGGCCGGGTCGCGCGGCGCATCCTTCAGGCGCGGGTTGTACGACCATTGCGCGGGCGGCATCGGGTTCGTCGCGACCGTCGCGTCGCCGTTGAACACGGTCCTGATGATCGCGGCCTTGTCGATCGCGATGTCGAGCGCGCGCCGCACGTCGACGCGATCGAGCGGCGGATGCTGCGTGTTGTACGCGACGAAGCCGACGTTGAAGCCCGTCCCGGAAAACAGCGTCAGCTTCGGATCGCGCCGCACTGTCTCGAGATCGGCCGGCCGCGGGAACGCCGACACCTGGCATTCGCCGGCCACGAGCTTCTGCAGGCGTGCGGCCGGATCGGGCGTGATCGCGAACACGAGATGCGCGAGCTTCACGTCGTCCGGCTTCCAGTAGTCGGGATTCGCGTCGTAGCGGATCACCGCGTCCTTCTGGTACGCGCGCAGCTGGAACGGCCCCGTGCCGACCGGCAACTGGTTGATGTCGGCTTCGCGATGGCGCGCTGTCAGCTGCGACGCATATTCGGCCGACAGGATCGACGCGAACGCCATCGCGAGATTGCGCACGAACACCACGTCGGGCTGCTTCAACACGAAGCGCACCGTGTCGTCGTCGACCTTGTCGATGCGCGCGATGTTGCGGTCGAACCCGAGATCGCCGAAGTACGGGAAGCTGACCGGATAGGCCTTGCGGAACGGATCGTCGGGATCGAGCATCCGGCGGAACGTGAACACCACGTCGTCGGCCTGGAACGCGCGCGTCGGCGTGAACCACGCGGTCGTCTGGAACTTCACGCCGCGCCGCAGGTGGAACGTGTACACGCGCTGATCGGACGACACGTCCCAACTCGTCGCGAGCGCCGGCACCAGATCGAGCGTGCCGCGCTTGAACTGCACGAGCCCGTTGTAGACCGGGTACGTGCTCGCGTCGAAATCGGTGCTGGTCGTGTGCTGGCCCGGATCGAAGCCGGCCGGGCTGCCTTCGGTGCAATACACGAGCGTCTTGCCGGCCGGCGCGGCGAACGCGTGCGTGAGCGCGCCGGAGAACAGCAGCGCCGCGCCAATGCCCCGCAACGCGGCCACGGTAACGGAGGGCCGCCGCGCACGCGGCGCGGCGGGTGAGACGGATGGCATCTTCATGGTGGCGATCAGGGAGGAACTGTCATGTGAATGACGAACGCCGATCTTCGCGCGCCGCCCGCCGATCGCTTACCAATTTATTCAGCGTTGCTTATCGCCGCGGATGCATCCCGCCGCCGCGGCAGGGAAATAGCCATGCGAGCGCCGCGGACATCCCCGTGAACACCGCTGCAACGCCCCACGCCGCGTGATGCCGCACGCCGTTCGCGCGCCGCCTTTCCGGCCCCCTGCAGCTTCTCCGGAATGGGCGCATCGTATCGGTTGGTCAACGCCGGCATCGACGCACGGAAGCCCTTCCGGCGCGCGGTTTCCGGCACGGCGTGCCCGCAGGTGCGCGGCCCTTCCTGGAGGACCCACGATGTCGATCAGCCCCGATACGCCCTCTCGTCCCGTGAAGTCGCCGGGCCCCGATCATCCGATCACGATCGAACCGCATTCGTCGCGCGTGGTCGTGAAGGTGGCCGGCAAGGTCGTCGCCGATACGCGCCATGCCCTGGTGCTGCGCGAGGCCAGCTATCCGGCCGTGCTGTACGTTCCGCGCGAGGACACAGACATGGCGCTGCTGCAGCGGACCGACCATGCAACCTACTGCCCGTACAAGGGCGATTGCGCGTACTACTCGATTCCCGCCGGCGGCGCGCGCGCGACCAATGCGGTGTGGACGTACGAGCATCCGAACCCGGCCGTCGAATCGATTCGCGGGCACCTCGCGTTCTATCCGGATCGCGTCGACGCGATCGAGGAAAGCCCGCTCGGCACCGATTGAGCGCCGCGGCGCGCGGCCGCCCCCGTCGTTCACGTATCGTCCGGCCGCTGATTTGCATATGCGGATTCGTTGGTTGGCCGCCGGCCCGCGCAGCCGTATCGTCCTGAATCCGGCGCGGGGCGGCCGGCCGCATGCGTGGTCCGCATCCGGCCGCGCCGCCAGCCCGCGCGACCCGTGAACCCGCCAGCAGGACGCCTCGATGAACGACACCCCGCACGCAGACCTTGAAACGACCCCGGCCAACCCGCGCCGCCGCCAATGGCTGCACGGCGCGGCAGCCGGCTTGGCCGGGCTCGCGCTCGGCCCGCTCGCGGGCCTGCCCGCACGGGCCCAGGGCAGCGACAAGCGGCTGCGCATCGGTTTCCAGAAATACGGCAACTTCGTCGTGCTCAAGGCGCGCGGCACGCTCGAAAAGCGGCTCGCGAGCCAGGGCGTGACGGTGCAATGGCTCGAGTTCCCGGCCGGCCCGCAACTGCTCGATGGGCTGAACGCCGGCGCAATCGACGTCGGCACGGTCGGCGAGACGCCGCCGATCTTCGCGCAGGCGGCCGGCGTCGATTTCGTCTATATCGGCAACGAACCGCCCGCGCCGCACGGCGAGGCGATCGTCGTGCTGCCCGATTCGCCGATCCGCACCGTCGCGCAGTTGCGCGGCAAGAAGGTCGCGTTCAACAGGGGGTCGAACGTCCACTACCTGCTCGTCAAGGCGCTGGAACACGCGGGCCTCACGTATGCCGACATCCACCCGATCTACCTGACGCCCGCCGACGCGCGCGCCGCGTTCGTGCAGCGCAACGTCGATGCGTGGGTGATCTGGGATCCGTACCTGGCCGCCGCCGAACGGCAGCTCGGCGCGCGCGTGATCGCGAACGGCGACGGGCTCGTGCGCAACACGCAGTACTACCTCGCCGCGCGCCAATACGCGGCCGCACAGCCGCAGGTGCTGCGCACGCTGCTCGAGGAAGTCGACGCGGTCGATCGCTGGGGACGCGACCACATCCCGGAAGTCGCCGCACAACTGTCGCCGCTCGTCGGCCTCGACACGCCGACGCTCGAAATCGCGCTCAAGCGGACCGGCTACGGCGTACAGCCGATCACCGATGCGACGCTCGCATATCAGCAGAGCATCGCCGACGCATTCAGCACACTGAAGCTGATTCCCGGCAAGGTGACGGTCGCCAACGCGCGCTGACGCAGCGCCGCCGCGACGCGTTACGGCGCGCGCGTCGCGCCGGTCCGCCGCCACGCGTCGTAATCGGTGACGAGGCCTGCATCGTCGACCGCGAGATCGGCCGCATACGTGCCGCTCTCGTAGCGATACACGTGCTCCGCCGTGCGCGCATAGCGCTGCTCGCCGCGCACGATCTCGAACGCCGGAAAACGCAGCCACGCGGTGTGGATCACGGCCGACGCGCCGACTTCAAGCCCGAGACGCCGGATCGGCAGCGTATTGGTCGACGGACTGAAACCGAGATCGACGTCGGTCGCGCCCGCGAGGGCCGGCACGTCGACGCCGTCGACCGTCCAGCGTCCCGCGTCGCATTCGATCGCGAGTTGCCGGGGCGGCGCGGCACCGAGCCAATGCGTCACGCGCACCGAGCGCGTCAGCCAGTCGACGCCGCACACGATCGCGTAGTCGACGCGAAACGGCGTGCCGTCGATCGCGCCCGCCACCGCGCCCGACAGGTCGATGCCCGCGCGCGTCTCGACGAGCCGGCACCATTCGCCCGCCTGCCAGGGCTGCGCGATCTGCCATGCGACGCAGCGCGTGTGCGCCGCTTCGTCATGTGGCGTCATGCCGCCTCCCGTCGAGGATGCGCGCGCGTGGCAGCCGCGCAGTCACGTGCCCCGGTCACCACGCATGCCGATAGATCGCCAGCGCGTCGGCTTCCGTGACCTCGCGCGGATTGTTCACGAGCAGGCGCGTCTGCAGCATCGCATCCGACGCCATCCTCGGCAGGTCGCCCTCGCCGACACCGACTTCGCGCAGCGTGCGCGGAATGCCCGTCGCGACGATCAGGCGATCGATCTCGTCGATCAGCGCCTGGGTCCTCGCTGCGTCGCTGCCCGCCGCCGACGGCGCCACGATCGCCGCGAGTTCCGCATACAGCGGCGCGGCGGCCGGTGCGTTGAAGCGCAACACATGCGGCAGCACGAGCGCGTTCGACAAGCCGTGCGGCACATGGAAGAGGCCGCCCACCGGATAGGCCAGCGCATGCACGGCCGCGACCGGCGCGTTCGCGAAGGCCTGCCCGGCGAACGTCGCGCCGACCAGCATCGCTTCGCGCGCGTGGCGGTCGCTGCCGTCGTCGCATGCCTTCAGCAGGTTGCGCGACAGCAGCGTCAATGCCTGCACGGCCAGCATGTCGGACACCGGATTCTTCAGCCGCGCCGACGTATAGGCCTCGATCGCATGCACCATCGCGTCGATGCCCGTCGCGGCCGTTGCCGCGCGCGGCAGCCCGAGCGTCAGCTCGGCGTCGAGGATCGCGACGTCCGCGAACAGGTGCGGCGACACGACGCCCATCTTGCGCGCCTCGCCGATCGTGACGATCGACACGGCCGTCACTTCGGAGCCGGTGCCGGCCGTGGTCGGCATCTGCACGAGCGGCAGCCGCGACGCCGTCACCTTGTCGACGCCGTACATCTCGGCCAGGGGCTGCCGCCCCGGGGCGAGCACCGCGATCAGCTTCGCGACGTCCATCGACGAGCCGCCGCCGAGACCGAGCACGAGCTCGGCATCGGCCGCCACCGCCCGCGCGGTTGCTTCGAGCACGATGTGTTCGGGCGGATCGGCGATCACGTCGTCGATCACGGTCACCTGCCAGCCGTGCGCGGCGAGGCTCTCCAGCGCCGGCGCGAGCACGCCGCTGCGATGCAGGAACGCGTCGGTGACGACACACAGCCGCGCGAGTGCCGGAAAGCGTTCGCGCAACAGCGCGCCGAGCCGGCGCGCGGCGCCGAATTCGACGATTTGCGCCGGAACGGTACGGAATTGAAACGGGTTCATCGGGCCCCTCCCGGAGGCGTCGCCGTGCCGGTGTCCGGCTGCACCATGTAGCGCGTCACGTCGCGGCGCTCGAGCAGCGGAATGATCGCGCCGACGCCGATCCGCTGGAAATGCGGCGTTTCCCGATGCGCGTCGAGGCCGTCGGCATCGCGGTAACGCTCGAGGATCACGATGTGGTCGGGGTCGACCGGCGACCGGAAGTACGCGTAGTCGAGGTTTTTCGGCTCGGCGCGCGTGGCCGGCGCGAGTTCCGCCAGCAGTTCGACCACGCGGTCGCCGTTGCCGGGTTGCGCGAAGTAATGCGCGATGACCTGCAGGTAAGGTTCGTTCATGCTGAGCTCCGTAGTCGCCGGCGGCCCGTCATGCCGGGCCGCCTTTCCGCCCTGCGCGGTCGCTCGTCGATCGCGCTTGCCCACGTGGCGCCGGCCGCCCGATACGGCGCCGACGCCTCGACGTCGCATTGTATTGAATCGGCACCGCGCGCGCAGCGCACCGCCGACGCGGCGCCGCTTTCCCGAATCCCGGCTATTGCATCGCGCCCCCGCGGCGGCGCCGGGCCCTTCGGCTAAAATGCCGCACTTTCCACCTTGTCCGGCCCGCTCGCCATGCAACCCGCTTCTCCCGCCCGATCCGCCGCCCACGGCGCCGACGCTGCCGACCCGTCGCACGACCTCGTCTATGGCCCCAATGACCGGCCCGCGCCGATGGTCGCGTTCGTCGCCGCGCTGCAGCATCTGCTGGCGATCATCGTGCCGATCGTCACGCCCGGCTTGCTGATCTGCCAGGCGCTCGGCGTGTCGAGCCGGGATACGACCCTGATCGTGTCGATGTCGCTGGTGATTTCCGGCATCGCCACCTTCGTGCAGTGCAAGCGCTTCGGCCCGCTCGGCGCCGGCCTTCTGATCGTGCAGGGCACCAGCTTCAACTTCGTCGGGCCGCTGATCGCCGGCGGCAGCCTGATGGTCAAGCAAGGCACGCCGGTCGCGACCGTGATGGCCGCGATCTTCGGCGTCGTGATCGCCGGGTCGTTCGTCGAGATGGGCGTGTCGCGCATCCTGCCGTTCGTGAAGCGCCTGATCACGCCGCTCGTCACCGGCATCGTCGTGCTGCTGATCGGCCTCACGCTGATCAAGGTCGGCCTGATCAGCATGGGCGGCGGCTTCGGCGCGATGGCCAACGGCACGTTCGCGAGCGCGCAGAACCTGACGCTGTCATGCCTCGTGCTCGGCACGATCATCCTGCTGAACCGCGTGCCGATCGTGTGGGTGCGCAGCACCGCGCTCGTGATCGCGCTCGTGATCGGTTATGTCGCGGCGGCGGTGCTCGGCCGCCTCGACTTCACCGGCGTGCACCAGGCCGCGCTGTTCCAGATCCCGACGCCGCTGCACTTCGGCATCGGCTTCTCGTGGTCGCTGTTCGTGCCGATGCTGATCATCTATCTCGTCACGTCGCTCGAGGCCATCGGCGACGTCACCGCCACCAGCAAGATCTCGAAGGAGCCGGTCGAAGGGCCGGTGTGGATGCGGCGGATCAAGGGCGGCGTGCTCGTCAACGGCGCGAACTCGCTGCTGGCCGGCGTGTTCAACACGTTCCCGAGCTCCGTGTTCGCGCAGAACAACGGCGTGATCCAGATTACCGGCGTCGCGAGCCGCTACGTCGGCATCTGGATCGCGGGCATGCTGGTGGTGCTCGGCCTGTTCCCGGTCGTCGCCGGTGCGCTGCAGGCCGTGCCGGAACCCGTGCTCGGCGGGGCGGCGATGGTGATGTTCGGCGCGGTGGCCGCATCGGGCATCAACATCCTGTCCGGCATCCCGCTCGATCGCCGCGCGCTGCTGATCATCGCGGTGTCGCTGGCGCTCGGCCTCGGCGTGTCGCAGGTGCCGGACATCCTGAACAGCCTGCCGCATGCGCTGAAGAACGTGCTCGAATCGGGTGTCGCGACGGGGGGCATCTGCGCGCTCGTGATGAACTGGTTCCTGCCGGAACAGAAGTAACGCGGCGCACGCCCTGACGACGCGGTCCGACCGACGGGCCGCGTCGCGCTCGCTCCAGGGTCGCCGAGACCGGCTTGGCCCGGCGCCCGACACTCGCTAGAATCGGCTCATGCCTCAAGCCCCCTCCACCACGACGCCGGAAATCAGCGCCGTTCCGATCAAGGAACGGGCGACCGTCGTCTGCTACCGCGAAGAACAGGTCCTGCTCGTTGCGCGCGCATCGTCGCGCTGGGCGCTGCCCGGCGGCACGATCAAGCGCGCGGAAACGCCGCTCGAAGCCGCGCATCGGGAGCTGCAGGAAGAGACCGGCATCACCGGTCAGGCACTCGTCTACTCGATGCAGTTCACCGGGCTCGCGAAAGTGCATCACGTGTTCTTCGCCGAAGTCGGCCCGGACCTGGTGCCGCAAGCGAACAACGAGATCGAGAGGTGCAAGTGGTTCCGGATCGACAGCGTCGATGAACTGCGCGCCAGCATCCCGACGAAGCGCATCGTCGAGCTCGTCTACGAGCACGAAATCCTGATCAAGTAGGTAGACACCCCACCCCCAACGGCTCGCACGAGCCGATATGATGCGCCCACGGTCCGTCGTCGCGTTCCCTTTCGAGCGAGCTGCAGATGAACAGTGCGTACACCTACCGCGGATACACCATCGATGTCCGCTGCGAATTCCGGCTCGCCCTGCCGCGCGACCCTGCGCCGCCGCCCGACCCGCTCGGCTTCGGGTTCGTCGCGGTCGTGCAGGTGCGTACGGCCGGCAGCGCGCCGCGTCTGCTCGCCCCGATCCGCCTCGCCGACGATGGCGGCCGCCTGTTCGGCGACACCCTCGACGCGTTGCGCGCAGGCCGGACGGCCGGCGAAATCATCGTCGACGATCTGTTGGTCGATGCGGGTTCCGCGGACGGACGGCGAGCGCATCCCTGAGCCGTCGGCCGGCCCGGATCGTCGTTGCGAATTGTCGTTGCAAAGCCGTCGTTGTAAAGCCGGCGGCACGCCGGCGCTCAGTGCGGGCGTTTTCTACGTATTTCGTGCATGGAATAGACGACGAGGAAGATCCCCAGCATCGCGATGCCGGATGCCATGAAGTCGTTTGCGGTTCCCGCGCTGTTCAGCGATTTCGGGAAGATGCC
Organism: Burkholderia sp. 22313; assembly: GCF_052045245.1. Classification (NCBI taxonomy): domain Bacteria; kingdom Pseudomonadati; phylum Pseudomonadota; class Betaproteobacteria; order Burkholderiales; family Burkholderiaceae; genus Burkholderia; species Burkholderia sp. 22313. The sequence continues at coordinate 46,485 of NZ_JBQEON010000001.1, forward strand.
GAGACTCAGCCCCGCAGCAGCGAGGAGCAACCCTGCCGCCACACCCCAGACCGGTCCGGTGGTTTTTTCGATTGTGTTTTTCATACAGCACCCGTCTACAGTCGTTGCCTGAGCGGTGTCGGCGCATGGCGCACGTGACTACCGCCCGTTTTTTGACTATAGCGGGGAAAGAATCGGCGCGAATCTGGTGCTTTCACCGATCAAGTTTTTGCCAGCCGCGACCAAGCCCCGCCACGGCGCTTCATCCCTGCCCGATCGGGCCGGATATTCGGTCGCGACGCACCGCAAGGCACGCCATCGCGGCGCGACGCCCGATCGACCGGCAACAGGACTTACGGTCCGACGCAGAATTTACGGTTCGTTTCAAACCTGACGACACTGCGCACACCACGCGCGGCTATGCTTCGTTGCACCCACAATCATGTCGGAGGGGGAATAAAACAATGAACAACACATTCTGGAAAGCCGCACTGTGTGCGGCAATGGTGCCGTTTGCGCTCGCCGGTTGCGGCGGCGGCGACGACGGCGGCGGCAGCGTGCAGACCGGCACGCTGCATGTCGCTATGACCGATGCGCCTTCATGCGGATTCGATCACGTCTATGTGACCGTCTCGCAGGTTCGCGTCAATGCGAATGCAAATGCCGCCGATAACGATGCCGGCTGGTCGACGATCACGCTGGCGACACCGCAGAAGATCGACCTGCTGTCGCTGACCAACGGCGTGCTCGCCGATATCGGACAGACCGCGCTGCCGGCCGGCCAGTATCAGCAGGTCCGCCTCGTTCTGGCGCAGAACCAGGGCAACAGCCTCGCGAATTCGGTCGTCCCGACGGGCGGCACGGAGCAGGCGCTCGCGACGCCGAGCGCGACGCAAAGCGGCTACAAGATCATCCAGCCGTTCACGGTGCAACCGAACACGCTCGTCGATCTCGTGCTCGACTTCAACGCGTGCAAGTCGATCGTTCAACGCGGCAACGGCACGTATGCGCTGAAGCCGGTCGTCACCGCGACCCCGACCGTCGTGAGCGGCGCGATCTCCGGTTACGTCGCATCGGCGGAGGCCGGCGCGACCGTGTATGCCGAGCAAGGCGGCAAGGTGGTCCGCGGGACGGTGGCCGACAGCACCGGGAAATTCGTGCTGTCGCCGCTGATTCAGAGCTCGACGCAAGGCAACTACGACGTCGTGATCGTGCAGAACGACTTCGCGTCGGGCATCGTCCGCTCGGTTCCGGTCGTGGTGAACACGACCACGGCGGTGTCGGCGTCGAACGCGCCGATCGCGCTGCCGGCATCGACGATGAGCACGGTCAGCGGCACCGTGACGGCAAGCGCCGACGCGTTCGTGCGTGCGCTGCAGACCGTCGATGCCAATGCGTACGAGATCACGTCGATCAACGCGAACATGGACACGGGCGCCTATGCGCTCAACGTGCCCACGGCCGCACCGATCGTCGGTACGTACTCGGGTTCGCTGCCGGTCGCGCTCGCCGCGTCTCCGTCCGCCGCCGCACAATATACGATCGAAGCGGACGCGGCGTCGGGCGCAACGCAATCGGCCAGCGTCAACGCAACGACCAGCCAGTCGAACGTCAATTTCAGCTTCTGACGCGTCGACAGCATCATCGAAAGGGCCGCACGGCCCTTTCCTCAGTAACGGGAGAACGAAGTGAAGAAAGGAGTTATCGCACTACTCGCCGCGGCGAGCGTAGTCGGTGCGCTCAGCGGGTGTGTCGCATACGTTCCGGGCGCGCCCGTCGTCGTCGCGCCGCAGGGCGGCCCGGGGAACGGGTTCTGCCCGCCCGGACAGGCGAAGAAAGGCAATTGCTGATTGCACGAGGCCCGCGTCAAGCGGGCCTTTTTCATGTTGCCGCATGACGGTCATGGCGGCAGGCAGCCGACGCAAACGATCGATCGCTCCGGGCCGCGACGCAACGTCCCCCGCCGCCGCCGCTAATTCGAATCCGCCTGCGCGAACCCTTGAGTCAGACCGAAGGCGTCGAGGATCGTTGCCGATGTGCTGGCCATGCGCTTGGCCATTGCGTCCGGATGCTCGCGCGCAGGGCCCTGGCGAAGCCAATGAACCGCCGTCCAGACCAGGCCGCCGCCCAATACGGTCAGGCAATCCCCTTCCGCTTCCGTTCGGATTCCTTCATAGGGCGGGAGGATGCGCCCCGCGACGAAAGTCACGAGGTCATCGAAAAACGCCGATGTCGCCGCCTCGTTGAATACGGTCAGATAGAAAGACTGATGGGCCTGCAAATGCTGGAGGATCAGCGCCGTTTCCACTTCCATCGACTTGATGAACGCGACGTTCGACGGATTCAGCAGCTTGCCCTGCTCCTCGACGAACGTGAATGCGTTCTCGAGCCTCACCAACGCCGCCCGCTGAGCGGCAACCTGGAGGTCCGGGAAGTGCTGATAGAAAGTGGGGCGAGCGACACCTGCACGCTGCACGAGTTGAGCAATGCTGAGCGTGTTCAGCGGCGCCTCGTCGAGCAGTTCCGTCACGGCCCGGACGAGGGCATCGTAACTGCGCTGAAAGCGAGGATCGGCGGGATTAGGGCTTACGTCAGGTGGCATAAAAAGCTCTGGACATGTCCTTTTGTCTATTTTACATTCGTTCAATAGATTGAGATGCGACGCTTCGACATGTCCTTGTGAAAGGTGATTGAAATGAAATCTTCCGCCCTCGTCCCGCAACCGCCGCTGAAGCCCATCATCGGTCACCTGATGGAAGTCCTCGGGCCATCGCCGCTCGCCAAGATGATGGACCTCGCGCGAACGTACGGGCCAGTCTACTGGTTCGAGGTGTTCGGACAAGGTTACTACGTCGTCAGCGGGCAGGCACTCGTCGACGAGGTATGCGACGAAAGCCGGTTTCAGAAGTCCGTGCACCAGTCCCTGCTCGAATTGAGACCGGCGATCGGCGATGGGCTGTTCACGGCATTCGGCGATGAGCCGAACTGGGCAAAGGCGCATCGTGTCCTGATGCAGTCATTTGGGCCCCTCAGCATCTGGTCCATGTTCGACAAGATGGTCGACATCGCCGATCAGATGTTTCTCTATTGGCAACGATTCGGCCCCGAGACGGCTGTCGATGTGTCCGATCACATGACGCGCCTGACACTCGACACGATCGCGCTGTGTGCGTTCGACTGCCGTTTCAACAGCTTCTACCGCGAAGACCAGCATCCGTTCGTCGACGCGATGGTCAACACGCTCAGCGAGGCCGGCAAGCGTGAGCTGCGGCCGAAACTGGTGTCGAAACTGATGCTCGGCCGGAGTCGGAAGTTCGACGCGGATATCGAGGTCATGCGATCGCTCGCGACCCGGATGATCGAGGAAAGGCGAAAGCATCCGCACGACAACGAGGAAGCAATGGACCTGCTGGACCGGATGCTCAACGGTGTCGATCCCGTGACCGGAGAAAAGCTCGATGACGAGAATATCGTCTACCAGATGATCACGTTCCTGATCGCCGGGCATGAGACGACGAGCGGGCTCCTGTCCTTTGCCACCTATTTCCTCCTCAAGAACCCGGACGTACTGCAACGCGCACGGGACATGGTCGACGAGGTGGTCGGCAGCGACACCCCACGGATCGAGCATCTGGCGCGACTGCGCTACATCGAGCAGATCCTGATGGAAACGTTGCGGATCTGGCCGACGGCCCCGGGCTTCGCCGTCACGCCGCTCGCCGACACCACGTTCGGCGGGAAATATGCCGTTTCTCCGGACGACATCATCATGATCCTGACGCCGATGCTGCATCGGGATACCAGCGTCTGGGGCGACGACGTCGAGGCGTTTCGTCCGGAGCGATTTGCACCGGAGAATGCGGAGAAACTCCCGCCGAACGCGTGGAAACCCTTCGGCAATGGTGCGCGCGCGTGTATCGGCCGGCCGTTTGCCATGCAGGAAGCCCACCTGGTTCTGATCATGCTGCTTCAGCGATTCGATTTCTCCTTGGCCGATCCGGACTATGAGCTGACCGTCGCCGAAACCCTCACGCTCAAGCCCACCGGCCTGCGTATCAACGTGCGGCCGCGGGCGCGAAGTGCGCGCAAGGTGTCGAACGACACGCCTCGCGTCCGCGCGAGCGCCCAAAGCCCGGGCGTCGACCACGCGACGTCCGTCGCCGGCAACGACGCGACGAAGATGCTCGTCCTCTTTGGCGGGAACACCGGTTCGTCGGAGTCGTTTGCTCGCCGCATTGCCGGCGACGCAGGCCGCCACGGCTTTCATGCCACCTGCGCCCCGCTCGACGCGTTTGCAGGAAAAATCGACGGGTTCCCTGCGATCGTGGTCGTCACGGCTTCCTACGAAGGCCAGCCGCCGGACAACGCGAGATCGTTTCTTCCGCATATCGAGGCGACGCGCACCGGAACGCTGGACGGAGTCAAGTTCGCCGTTCTTGGATGCGGCAACAAGCAGTGGGCACGAACGTATCAGGCGATCCCCAAGCGCGTCGATGCAGCCTTCGAGAACGCGGGCGCCACGCGCGTTCACGTCCGAGGCGAGCTCGATTCGGGCGGAGACTTCTTTGGCGAGTTCGATCGATGGTATGCCGAGTTCTGGAGCCGCTTTGCGATCAGCTTCGGGAAGGACGCGCCGATTGCCCCAAGTGGCCATCCCGCACTCAACGTCAGTTTCCTCGATAACGTTCGCGAGAAATTGCTCAGCGTGGACGACATGACGTACGCAACCGTGATCGACAACCGGGAGCTGGTCGATGTGCGCGTGCCGGGAAGCCGCTCGAAGAAGCACATCGAACTGAAGCTGCCGGAGACGATGACCTATCGCGCCGGCGATTACCTGGCCGTTCTGCCTCGCAACGCGAAACGTAACGTCGATCGTGTGTTGCGCCGATTCCGCCTGAGCTGGGACACACAGGTGGTCATCGAAGGGGTATCGAGCAATCCACGCCTTCCGCTCGGCCAGGCGATCGGTTGCGGCGAGCTGTTTTCGAGCTACGTCGAACTTGCCGTTCCGGCTACCCGGTCGCAAGTATCGGCGCTGGCCGCCGCCACGCGCTGCCCGCCCGAGAAGGTCGAGCTCGAGCGCCTGAGCACCGGCGCCTTCGAATGCGAGATTCTGGAAAAACGCACCACCGTCATCGATCTGCTCGAACGCTTCGGGTCCGCCGATTTGCCGTTCGACAAGTTCCTCGACATGCTGCCCGCGCTGAAAGCACGCCAATATTCGATCTCGTCCTCGCCCCTCTGGAAAGCCGATCACGTGACGCTGACGGTCGCCGTGGTCGATGCGCCGGCATTCTCGGGCAATGGTCGTCACGAGGGGGTCGCGTCGTCGTATCTCGCGCGACTCGACACGGGTGACGGTGTGTCCGTCGCGGTCAGGCCGTCGAATGCGCGCTTTCGGCCACCCGCCGAACCGGGCCTCCCGATGATCATGATTTGCGCGGGTTCCGGTATCGCCCCGTTCCGCGGCTTTCTGCAAGAGCGGGCGCTACAGAAGCAGCGAGGAGAGAACGTGGGCCCGTCGTTGCTGTTCTTCGGGATCGATGACCCCGACGTCGACTTTCTCTACCGCGACGAGCTCGACGAGTGGGCGAACTGCGGCGTGGTCGACGTGATGCCGGCCTATTCGAACCGCCCGGAGGAAGGCGCTCGCTTCGTTCAAGACAAGGTATGGCTCGAGCGGGAGAGGATCGCCGCGCTGTTTGCGCAAGGTGCCACCGTCTATGTCTGCGGGGATGGCAAGAACATGGCTCCTGCCGTGCGGGCCACGCTGGGTCGGATCTACCAGGATGCAACTGGCGCGAACGACGAGGACGCGCGCGCATGGATCGACACGTTGGAGCGCGAGCATGGCCGATATGTTGCCGATGTGTTCGCATGATGCGAACGACGGCCATGCGGATTGCCGGTGTCCGGGGAACGCCGACGCGCAATTGAACCACTCCGCCCCGGCTTTCCCGCGTTCGAGCGACTAGCCTCCGGATTCCGGGCCGGCACCCGCTTGCCTTTGCCTCCGCCCATCCGGCTCCGGTCGATCACTGACCGAACCGGATGGGCAATCCTTCCTTTCCATTCGACACAGCGCCGCCATCGCGCATGTACGCCGGCCGCCGCGGCCGGCCCTTCGCCTCCCGTTCAGCGGATGGCCTGGCCTCGCTTGCCCACGCCCACGCCCGCCCCCCGTCTCTTGTCGTTCACCGGTCGAATCATTCGGAAAGCGAACGGGTTAACCATGATCGACCATGGACGGGCATGATGATAATTTTTCATCGTCATTTGACTTGATCACTCGACCATATTGGTGGCGAACATTCCGACCCACCGGATAACCCGGCGGCCCTGTTGACCATCGGGAAAGGGATCAGTCGCATCAAGCCGGAATATAAATGGTCAAACGACCAAGTCACACGTTCCCTTAAATTCCCGCAGGCCGGATTCAGAAAGTGACGTTGCTTTGATTGAGCCATCACCACCACGTCGAGGAAACAATGAGCGCAAATAGTCGGACCATTCAAGACTCTCTCCCCTTCGTCCCCAAGACGACCAGCGCAGAGGAAATCGTGTCGCTGATGAATCAATACGGCGGCGTCCGGATCAAGGGCTATCTGTCGGCGGAACAAGTCGCGAACATCAATCGCGAGGTCGACGGTCCGCTCGAAGGGCTTCGCGAAGGATCGTCGCACGACAATGAATTGATCAAGGCATTCCACGGCGCGCATACGAAGCGCCTGACGAACATGATCACGCACAGCAAGACCTTCGGCGGCGTGCTCGACGACGAACTCTTTCACGCACTCGGCGAGGTGCTATACCGTGAAGAGTCGGGCGACTGGTGGCTGTCGACCGCACAGGTAATCGACATCGGCCCCGGCAACACCGCGCAAATGCTGCATCGCGATGTCGGCAACTTCCCGCCGCTGTGCGCGCTCGGCGTCAGCGGGCCGACGGTGTTTACCAACCTGATGATTGCCCTCACGCGCTTCACCGAGGAAAACGGCGCCACCCGAATCATCCCCGGAAGCCAGAACTGGGACGAGGACTACTTCGACAGCAAGGGCACGCCCGACATGACCATCGCCGCCGAGATGGAGGCCGGCGACGCGTTGCTGTTCAGCGGAAAAGTGATCCACGGCGGCGGCGCCAACGTGACGAAGAGCGAGCGCCGACGCGGGCTCACGCTGCCGATGCAGCCGTCCTACCTGACCCCGGAGGAAGCGTATCCGTTCATCGTCGACATGGACATCGTGAGAAGCCTGTCCAAACGTGTCCAGCGAATCATCGGCTTCCGCTCTCAATATCCGGCTGGAACGCCGGGCCTGTGGCAAGTCGACTACGACGATATTGCGACGCACCTCGGCCTTTGAGCCGCGAACGGAAGCGTGCGCGGGCGCGGGACCGCTCCTGCAGATCGATTTCCCATGGTAATGATTCGTATTCCTCAGTTCATATCCTTCGGATTTCGAATCCGACATAAAGCTACCCGCTCAATTCCATGACTAGCGAACTCACCCTCTCCCGTCACGACGTGGAGTTCATCCTTTTCGACTGGCTAAAGGTCGAGTCTCTTGCTCACAGGCAACGATATGCCGGGCAAGACCGCTTCGACTACACCTCCGTGCTCGATGTCTACGAATCGCTCGCCACGGATCTCTTCAAGCCTCACAACAAGAAGAACGACAGCAACGAGCCCGCATTCGACGGAGAACGCGTCACCATCAACCCGGAAGTCGGTATCGCCTTGCGCGCATTCTCGGACGCCGGCCTGATCAGCGCATCGTTCTCCGGCGAATGGAACGGCATGAGCCTGCCGAGCACCGTGGAGCGGGCCGGCATGGCGTACTTGCTGGCAGCCAATCCGGGCACCGCGGGCTACGCGTTTCTCACCATCGCGAACGCCAATCTGCTCATGGCCCACGGCGAACGGGAGCGGGTGGAGCACTACGTCAAGGCCATGTCGGAAGGTCGGTGCTTCGGCACGATGTGCCTGTCGGAGCCGCAAGCCGGGTCGAGCCTTGCCGACATCCGCACGCGTGCGGTCCCGGGCAAGGATGGCCGCTACCGCCTGTTCGGCAACAAGATGTGGATTTCAGGCGGCGATCACGAGCTTGCCGAGAATATCGTCCATCTGGTGCTGGCAAAGATTCCCGACGAAAACGGCCAGCTTCCGCCAGGCATCCAGGGCATCTCGCTCTTCACGGTTCCGCGCAAGTTGCCCGGCGCCGACGGCCTGCCGGGCCCGCAAAACGATGTCGCGCTGGCCGGCATCAATCACAAGATGGGATATCGCGGCACCGTGAACTGCCTGCTCAATTTCGGCGAGGGCCGCTACCTCCCCGAAGGCGAGGCCGGCGCGATCGGCGAGATCGTCGGCGAGCCCGGCAAGGGGCTGGCGTACATGTTCCACATGATGAACGAGGCGCGTATCTCGGTCGGCCTCAGTGCCGCCTCGATCGGTTATACAGGCTACCTGCACGCGCTCGATTATGCGAAGACGCGCGTGCAGGGGCGCCCGCGCGGCGACCGGGCGCCCGCCTCCGCGCCAATCCCGATCATCGGTCATGCCGACGTCCGGCGCATGCTGCTGGCACAAAAGGCTTATGTTTCCGGCGCGCTGGCGTTGTGTCTTTACGCGGCTCGCCTGAGCGACGATGTCCAGTCGCTGGAAGACGCCGACGGTCGCGAAGAAGCACATCGCCTGCTTGACCTGCTCACCCCGGTTGTCAAGAGCTGGCCATCGCAATGGGGCCTCGCCGCCAACGATCTCGCCATTCAGGTTCACGGCGGCTATGGATACACGCGCGAATACAACGTCGAGCAGTTCTATCGCGACAACCGCCTCAATCCGATACACGAAGGCACGTTCGGCATTCAGGCGCTCGACCTGCTGGGCCGAAAAACAGGTGCAAGCGGCGGTGTCGCCATGGCAACGCTCGACAGGAAAATCGCCGCGACCGTATCGACGGCGCGGTCGACCCGTTCGCTCCAGCGTCACGCCGGCACGCTCGAAAGTGCATGGGAGCGCATCCGTATCGTCACCGATACGTTGCACCGGCTCGACGACCTCGACGTCCGGCTGGCGAACGCCGCTGCCTATCTCGAGGCATTCGGACATGTCGTGGTCGGCTGGCTTTGGCTCGATCAGGCAATTGTGGCCAGTACGCTCGAGAACGGCTCATCGGGAACCGACTTCCATCGCGGCAAGCTCGCCGCATGCGACTACTTCTTCGGTTGGGAAATGCCCAAGGTGGCTGCGTGGCTCGCGGTTGTCGATCCAGTCGAGACGACCCCGCTCACCATGCCGGAGCATTGGTTCTGACCCGTACGCAACGTCTCCCTTGCATTTCGTCGAAAGTTTCATAAGGATACCCCATGATTGACGCAGTCATCGTTTCCACCGCACGCACGCCGATCGGCAAGGCATATCGCGGTGCGTTCAACGCCACGCATTCGCCCACGCTGCTCGGGCATGCAATCAGGCATGCGGTACTGCGTGCCGGCATCGAGCCGGACCGCATCGAGGACGCCGTGATCGGTTCGGTCCTCAACGCCGGGACCGCCGGCGGCAATATCGCCCGACACGGTGTGCTGGCAGCCGGTTTGCCCGCCAGCGTCGCCGCGCAAACGCTCGACCGGCAATGTGCATCCGGCCTGATGGCGATCGCGACGGCGGCCAAGCAGATCATGTGCGACGGGATGCAGGTCGTCGTTGCGGGCGGCCAGGAAAACATCTCGGCGGTACAAACGCGCTACTTCGAGTGGACGGGCGCCGATCAGGATCCCAATGTACTGGCCGCGCAACCGGCGGCCTACATGCCGATGCTCGAGACCGCCGAGTTCGTTTCCCGCAAGTACGAGATTTCCCGGGATGTCCAGGATCAGTACGCACTCGACTCCCAGCTCCGCACTGCCGCCGCACAAGCCGCAGGCCGCTTCTCGAGCGAAATCGTCCCGATCACGACACAGAAGCTGGTCGTCGACAAAGCGACAGGCAAGACGTCCCGGCATGAGGTCACGCTCGCCCAGGACGAGGGCAATCGGCCCGGCACGACGCTCGAATCGCTTGCCTCGCTCGCACCGGTAGTTGACGGCGGCGTCGTGACGGCCGGTAACGCGAGCCAGCTTTCGGACGGCGCAAGCGCCTGCGTCCTGATGAACGGAACAACCGCCCAGCAGATCGGCGCCACGCCGCTCGGCATCTATCGGGGCATGACCGTCGTCGGCAATGCGCCGGAGGAGATGGGCATCGGTCCGATCTACGCGATCCCCAAGCTTCTGAAGCTTCATGGCCTGAAAACCGACGACATCGGCTTGTGGGAGCTCAACGAGGCGTTTGCATGCCAGGCGTTGTACTGCCGCGAGAAGCTCGGAATCGATCCCGGGCGATACAACGTCAACGGCGGCAGCATTTCCATCGGCCATCCGTACGGGATGACCGGCGCGCGCATGGTCGGTCATGCACTGATCGAAGGCAAAAGGCGCGGCGCACGCTACGTCGTCGTATCGATGTGCGTGGGGGGCGGAATGGGTGCCGCCGGGCTGTTCGAAGTGGTCTGACGCATGCTGCCTTCCCGCGCATACGGGCATGACATCGCGTTCCCGCCATGTTCGCGAAAAACCGGCTTTCCAATTCAAGTCATCAACCACGGAGACTGATCATGGCGAAGCGCCTGCTCATCCTGCTCTCACTTGTCGCCGGGATACTGTTCGTACTCAGCCCGGGACTCCTGGTCCTGTACCATATCGAGCACTACGACTCGACCGAGTAGGCCGCACGTGGGCGACCGACAATACCGGCCCGGGGTTGCGCGCAAGCACACGCCGGCTCCTGATCAACCTGCCCACCGTGATCGCCACTGCATCCCTGCTCGAAGGCCGAGCTGGGATGCCCGGCACGCGGCAAATGCCGACGAAATCGACATGCCGCGCTGAAGTATTCCAGGTGAACGTCGACACTCAAGGAATGCGCCACACGCTCGCGCCATCCTGACGCGATGAATGAAATCATGGCGCCGCATTGGCCTTCGCCAGGGCGAGCGGAACGAATGCGCCAGATGGACACACCGGCCGTCGCCCTCCGGCATCGATCCGCGTTCCGCCCGCGAGCCACCGCTGCCCGCCCCTCTCCCCCACCATCGCGCTGCACGCTAGTGGAAAACGCCCATGTTCGTTGAAATGGCGTTCCAAGATACTCTACTTGGTCATTTGATCAATTCATTTGACCAAATATCAACCTGGTATTTCCCGAAACGAATCTTTGACGAGGAGTCGAGCATGGAAAGGCTGGCGAAGAAGGACGAGTGGTTCGCAAGAGCCGAAAAGGTCATCCCTGGCGGGATGTATGGTCATCAGAACGTCAAGTATTTGACGGAGGACTTCCCGCTGTACTTTGCAAAAGCGAAGGGAACCTATCTCTGGGACGTCGACGGCAACCGGTACATCGATTACGTGTGTGGTTACGGCACGAATCTGTTCGGCTACGGCAACGAGCAGATCGAGCGAGCGGCGGCCCTTCAGTTGCAGAACATCGACACGGCGACGGGCCCGAGCGCGGTGATGGTCGAGCTTGCCGAGGCACTCACTCGGCAGGTCAGCCACGCCGATTGGGCGATGTTCTGCAAGAACGGATCGGATGCCACGTCGATGGCCATGGTGATCTCGCGCGCCTATCGCGACAAACGGAAGATTCTCGTTGCGCGCGGCACGTACCATGGCGCGTCCCCGTGGAACGTGCCGTATACGGCGGGCATTACCAAGGAAGACCGCGCTCACGTCGTCTACTTCGAGTACAACGATATCGAGAGTCTCGACGCTGCCGTCAAGAGCGTCGACGGTGACGTGGCTGCCATCTATGCAACGCCATTCCGGCACGAAGTGCTCTATGACCAGTTCTTTCCGTCGATCGAGTACGCGCAGGCATGCCGTCGCCTCGCGGATGAACAGGAAGCGCTTCTGGTCGTCGACGAGGTCCGGACGGGGCTGCGCCTCTCCCGCGATTGTTCATGGTCGGACTGGGGCGTGCAACCGGACCTCAGCTGCTGGGGCAAGGCCATTGGCGGCGGCCATGCGATCGCCGCGGTTCTGGGTTCGGACAAGGCGCGAGAGGCTGCGACGAACATTTTCGTCACGGGCTCCTACTGGCTGTCGGCCGTCCCGATGGCCGCCGCCATCGAAACGCTGCGCCTGGTCAGAGAGACGGACTATCTCGAACACACGAAGCGGTTGGCGGACAAATTGCGCGACGGCATCGCCGAACAAGCGGAACGGCATGGCTTCGAACTCAAGCAGACCGGTCCGAGCGTCATGCCCCAGATGCTTTTCGCAGGTGACGACGAGCTCGTGTCCCGCGGCCGGGCATGGGCGTCGGAGGTCGTCAAGAACGGCGCCTATCTCCATCCGTGGCACAACATGTTCTTCACGGCGAGCCACACCGACGAAGACATCGCGCGTACGCTCGAGGCAACCGAAGCGGCGTTCGGCATGCTCAAGCAGAAGTCGGTCGCATTGAATCGTCTGGATATCCTGGATACCGTGCAGCGTTGATCCCTGATGTTTCGCGGGCCTTCGACCCACGGTGGAAGGCCCGCTTCTGCCTGGGGTAGCCGTCCCTTCTTCCGGTACAAGGCTACAGGCACTTCGGCGGGATCGCCGCGACTACAGCGGGTTTCGTCGCAGGCTGCCAAGGGTATGGCGCCGATCGAGGTCCATTTGCCGCTCCTGCGCGTGCTCCAGCGCACAATACGCGTAGTACAGCGCAACGGACAGGTAAGACCACGAGAGCAACGCGAAGATATAGAAGATCATGTGATCGCTGTCGCCTGGTATGCGGTAGAAGTCGTAGAGGCTCGCAATGATCTGCGTGGACACCAGCGCGACGGTCACGCTCGCGGCGGTGCGTTTCTCCCCGGCGCCCAGCAACCTCTTGACGACGTACACGAGGTACACGGAGAACAAGGACCACATCGCCAGATAGAAATAGGGCTTCGGTTGAATCATGAAGTCTGCCGTCCACACAACGACGGTTCCCGCCAGCGCGCCCACCACATAAACGACGTCGACGATGATCGAGGGTTTATACCGGTGCGTTACAGCCATCATGCCCGCGATGGTGATGACCGGTATGCCGAACCCTCTGGAAAACGCATCGCAAAAGAGTGAAGCACTGAAGAACGCGGGTTTGCCGGTCAGCGCATTGAGCATCAGGTTCGTCGCGGAGAACGTCGTGATCAGCCACTCGAATCCGAGGAGACCGTTGCGTTTCCTGAGAAGTTTCACGCCATAGACGAGTGAAGTCGCGATCAACGCGAGGTCAGCAAGACAATAAAGAAGAAATTTGGGTTCCATGAAATATTCCAGGATCGTCAAGACTTGAATCTCCTTTGCGCTTGCCCCGCATCGGGAGCCGATGCATCGCCTCCCGATGCGAAAATGGCGCTACAGGGATTCGTTGGTTTCCGGCCGACCTGCCGGGCGGCCGATACCGCGCCGGCACGCGCAGGAGCCGGCGCGCGCTGCCCCGGCAACACGGCAGCCGAGACTCTCGCGTCAAGCGATCGCTGGCCGGGAATGTCGCGACTTGAGCTGTCGGATCGCGACGCTGGTCAGAAAAATGGGCACCACCAGCAATCCAACGGAAAGCCAGCCGACCGCGCGCAAACCCGCCACGCCGAACACCGTGCCGGCAATCGCGGGGCCTACCGCCAGGCCAAGATTGATTGCCGACGCACAAGTCGCGGTGCTTCTCCCGCTCGCATCCATTTTCGAGAGCGCCCCCACCATATAAGGGGCAACCAGGGTCGCACCGGCGCTGATGAGCGCCGTCGATACGAGAAACGTCCATCGGCCGCCCACGCAATACATGCCCAGGCTGCATACGATCAACAGCGCGAGCCCGAAGGCGATCGGCTTGAACAAGCCGAAGCGATCGCCCAACCAGGTGACGGCGACCCCCACCGGCAATTGCGCCGCGGCATTGACCATGAACAGGATGCCGAGCTGCTCCGCTTCGACGCCCCGGGTTGCGGCCACCTCCGCGGCGAATCCCATGAGCGCCGTCTGCGACACGTAAATGAAGAACGCGCTTGCCAGCATCGCGCGGACGTCGTTGGATTTGATGGCATCCTTCGCGACGTTTTCCTCGGCTGCGTTCACGGCAGGATGCATGAATGCGCCAAAAAACAGCGCCGCCACGACGATAACGAACTGGACGGCATCGACACCGATATTGCCGATCCTCGCAGTTGCGATCGGCACCACGTACATCGCAGCGGAAAATACGACGGCCATCGCCACAGCCACTTGAGCGGCGACCTTCTCCGGGTGCCTGACGTGTGAAATGACGCCGTACGCGCAAACGCAACTGATTCCCAGCGCGACGCCGAGAACCAGTTTTGCCGCGACGAAGATATGAAAATCATGAGAGAACATTGCGCAGGTCGACAGCACGGCGAGCGCCGCCGCGACGAGCGCGCCCGTTCGCTTGTTCAGCGTCGCCATGTGTCGTCCGAAGATCACGATGGACAGTGAAAGACAGAGAAGTACCGCGGACGCGAGCCACCCCGCGCTGCCTTCGGACAGCCCGAACCGGGACATCGACTCTTCAATGTTGAACGGAAGCAGGTAGGTTGGCGTCCAGACCACCGCCCCGGTATAGAGCAGAGCGATTCTCCGGATTCCGTTGATTTCGTAATTCACGATCTACTCCTTATCGTTTGCACGAATGCGGAATCGCGTCGACGCATCGAATCGCTCTCCAGCTCGCATCCATGAATGCATTGTCTGGACGACTGCTTCGTGTCACCCGACAATCGTGCGTCGCGCGGTTGATGGAATGACCCGGTTTCCATCTGAAAACCGGGCTGATATCCCGCCACCCACCGCATTCGTCAATCGAAATGCCCGACCTCGAGGAAATCCTTCATTTTCAGCAGGTCATTCGGGTCCGACATCTGCCCGTTACGCTCGACAAAGCCGGCAAACGTCGTGCCGTACGTCCAGCCGAGCAATCGCTGCAGTTCTTCCGGATAGCGCTTCACACGTTCAATGGGCAGCGTCAGATATTGGTTTTCCTCCTGCCGGAGGATCGCCAGGTCATACGACATCGTCAGGCCGGTTCTCGGCGCATTGCTGGTGTTCTTCCCGCCGCCGTGATAGGTCGAGCCAATGAAGAAAAGTGCATCGCCGGCGGACATGACCGAAGAAACGGCCTCCTCCTGCTTGGGCATGCGCTCGTCATCCCACTTGTGGCTGCCCGGAATGACCAGGGTCGCGCCGTTTTCCGCCGTAAAGTCGGATATCGCCACCATCACCTGGAAGCGTGCTTCACGCCCGTAGTTCGGGTGCCGCCACAACCATACGGAATCGTCGCGATGCAACGGCTGCAGGCCCTGACCCGGCAGGATCTGAATGGCCTGCGTCACGCCCACCTGGATATCGGGTGCGATATCGATCTGGTTTTCGCCGCTCCAGATCTTGATCGGCGTCTGCAGAATGCTGCGCGCGGCACCCAGGTAGAGCGGATGCAACGCGACCTCGGCCATCCAGTCGGTACGTGCGAACAGACGCGACACTCGCCGCGTCTGCGTACCGGCAAAGTATTCGTCTACGCCGTTCGGAGCCGACTCGAGCGTGTCGAAGAGCGTACGCTGGATACGTGCGAGCAAGTCGGAACCGATGAAATTCTTGACGATCGCGCCGCCATCCTGTCGAACCGCATTCGCCAGGTCCTCAGGAGTGCTATCGCTTGAAAGGCGTTGCAACGACATGGTGATTTCCTCCAACAAGTGTCAATGATTGAAAAGTGCCGCGTATCCGCGGTCGCCATCGCCTTCCGCGATGGATGACAGGATGCGCTCGCGCAATGCTTTCAGGATGCGTGGCGGCAGTCCCGCATCTTCGTGGGCCTGCCGGAACAGGTCGACCGCTCGGGCGTAGACGTCCAGGTTCGCGCCCCTTGGCTGATAATCGGCGGCCGCCACGGATTCGAACAGGCCTTCGATGAAGTGCACCTGACCCGCGATGTAGGTGGGAATCAGGTCACGAATCTCGTCGATCGAGATGCCTGAATTCATCACGAACCGGAGACCTTCGAGAAAGGCCGCGCCGGCACCAAATACGAAGGTGCCCGTCAACCCGGCATCGAGCACGTTCGGTACGTCGGGGCGTGTGCCGACGTAGATGGATTGCGGCGCGATCTTTCGAACGCTGGGCTCCACTTCGTTCCAGACACTCTCATCGCCACCGAAGAGGATGGATGCGCGCTCGCCGCCGATATCGGGCGGGAAGCACTGGATGGTTCCGCTGATGAATTTCGCGCCGGTGCGACTCACGATTCGACCCAGCGTCAGAACCTCGGACGGACGCCCCGTTGCCAGGTTGACGATCGTTTTTCCCTGCAGGCGCTCGCCCAGTTCCTCGAAGTCCGCCGCGAGGTCGACCGGTGTCGCGGTCACGATGACGATCACGTCCGCCTGCGCACAGGCAGCCGTCGCACTGTCGGCCACGCGTGCACCTAGCTCGGCGATACGTTGGGCCTTTGCGGATTTCCTGTTCCAGACGACGACGTCCTCGCCATGTCCAATCAGCGAGACAGCGATCGCGGATCCCATCGCGCCCAGGCCGAGGACGGCAGTCAAATTGCTCATTCGCATATCCTTTCGATGTCGTTTATCGCGTTGCCGGGAGACAGTCATCATTCAACCCGGCCCACAATGTCATTAGACTTGATCAAATGACCATGTCGTCAGGCACGAGTCTTATGCTTCGAAATGACATTTGGAATACGGGGTTTCCATTAGCCATGCGATGAACGCATCGACCGGGGCAACGCAGCCATGCTGCGCACCGCCGCGCCCGCATCGCGACGCCGTGCTTCGCTTCCCCGCGCGAGGCCCCGCGGTCATGCCCGGCACGGATCTGCGCCACGTTTTCCACGCCGCACCCGATGCAGCATCCATGCAGGACGATGCGTTGCGTGGCTTTCCGAATCCCGCCCATCGTCATGCTAATATCGGGCGATTCGACTACCCGGTGCGGGTAGCATCTTTGAACAAAGACATAAAACGGAGCGCTGGCCTATGCAGCGAGTACGGGCTGAAGTCCGCCGCCAGGACCTCGTGGCGGCGACTGTCGCGGTGATTGCAGAGCATGGTGTGAAGGGCGCCACGACCCGTCGCATCGCCGAAGCGGCGGGTTGCCCGCTTGCTTCGTTGCACTACGTTTTCCACTCGAAGGACGAGCTGTTACTGGCGGTCTACGAGTCCTTGATCGACCTGATCCGCTCGGATAGCCCAGACGCTCCCGAGCATGGCAGCCTGGCCGACCTCGCGGAATTCAATCTGCGCTCGGTGATGGCCTGGTTTGAAGCCAACCCGGCCTACGCGAAGACCCAGTCGGAACTGTATACGTGGGCGCTGAGACATCAGCCCGACGTGGCCGTCGGGGCCCTGCGTATCGCGCTGGAAGGCGCGCGCGCCAACCTTTCCACCGCCGAGCCGCGCCCCGATGCCAAGGCGCTGGATGCCATCGCGCGGCTGACCATTGTCCTGATCGACGGGCTGCTTTTTTCATGGTTTGCCCAGGAAGACGCGAAGCGCCTGGCGACCGATGTCGACCACGCGAGCAAGATGCTGGCCGCCTATGCGACAACACTTTCGGATGCTCGCCCCGCTGCGAAGGCCGCTCGCAAGACGGCGCGAAAGCAGTAAGCTTCTGCCGCCTCGCCGAGGCACGCTCTCCCCGACAACCTCGCTGCCGCGAGGTTCGCATCGTCTCTTCGGCGCCTGCCCGCGACGTGCGGCGCATGATGCCGCCAGTGTCACGCCATGCGCTGCCGCGCCCGCACGCAAGCCTTGCTCAAGGGTGTCTTGCGGAATCATTGCCCGCGCGCCGGGCCGGGCGCGGATAAGCGCGCCGACAATTACCAGCACCGCAGGCATTCCACACAAGCCCCCCCACCCCTCTCGCTTCGATTCTCATGGAAACGTGACATGACAGGCGAGCGTCGAGCCTGCGTTGCGGCGCCACGCGCGCACGGGTTTACCTCCATCGACAGCAAATGGCCGCCTGCGTAACGTTTTATTGGTCAAATGATCAAGTCAACTGAATACGATTCCAGCCAGCGCTTCAACGTGAGCGGGATATTCGCGGAACCGGAAGCGGGCCGCCCCATGGACAAACTTTCAAGAAGCCGACATAATTCACCCGCGTCATGGTCACTTGACCACGTATCACGAATGCGCGCTACACGCCCACACTCACGACGTCACTGACGAGGATTTTCGGGTACCGGAGCTTACCAATGGCAAGAATTCGCGCTGCGTTGCGGCGACAAGATTTTGTTGGCGCTGCTGTAGAGGTCATCGCCGCGCACGGCGTCGCGGGCGCCACCACGCGGCGAATTGCTGAAGCCGCAGGCTGTCCCCTCGCGTCGCTCCATTACGTATTTCATACCAAGAACGATCTGTTCAATGCCGTATACGAATCCCTGTTCGATCTTCTCGCGGCGCACACTCCCGCTCACGGTGAATTTCGGTCTTTTGGCGAACTCGCAGGATGGCAGTTGCGCAAGACGGTCGAGTGGCTCGTTCAGCATCCATCGTATGCGCGAGCGCAGTCCGAACTGATCCAGTGGGCAGAACGTCATCATCCGGACTTCGCGTTGAAGACCTACATCCGAAGTGTCGAACAGACGATCGCGTACATCGGCACGCACGCGCCGCACGTCAGCCCTGACATCATTGAACCCGTCGCCAGAACGAGCATCATCCTGATCGACGGATTGCTGAACAGCTGGCAAGCCGAACCGAATATCGGCAGGCTGCGGACCAACCTGGATAGCGCGAGTTCGGCTCTGGAGACGTTGGCCGCCTCCTTCTCGAACTCCGCGGCACGAGCCTGAAAATCGGCGCGGTGCGTCGTTGCGCGGAAAGCCACCACGCTGACAGGGCCGCTACGATGCCCGCCTGGACAACACCGCGCGCGAAGGCAGCCGGCGATATCGTCACGGCTGCGTGGATGACCGGCGGCTTGCCGCGGGGCGCCCACCCGACGTGGGCGCCCGTCATCGATTCCCGTCAACTGACCGCATCCGGCACCGCACCGAACATCGATTTCGTCTCGAGGAATTCCTCGATGCCGGCGTAGCCCCATTCGCGTCCGTTGCCAGACTGCTTGTAGCCACCGAACGGCGCCGCGATGTCGACGGCCGCACCGTTCAAATGCACCATGCCCGTCCGCAATTTTCTCGCCACCCGTTCTGCCTGCTCGATCGAGTCACCATGGACGTAGCCGGACAGACCGTACGGCGAGTCGTTGGCGATGGCCACGGCGTCCGCTTCGTCCCGATACGGAATGATCACCAGTACGGGGCCGAAAATCTCCTCCGTCGCAATCCTCATGCGATTATTCACGCGGCTGAAGATGGTCGGCTTGACGAAGTAGCCTCGTTCGAGCCCCGGCGGGTTGCCGAGCCCGCCCGACAAGAGCAGCGCGCCCTCGTCGATACCCGCCTGGATCATCTCCTGAACCTTGCGATGCTGGCGCCGGTTGGCCACGGGGCCCATCGTCGTGCGCGGATCGCGCGGATCGCCGACCACGACCTGCGCGCACGCAGCCGCTGCAATCCTTTCCGCCTCGTCGAGGCGATGTACCGGCACCAGCATGCGTGACGGTGCGGTACAGGTCTGGCCGGAATTGGCCATCATCTGCAGCACGCCATGCGTGACGCCTTGCTCGAAGTTTTCGCTGTCCAGAATGATGTTCGCCGATTTTCCGCCGAGCTCCAGCGTCACCCGCTTGATCGTCGTCGCCGCGGCCTGTGCAACCTCCACGCCGGCGCTCGTCGAACCCGTCAGCGACACCATGTCGATGAGTGGACTGGAAGCGATGGCCCGCCCCAGGCGTTGCCCCGAGCCCTGCACGAGATTGAAGACACCGGGCGGCACCCCGGCCTGCTCGAGGATCTCGGCGAGCACGATGGCCGAATACGGGGCATTCTGGCTGGGCTTCAACACGATCGTGCAACCCGCCACCAGCGCCGGCGCGACCTTGCACATCACCTGGTTCATCGGCCAGTTCCACGGCGTGATCAACCCGCACACCCCTACCGGCTCCTTCACGATCCGCGATGTGCGCTGGATGCGATCGAACGGGTATTGCCGCGCGACTTCCAGCGTCGTATGAAGGTGCCAGAGCCCAAGCGCCGCCTGGAGCGGACGGGAAATGGCATCCATCGGCGCGCCCATCTCGAGCGTGATTGCGTCTGCCATATCCTGCAACCGCTCGGTGTATGCACCGATCACGGCCTCGAGCATCTCGAGCCGCTCGACCAGCGGCGTGTTCGAGAACGTGGCGAAGGCATCGCTCGCCGCCTTCGCAGCCCGCTCCACGTCCGCTTCGTCGGAGAACAGCAAAACGCCGGAGACTTCGCCCGTTGCCGGATCGATGATTTCCTGTTCGACACCCCCGTTCACCGGCTCCACCCATCGCCCGCCGATGAACGCCCGGCGGAGATGATCTGCTTCAAAAATCGCCATCAGCTCACTCCATGTCAGTTGGTCTCGGGGCACGCCGTCAGTCGTCGGAATCGCCCGGGACGATCGATACTAACGTGCTTTTTGATCATTTGTCCAAGTCACACGACTACGTAGTAATCAGCATTGCCAAAAACGAGGCGCGGTAAGACGCTCGTTGCACGTTTGCGGAACGGCGTGTTGAAGCCTGCCCGCCGCTCGCGTGTCGGTCGAACATCACAGAGGGTTAACCTTCATCGACAAGGCATTTTTCGAGCAATACTTTTCTACTACACGGTCATTTGATCAAGTCATGTGGCAGACTTTCAGCCGGATGGCCAGGCAGCAAGCCATCCGCAAACTAGCGCACCGAGATCCGGTCGCTTTCTGACATCAACGCCGAACGGCACCTCTCCCACGGGAGCGAAAGGTAAATATCATGGCAATCATCCAAGTCCAGCAGATCATGCATGAGAACCCGTTGCATGCTCGCGCGCCGCATGAACCGCGCTACGCAGACGGCAGCGCTTTCTGCGACGGCAACTATGTCCCCATCACGGAAGCGACCGTCCCGCTCGTCGACGCCGGATTCCTGCATGCCGACGCCGCCTACGATGTCGTCACCGTCTCGCGAGGCAACTTCTTCCGGCTCGACGATCACCTGAACCGCATGGAAGAGTCGGCCGCGAAGTTCTTCCTCGAGAATCCGTTCAATCGCGACCAGGTCCGTGAAATCCTGCACAACCTCGTGCGCAATGCCGGCCTGAAAGACGCCTACGTGTGGTGGTGCGTCACCCGCGGCCCGCTGAGTGTCGACCGCCGCGACCGCAGCGCGATGAAGAACGCAATGTTTGCATTCGCGGTGCCGTTTTTCTTCCAGGCTGACGACGAAGTCCGCACGCGCGGCTCGAACCTGCTGATCAGCAAACGCTACAACCGCATCTCGGCGAAAGCGGTCGACCCGACGGCCAAAAACTTCCACTGGATGGACATGAAGCTCGCGCTGTTCGAAGCGATGACGCAGGAAAAGGACTGGGCCGTTCTCGTCGATGAACACGACAATCTCACCGAAGCAGCCGGCGCGAACATCTTCTTCATCAAGAACGGGGAGCTCCATACGCCCGCCGAAGGCTGCCTGTTGGGTATCACGCGCCAGAGCGTCTTCGACATCGCCGCCGAACTCGGCCTCAAGGTGAACATCGGCACATACACCGCGACCCAGTTGCGTGAAGCCGATGAAGCGTTCACGTCGTCGTCCGCGGGCGGAATCATGCCCGTCAGCGCCGTCGACGATCAACCGCTCGGCAACCGCAACGGCCCCGGCCCGATCTCCGAGAAGATTCACAACCTGTATTGGGAGAAGCGTTGGGCAGGATGGCACGCGCAGCCGGCCGAATACTTCTCGTCGGTTCCGGCATAAGCCGAAGCCACTCGCAGGTCGCACGCGCACGGAGCCGATCCGGTCGAACAGGCCGCATCCGGCTTCGGCAAGTGAAGATCAGTTGCATGCAGTACGCACCGTCCGGCCCATCATCAGGTGCGCCGGACAACCCGGACACCGACGCAACACCGATGAACGGGCCGGTTGGTTCATACGAAAGACAGTAAAACGCACGTTTATATATTTCGCATGACGAATCAATTGCGACGGGAATCGCCACGTTCGCATGCATTCGCCCATGCCCAACCCTTTTGACGGGCGCACGTTACCTGTTCAAGGTCAAGGAGATTGATGTGGTCAAGACGCATTCTTTCAAAAAATCCGCTTCGCTCGTTCGATCGGCAGCGAAATCGTCACTTCTCGCGTCTGCGGTCGCGATGACTTTGACCAGCGCGTTTGCGGAAGGGTTGGACTCGTCTCATACGCCGTCCGGGGCCGAGATCGCCGGCACCGCAAGCGGAATTCCCGCATGGGCGCCGGTCGGCAACGTGGGGCCCGGCTGGACGTTCGGCAAGCGCCGCCTGGATTTCTTCAAATACAAGTCCGACAAGCCGTTGTACACGATCGACGCCAGCAATGTCGACAAGTACGCGGACAAGCTCAATCCGGGCCAGATTGCATTGTTGAAGAACCTGAAGGGCTTCACGATGCCGGTCTATGCGTCGCGGCGCACCTGCGGCGTCCCGGATTTCGTCGCGGAGAACACGAAGAACAACGTGGGCTTCGCCAAGATGTCCGCGGACGGCTCGGAACTCGCCGATGCCCGCCTGCCCGGCTATCCGTTCCCCTCGCCCAAGACCGGCGCGGAAGTGATGTGGAACGCGAAGCTGCATTACCGCGGCGCCGGCGTCGAGATGGGCGACATCATTACCGTCGTCTCGCCGCGCAAGGGTGCATCCGACTGGATCAAGAACGTGTCGGACGCGTGGATCTACCAGCCGTGGGGCGACAAGTCCGGCACGACGTTCGCGAAGGTCAACCAGGTCGAAGGCTACGCGTACTACGCGTACAAGTCGCCCGCCGCCATTGCCGGCCAGGCCGCGATCTTCACGACCTACGCCGGCAAGCCGACCGAAGTCTTCTACTACTTCCCGGGGCAGCGCCGTACCCGCCGCATGCCGTCGTACGCCTACGACGCACCGCAGATCGGCTTCGACAACCAATACAACATGGACGAAGCGTTGGTCTTCTCCGGACAGACGGACCGATTCTCGTGGAAGTTGCTCGGCAAGAAGGAAATGATCGTTACCTACAACGACCTGGGCATGTACGACTTCTCCGACAAATTCGAAAACGCGTACGGCCCCGACTTCGTGAATCCGTCGAAGCGCCGCTACGAACTTCACCGCGTGTGGGTCGTGGAGGCCACGGTCAAGCAGGGTATGCGCCATACCGCGCCGAAGCGTCTCTTCTACATCGATGAAGACAGCTGGAACTATCTCGGCGCGGTGGACTACGACGCGCAGGGCAACATCTCGAAAGTCCGCGAGGGTTACATCATTCCGGTGTACGAGACGGGAAGCTGCGACACGCTCGCCTTCGCTCAATACAACCTCGTCGATGGCCGGTACCTCGTGGACGGTTCGATGCTCGCGGCCGGGCGGGACGCGAAGTGGTCGGTCGACTCGTCGGCGGACCAACACTACAAGCCGAGCTTCTACAACGCCGACAATCTTCGCGCGTTGAGCGAGCGTTGACAGGTACCGACACAAAATGGCCAGCTCCTCCTCATTTCAGCCCCGCTCCAGTGTGGCGCTCGTGCGCGCCGCGATCGCGGCGCTCGTCGCCCTCGGGTGCGGCAGCGCGCACGCCTTCACTTTCACGATCGGCAATGTCGAAGGCAGTTTCGATTCGACGCTGTCCGCGGGCGTCGGCGTTCGAACCGCATCGCCGAGCAGCAATCTCGTCTCGCCGACCTATGACGCGGCCACCGGTGCACGGACCGGTGGTGGCCGGCTCGGTCAATTGAGCGGGCTCTCCGATCAAGGCGACATCAACTACAAGAAGGGCGATCCGTTCACCAGCTATCTCAAGGGCAACCACGAGTTGCTCCTGAAAATGCCCTCCCAGGGGCTGACGTTCATGGCGCGCGGCACCTGGCAATACGACTACTCCGGCACCCGCACGTCGGGCGCGACCAGCGGGCAGGATCTCTTCTACAATCCTGCGCCGAACCTGAGCGGCGGGCTCTCGTCCGACGCCGAGAAGAACATCCGCTTCAAGCCGCGCTTGCTCGACCTGTGGGTCAGCAAGCAGTTCAACGTCGGCGACCAGATCGCGCGCATCCGCGTGGGTAACCAGGTCGTCAGCTGGGGCGAAAGCATCTGGGAAGTCGGCGGGATCAACGCGACGAATGCGATCGACGTGAATCGCGCATCCCAACCCGGCGCGCAGGTCAAGGAAATCATCCTGCCGGCGCCGATACTGAGCGTCGCATCCGGCCTCGGTCACGGCGTGAACGTCGAAGGGTACATCCAGAGCAACTGGAACCAGAACTATCTGCCCCCGGTCGGCAGCTACTGGTCCAACCAGATCGTCGGGCCCGGCAACAACGCGTATGGCGTGGCGACCGTGCATCCGAAGAACGGCGGGCAGTACGGTTTCTCCATCCGCTATCAGCCCGCCGGAACGGATCTGAATCTGGGCTTCTATACGATCGCGTACCACGACAAGTTCCCGCAAGTGTCGCTGAGTTCAACCGGTGGAACCGTCTTCAGGTTTCCTGAAGACCGCCACATGATCGGTGTCAGCGCGAACTTCCCGGTGGGCGACTGGGCAATCGGCACGGAACTGTCGTACCGTCCGCGCGACGCCGTTCCACTGAATCCGGCCAGCGGATGCGTCGCGCAAGGCGGGAACTGCTGGGTCGACGAGAAGCGTTTCCAGTGGCATCTGACGACCCTCTACTCGTTCCAGCCGGGCAATTCCGGCGCATTCCTCAAGCTGCTCGGCGCCCAGACCGCCACGTTGACGACCGAGACGGTGATCATTGCCTATCCCGGGCTTCACAAGAGCTATGGCGGGTCGCCGATTTCTCCCGGTGCGCTTCTGTGGGGGAACGAATTCAACGATCTGTTCGCGACCGGCGCACTCAACTCGCCAGGCAGTGCACAAGGAACGAAATACTCCGGCGGGATCGACGTCGATTTCAACTGGGTCTATGACGGCACCGTCATTCCCGGGTGGCAGGTCAATCCGGGCATCTACGTGCGGTACGGCCTGTTCGGCAATACGCCGAACGTGAACGCCCAGTTCATGCGCGGCGTGACGGCGATGAACCTGTATGTGAATTTCATACAGAACCCGGCGAACTGGCAGGTCGGCTTGAACTACACGCGCTTCATGGGCCCGACCAACCCGCTGGCCAACCCGCTACGTGACAGGGACTTCGTGGCCATCGTCGCATCTCGAAATTTCTGAGGTCAATATGAATCAAACGCCTGTTTCCGACGCAGCCCGACCCGGCAAGCTGCTGAGGATGCTTCATTTTCTGGAAAATGCGCTGTTCGGTCACAGGCGGCTCGTTCTGGGACTCCTGGTTCTGTTCACGGTCGTCATGGCCTGCTTCGCCGTGAAGCTTCGCATGGATGCGGGATTCGAGAAGCAGCTTCCCATCGGCCACGAATACACGGAAACCTTCAACCAGTATCGCGGCGACCTGCTCGGGGCCAACCGCCTGATCGTCGTCGTCAAGGCGCGCCACGGCAGCATCTGGACGCCCGCCGCGTTGAAGCGGCTCTACGACGTCACGCAGGCGGTCACGTTCTTGCCGAACGTATCGCGCAGCAGCGTTCAATCGCTCTGGACGCCCAATTCATTCGTCAACGAGATCACCGAAGACGGCTTCAGGGCCGACCCGCTCATTCCCGGCACCGTGACGCCGGATCAACTCGACGGCAACACGATCAGTGCGATTTCGCGCTCGACTGCGCAGGGCGGCTTCGTCGGCAATCTCGTGTCTCGCGACCAGACCAGTGCGATGGTCACCGCGGACCTCAACGAGCTGGATGCGAAAGGCGAGCGAATCGACTACGTCGCATTCGACCGCGCGCTCGAGTCGCAATTGCGATCGAGGTTCGAGGATTCGAACTACGAGATCCAGATCATCGGCTTCGCGAAACAGATCGGCGATATCGCAAACGGTGCATCGTCGGTACTGAAGTTCTGCGCGATTGCCCTGCTCCTGACCGCATTGGCCGTCTACTGGTACTGCCGCTCCGTCCGCCTGACGATTCTGCCGCTCACCTGCTCGCTCGTCTCGCTCGTGTGGCAGTTCGGCACGCTGCATCTGCTCGGCTATGGGCTCGACCCGTTGGGCGTGCTGGTGCCGTTCCTCGTGTTCGCGATCGGTGTTTCACACGGCGTCCAGCAGATCAACTTCATCGTTCGCGAGATCTCGCACGGGAAGTCGGTCGAGCAAGCCGCCCGATCCAGCTTCAGTGGACTCCTGATTCCCGGAACGCTCGCGTTGGTGACCGCCTTCGTCTCGTTCGTCACGCTGATCCTGATCCCGATTCCGATGGTCCGCGAGCTCGCGATCACCGCTTCGCTCGGCGTCGCGTACAAGATCGTCACGAATCTGGTCATGCTTCCATTGGCCGTGTCCCTGCTCAAGGTCGATCCCGACTATGCGAAGCATGCCGAGCTGCAGGCCGCCCGCCGTGGCCGCGTGCTGCGCGTGCTCGCGAAAGTCGCCGTCCCCCGCAATGCGGCGATCATCCTGCTGGCCGCCGTCGTGGTCTTCTGCGTGGCCGCCTGGGAAAGCCGGGATCGCGTAGTCGGCACCCTGCAGGCAGGCGCGCCGGAGCTGCGCGCGGATGCCCGCTTCAACAAGGACTCGGTTTCGATCGCATCGAGCTATGACGTCGGCCTGGACTGGATGTCCATCGTCTTCGAAGCGCCGCCGCAGTCGTGCAACAACGTGGAGATCGGTGCGTATCAGGACCGCTTCGTATGGTCGATGCGTGCCGTTCCCGGCGTATTGTCGGTCGTTTCGTTTTCTTCGTTGCTGCGTCAATACAACGAGGGGTACAACGAAGGCAACCCGAAGATGTCGGCGATTCCGATCGACCCCGACAACTATGCGTCGCTGGCCGGCGAGGTGGCCCGCACGCCGGGCGTCATGCGCAAGGACTGCAGCATGACCGCGGTGAACATCTATCTGGCCGACCACAAGGCAACGACGATCAATCAGGTGATCGCCGCCGCGAAGCATTTCCGCGACACGAACAAGCTGCCTGGCGTGAAGATCCGGCTCGCGTCCGGAAACGCCGGCGTGCTCGCCGCGGTCAACGACGAAATCGAGCGCAGCGAGCTGCCGATGATGCTTTACGTGTACGCGACCATCGTGTTGCTCGTCCTCGTCACGTATCGCGACCTGCGCGCCGTCCTCGCCTGCTGCCTGCCGCTGACGATCGGCACGTTCATCGGGTACTGGTTCATGAAGGAGCTGCAGATCGGCCTGACCGTCGCGACGTTGCCGGTCATGGTGCTCGCGGTGGGCATCGGCGTCGATTACGCGTTCTATATCTACAACCGGCTGCAACTGCATCTCGCCAACGGCGTGGAAATCGTCAAGGCGCTCGAACAGTCGATCCTCGAGATCGGCACGGCGACCATCTTCACGGCGATCACGCTCGCGATCGGCGTCGCCACCTGGTCGTTCTCGGAACTCAAGTTCCAGGCGGACATGGGCAAGCTCCTGGCATTCATGTTCATCGTCAATATGGTCATGGCCATGACTGTGCTGCCTGCCTTCGCCGTGTGGCTCGAGCGCCTGTTCCCGAGACGCCGGCCCGCGCGCGCACCCGGCCTGCTCGCCCATTGAAGAAGAGGATTCCTTGATCATGAATCACAAGATGCGCGCCATTTCGGCCGGTATCGTCGTCGGCGCAACACTGCTTGGCGGCATGCAATGCGCAGTATCCGCACCCGAACTCAAGCCCGTTCCGGCCGTCCAGTCGAGCATCGCGACGCAGTCGGCCGTGCTGGATGCAACGTGGGCCGGGCAGCGGGTGGTGAGTGTCGGTGCGAACGGCATCATCCTGCTGTCCGACAACCGCGGCGCGACGTATCGTCAGGCCAAGGCGGTGCCCGTGAGTTCGACGCTGACGTCGGTCAGCTTCATCGACGCCAACACGGGCTGGGCTGTCGGCCACTGGGGCGCGATCCTGAAGACCGCCGACGGCGGCGAGACCTGGCAGGTACAGCGGCTCGCGACGACCGAGGATCGTCCGCTCTTCGGCGTTCACTTCGTCGATGCGAACCACGGCGTGGCCGTCGGGCTCTGGTCGCTGATTCTCGTCACCGACGACGGCGGCAAGACCTGGACGAAGAAGGAGCCCGTTCTTCCGAACGGCAAGAAGTCGGACCTGAACCTGTTCGGCATTTTTTCGAACGGCAACGGCGACATCTTCGCGACCGCCGAGAAGGGTCAACTCCTCGTGTCGAAGGACAAGGGCAATACGTGGAAGACGATCGAGACCGGTTACAAAGGCTCGTTCTGGTGCGGCGTCGCGCTGCCCGACGGTGTGCTGCTGGTCGGCGGACTGCGCGGCACGTTGATGCGAAGCGACGACAACGGCCATACCTGGTCACGCGCGACACTCGATACCCGGAATTCGATCACCGCACTCGCGTCCCGCGGCTCGACCGTGCTGGCCGTGGGTGTCGACGGGTTGCAGGCGCAAAGCGCCGACGACGGAAAGACATTCAAGCGTCTGCATACCGAGACCGGGACGACCTATACGGCCGCGCTTGCGGCGCCTGGCGACAGATGGCTGGTCTTCTCTCGCGACGGGGCGATCTCGCGGTAACGACTCGATGTCCTCGATGTCCGATCGGCGCAGCGGGNGGCCCGCTGCGCCGAAGTCGTCCTGACCGGCTGCGGCCGGTATGGCCATCGCGCGACCTGGTGCTCGTGTCGTGGGCACAAGAAGAGCCGGATGAAGAAGCGGCATGTAGGCGAAGTGCCGTCCACATGCCGCGCAAAGCGTACCGCTGATGGGTCGAACAGCGCCCTGCCCTCCCGTCGGCCCGGTTTTCGACGATGGTCGCCGACGCCGAGCACACTCCCCGACGCCCGATATCATCGCGGCCATCGTATTTCTCGGCAACCGGCGCGCCGGGGGCGAGCGCAACTCAGCAGCAAAAGATCGCGAGCAATCGCGCGACGGCTTCCGGGTCGACGGGCCGGAAAAGGTAGTCATCGGCACCCGCATGCAATGCCCGCACCGCTCCCTGTCCAGATCACACGCCGGGGCGACCACGGCCGGGATATCGCATCCTTGCCGTCGCCGGAACAGGTTGCCGCCTCCAGTCAAGCGCCGGATAGCGTTTCAGGTTCAAGGACATGACTCGACAAATCGAAGATGGCGCTCGGCACGGCGCGCTGAAGCCATTCGGGAATAGAGGCGGATGACGACCCCACGCCGTCATGCGGGCCGGGGCAGGCACCGATCGGGGTTGATCGGCTGAGCGATTCGTAGATGAGCCCGACGACTGCGGACGTTGCAGCGCATCCGATGCTGCCGCAACATCCGTGTACGATCGCAGCGTTCGCGCCGACGCATGCCGGCGCGAGAGCGGATCGGTCAAACTCCGATTCCGGCTTTCACTGCGGCATGGCCGCCGGGAAATCGCGAGATCCCCCGGATCAGATCCGACGCCTTCTCGCCGATCATGATCGTCGGCGCGTTCGTGTTTGCACCGACCAGCGTAGGCATGATCGACGCATCGACCACGCGCAGGCCCTCCGTGCCCCGCACGCGCAACTGAGCGTCGACGACGGCGAGTTCGTCGCTCCCCATGCGACACGTTCCCACCGGGTGGTAGACGGTGTCGGTCCGCTCGCGCAGCAGCGCGCGTATGTCGTCGTCCGAGCGCGACCGCGACGCATATGGATCATCCGTCACGAACGCCGACATGGCCGGCGCCGCCATCAACCGCCGCGTCAGCTTGAATCCCTCGACGAGCACGTCGAGATCGTCCCGGTGCTCGAGGAATGCCGGGTCGATCAGCGGCGCATCCAGCGGATCCGCGCTGCGCAGCGTCACCGATCCGCGGCTCTTCGGCCTCAGCACGCATACGTGACAGGAAATGCCGTGTCCCAGATGCATTTTCCGTCCGTGATCGCTGACGGGGCCGACGACAAAGTGCATCTGCACGTCCGGCCGCTCGAGATCGGGATGCGTCTTCAGGAACGCGCCGCCTTCGGCAAAATTGGTGGTGAGCGTACCGCTGCGCGATTTCCGGTATTGCCTGATGTCGGCCAGTGTCTTGAGCCCGCCGCGTACCGATACGCCGAGCGCATCCAGGCTGTTCGTCTTGTAGCTGACGACGAAGTCCGGGTGATCCTGCAGGTTCTGCCCCACCCCCGGGAGATCGGCGACGACCGCGATCCCGTGACGCTGAAGTTCGTCCTTCGGACCGATGCCGGACAGCATCAGCAACTGCGGCGACTGAAACGCACCGGCGGAAAGGATCACTTCCTTTTTCGCCCAGACCGTCTCGACATTTCCCGCACGCGTGACTTCGACGCCCACGGCCCTGTTGCCGTCGAACACGATGCGCCTGACCTGCGCATTCGTTTCCACCGTCAGATTGCCGCGCGCGTTCATGTGCGGAAACAGATAGGCACGCGCGGCGCTCCAGCGTTCGCCGTTCTTCTGGGTCACCTGATAGATACCGACGCCTTCCTGCTCCGCACCGTTGAAGTCGTCCGTGATGGGCAGGCCGCACTGCCGCCCGGCCTCCAGCCAACGCGCCTGAAACGGATTGTCGGTTCTCAGGTCGCTGACCCAAAGCGGGCCACCGCGCCCGTGCCAGTCATTGCCGAGGCGCTCGTTATGCTCGCTTCGCTTGAAATACGGAAAGACGTCGTTCCAGCCCCAGCCTTCGTTGCCGAGCGCGGCCCAGTCGTCGTAGTCGGCATGATGGCCGCGCGTGTACACCATCGCATTGATCGCGGACGATCCGCCCAACGCCTTGCCACGCGGCTGATAGCCGCGCCGCCCCTGCAACCCCTGCTGCGGCACGGTCTCGAACGCCCAGTTGTTCAGCCGGGACGGGATCATCAGCACCAGGGCGGCCGGCACGTTGATGGGCCACCCGTTGCCGGTGCCGCCGGCTTCGAAGAGGCACAGCGTCGCATCGGGGTCTTCGGTCAGGCGCGAGGCCAGCACACTGCCTGCCGAGCCGCCGCCTACAACAAGATAATCGAATGAGTTCTTCACGGGTCTGTGTCCTGGATAGATGCCTGAGCGCTTCACAAGCAACTATCTGATGCATCGATTCCGCCGCTCGCGTCGCAGCCCCATCGAGCCGGTGTGCGATCGGCTTCATTCCGTCACGCATCAGAACTGTGTGGCCGCATCGGCAACGATGGAGGTCACCCATCGAACCGCATGCGGCCACGGAATGGCGATAAGCGCGATTCAGATCGCTATCGCCGGCGTATCAATGGTGCTGCGCGCCGTCGAGCAACTTCCGGAAACGTGCGATGCCCTTGTCGATCCACGTCTGCGCGCCGGGGGAGATCGCGCCCATGTCGAAGAAGCCGTGCAGCATGCCATCGCACCGGATCGTCTCGACCTTGACCCCGCTCGCGTGAAGCAGGCGGCCGTATGCTTCGCCCTCGTCGCGCAGCGGGTCGTATTCCGCGGTCACGATGACCGCCGGGGGCAACCCCGCAAGGTCCTTCGCGTGGATCGGCGCGAGCCGTGCGTCCTGGGGGGTCGCACCATCGGCAACGTAATGCCGTTCGAACCACGCGATCGTCTCGAGGTCGAGCAGATAGCCTTCACCGTTTTCCTTGAAGGACGGAAAGCCTGAACGGTCCCCCGCCACCGCCGGATAGATCAGGAACTGGGCAGCCACCGAAATGCCGTCGGCATGCAGTTGCTGGGTCACGACGGCCGCCAGATTGCCGCCGGCGCTATCGCCGGCCACCGCGACGACGTCGCTTCCGCCCAGCTCGCCCGCGTTCGCGATCACCCATTTGGTCGCGGCAACCGCGTCGTCCGCGGCGGCCGGATACCGGTGCTCGGGCGCCAGGCGGTAGTCCACCGAGACCACGACCGCGTTCGCGCCGCGCGCCAGCTCCCGGCAAATGTTGTCGTGGGTATCCAGATCGCCGATGACGAATCCGCCGCCGTGGAGATAGACGACCGTCGCCAGATGGCGCTCCGCGCTCGGACGATAGAGCCGTGCCCGCAGCGAGCCGGTCGCGCCGGGCACGGTCAGGTCTTCCACGCCGTGAAGATCGACAACGGATTCCGGTGCACGAACGGCGCGCGCCAGGTGCAGCATCAGTCCGCGCGCTTCTTCCGGCGTGGACTGCGGCAAGGGTTTCGCGCCGGATCCGGCGAAGGATTCGAGAAAACCCGCGAGATGCAAATCGAGTGCCATGACATCACCTTGTAATCGAACGTTGGCCGGGGATCAGCGATACACGAGGACTTCGGCGTCCGGGCTCAGCTCCGGAATGGTCTTGCGCTCCTCCTCGTACTCGAAGTGGTGCTGCCACGGCATGCGATCGCCCCGCATATGCATATGGTGTTGCGAGCGCATCACGTACCCGGCGTTGAAGTTGTTCGGGTCCGTCCAGGGCAGCCGCTGCATGTCGGCGTCTTCGGCTCGCAGGCACGGCTCCACCGTCTTCGCGCCGACCTTGTCCATATGCGCGAGCACGCGGCAGGTGAATTCGCAGACGAGATCCGCGCGCAGCGTCCAGCTCGAACGGTAGTAGCCGTAGATGAACGCCATGTTCGGGATGCCTTCGATCATCATGCCGCGGTACGAGACCCGCTTGCTCATGTCGACCGGGGCACCATCGAGCTGGAATGCGATCTGGCCGAAAGCGCTCATGTCGAATCCGGTCGCCGTCACGACGATGTCCGCGTCCAGGTGTTCGCCCGACGCCAACGTGATGCCGCTTTCGTCGAACGATTCGATGGTGTCCGTCACGACGGATGCTTTGCCGTCCCGGATGGCCGCGAAGAGGTCGCCGTCGGGGACGGCGGCCACGCGCTGTTGCCACGGGCGATAGCTCGGATTGAAGTGCTTGTCGACGTCGAACCCTTCGGGCAGCTGTTGTCGCGTCTCGTTGATCAGCCAGTCGCGGACCGCGTCCGGGTTCGCCGCGGACAGGTTGATCAGGTCGAAGGTCTGCTTCAGGTGTGCGCGCCGCAGAATCTCCGAGCGCCATTCTTCGGGAAGGCCGAGCTCACGCAGCGTTGCGTCCAGCTGGTGGGTCCACGGCACCGCCGTGAAGAACGTCGGCGAGCGTTGAAGCATCGTCACATGCGCCGCGGTGCCGGCCAGTGCCGGAATCAGCGTCGCGGCGGTCGCGCCCGAGCCGATGACGATCACGCGCTTTCCCGCATACTCGAGATCTTCGGGCCAGTGCTGCGGATGAACGACCGTTCCCTTGTAACGATCGAACCCGTTCCACTTGGGCGTAAAACCCTGACGATGATCGTAGTACCCTGCGCCCAACCACAAGAAGTCGGTGGTCATCGTGAAACGTTCGCCGGTATCGTTGCGCGATACCTCGACCGTCCAGCGCTTTTGCGCGCTCGACCAGTTCACCGTCTGAATACGATGCCCGTAGCGGATCCTCGGGCCGAGGTCGTACTCGTCGATGACCTCGCCGAGATAGCTGTGGATCTCCTCCGCCGTCGCGATCGAGCGGCCCTGCCACGGGCGGAATCCGAACGCGTACGTGTACAGGTCGCTGTCCGAACGTGCACCGGGATAGCGGTGCGTCCACCATGTCCCGCCGAATCCGTCCATGGCTTCCAGAATCACGAACGAGCGCCCCGGCAGGTTCATGCGGAGATGGCAAGCCGCATCGATCCCCGAGATTCCTGCTCCGATTATTAGTACTTCTACGTGCTCAGGCGAGCACGCATCCGTTTGTTTCTCAGTCATGAGATCCCTCCGATGACCAGTTATTGAAGAGTTCCGTCTCGCAGCATTTCAAGATCACACGACTTGGTCATTTGACTATGCAGCACGACGACGCTCAAACGTGCATGCCGGCGATCACGCGCCAATCCCGGGGAAGATCGTCGAAACACCCGACCCGACATACAAGCGGACGATGTGGTACGTCTCCCGGTTTGGTTCGTCATCTCAAACATGGTCAATTGACCAAGTCCAATGGTTCCCAGTCTATGCAGTCGAACCACAATTTGAATCAGGGCTTTCCATTACACGATCGTTCGGGAACGCGGGCAGCTCGATCTCCGGGAATCGGCCACATCGAGAACGTCAATTGCCCGGCACCCGCAACTCGCGCCGGAGGATTTTTCCGACGTTGCTTTTTGGCAGGCTGTCGCGAAACTCGATGCTTTTCGGACGCTTGTAGCCCGTCAGCTGGCCTTTGCAGAACGCCATCAGGTCCTCGGCCGTCAGTTCGGGCGCCTTCCTGACCACGAACAGCTTGACGGCCTCTCCCGAGTGCGCGTCGGGTACGCCGATCGCCGCGACTTCGTATACGCCGGGGTGCTTGGCGACGACCTCTTCGATCTCGTTCGGATAGACGTTGAAGCCGGACACGAGGATCATGTCCTTCTTGCGGTCGACGATTCGCACGAAGCCGTCCGCCGAGATCGACGCAATGTCGCCCGACCGGAAGAAGCCGTCCGCGGTCATCACTTTCGCGGTTTCGTCCGGTCGCCGCCAGTAACCCGCCATCACCTGGGGGCCGCGGATGCACAGCTCGCCGGCTTGCCCGGGCGGCAGTTCGTTGCCGTCGTCGTCCCGGATCGACACTTCGGTGGACGGCAACGGCAGGCCGATCGTGCCATTGAATTCGCCGCGTGCAACGGGGTTGACCGCCACGCACGGCGATGTTTCGGACAGCCCGTATCCTTCGATGATCGGCGCGCCGGTCATTTCCCTCCAGCGCTTTGCGACGACTTCCTGCGTGGCCATCCCGCCGCCGTTGGCCAGCAGCAGATTGGAGAAATCGAGACGCGAGAAGTCGGGATGATGGAGCATCGCGTTATACAGCGTGTTCACGCCCGGGAAGGTGGTGATCTTGTATCCGGCGAGCGACGCGATCATCCCGCCGATGTCGCGCGGGTTCGGAACGAGCACGCACATCCCGCCCGTGTACATCGTCGACAGGCAGCAGATGTTGAGCGCAAAGATGTGATAGATCGGAAGGGCCGCCACCGTGATGAACTGCTTCACGTCGGGGCGCCAACTGCGCGCGGGCTCGAACCAGACGTCCGCCTGCAATACATTCGCGACGATGTTCCGATGCAACAGCATCGCCCCTTTCGACACACCGGTCGTCCCGCCCGTATATTGGAGAAACGCGATGTCGTCCGGCGACGGGCGAGCCGGCACGAACGGGCGGCCGCGGCCCTCCGCGATCGCGTCGTCGAATGTCGTATGCGCGCCCGGCGCCTGGGTCGTCGCGGTGGGGCCGCCCTGCGTGGCGACCAGCACATGCTTCACCCGCGTGTGCGCGATGACGGCGTCCAGCGTCGCAGCGCAACTGTCGAGCAGGATAATCGCCTCGGCGCCGCTATCGTTCAGCTGATGTTTCAGTTCACGGGGCGTATAGAGCGGATTGACGTTGACGACGACGTAGCCGGCGCGCAGGACTGCACAGATCGACACCGGGTAAGGCAGCACGTTCGGCATCATGATCGCGACGCGCGCACCGCGTTCGAGCCCCCTCGATTGCAGCCAAGCGGCCAGCGAGCGCGACATCGCGTCGAGTTCACCGTACGTGACCAGCGTACCGTCACACGCGAACGCAGGCCTTTCGCGAAACTTGTCGAAGCTTGCGTCGATCAATTCGCCGACGGATCGATACGCGCTGTAGTCGATCTCTGCCGGCACTTCTGGCGGATAGGAAGCAAGCCAGATCTTTTCCATACCGAATCTCCTCTGTCCTCTTTGAATGATCGCGCGACGCTTCGCGCTTGGACGCACGTCGGGCACGCCGCCGCGCGTCGAACGATGCGAGCGCGCTGTCCTGCCGATCCGTCGCAAGCCGCATTGTTCGCACGGCAATGCGCGGACCCAAGCGTCAGACGCCAACACTGCCTCGTTCGGCCAGCCGCCGAACGAAGGCGGCGGCGCGTTCCAGCAGATAGCGCGCTGTCGCGATATGGCGAGCCGCGGTCACGATGCCGTGATGGTGCCCGGGCAGATGGTGGTGCTCGACTTCGCTGCCGGCGCGCGCCGCACACGACGCGTAGGCCACGCCCTCGTCGCACAGCGGGTCGAGCCCCACGGTTGCAATGAACATCGGCGGCTGCCGCCGGCCCTCTGCATGCAGCAGCGGAGACAGGCGCGCAAGGTCGAGCGGCGTGCCGGCCGGCACGTAGTGGTCGCGGAACCAGTGCATCGATTCGGCCACGAGCGGAAATCCGCCCTGAATCCGTCGATATGACGGCAGTGACGCCGTCAGGTCCGTCACCGGATAAAACAGGAGCTGTCCGACGATCGAGGATCCCGCCGCCGATGCCGCATTGGCGATGATGGTCGCCATGTTGCCGCCGGCGCTGTCGCCGGCCAGCACCACGCGGGACGCGTCGATGGAAAGCGCCGGGGCGTGGGCAACCAGGTAATCCAGTGCCCGCTCGCAATCATCGAGCGGGACCGGCCAACGATGCTTCGGCGATCGCCGGTACTCCACCGACGCGACCGGGCACCCTCCATGCCGTGCGAGATGACGGCAAATGCCGTCATGCGTGTCCACGCTGCCGATCACCCACCCTCCTCCGTGAATGAACACGACGAGCGGTTTGCGGCCGACACCCTCCGCGTTGCGTGGGCGATAGAGCCGTACCCGAATGCTGCCGCCCGTGACGGGAACCGCCATATCGTCATGGGTAACGGTGTCGTCACCCATGATGCCGTTCAGTTCGCACGCACGCTCGAAGTTCGTGCGCGATTGATCCACGGAAAGGCTGCCGTAGTGCCGTCCGCCCAGTTCGCGAAACGTTCGAACGGCGTCCCGCGCATCGTCGGCAACCTCCGTCAGCGGCAACCAGAGCATCGATGTCATGTGCATCCCCGCTCAGAGCGTACCGAACGCGCGTTGATCCCACTGCGTCGCGGCACGGTATTCATCGACCGTGCCGGGCCAGTTGTTGATCACCTTGCCCTGCGCATTCTTGTACCAGCTCGAGCAGCCGGCGGAAAATGCCGAGCCTGCCATCGCCGCTTGCAGCTTGCCGTTGTATTCGTCGAACACGGCGCGGTCGACGTCGATAGCGTCGACACCAGCCGTCGCCATGCCGCCGATCGCATCGATAATGTAGTTCTGCTGAATCTCGAGCATCGACACGATGGAGTTGTGGTTCAGGTTCGTGTTCGGCCCGTACAGCATGAACATGTTGGGAAAGCCCGGCACCGTGATGCCGAGATAGGCTTCCGGGCCATGTTCCCACGCCTGCGCCAGCGTGCCCTTCGTGCCGCGCACCTGCAGGCTGCCCTGGAATGCCTGGCTCTCGAAGCCCGTGCCGAACACGACCACGTCGAACGGCAGGACGCGGCCGTCCCGGGTCACGATGCCGTCTTCGACGAACGCCTCCACGCCGGCCGTTTCGAGCGCGACGTTCTCACGCATGAGCGCCGGGTAGTAGTCATCCGACCGCAGGATCCGCTTGCACGCGAATTCATAGTCCGGCGTCAGCTTCTCGCGCAGTACCGGGTCGGACACCTGCCGATGAAGGTGCGCCAATGCGAGGCTCTTGCCTTCCGTCTGCGCATTGGAACCCATCCGCGTGCGCTCGAATCCCGACTCGCGAAACGCGTGCAGCGATTTCCGGCTTTCCTCGAAGAGACGAGGCTCCTGCTCGTACGAATCGAGCTGCTCCTTCGAGAAGATGATCTGGTTGCGCGGCATGATCCAGTTCGCGCTTCGCTGGAACACCGTCAGCTGCGCGACCTTCGGCGCAATCGCCGGCACGTACTGCACCGCGCTCGCGGCGTTGCCGATGCTCGCCACGCGCTTGCCGGTCAGGTCCACATCGTGCCGCCATTGCGCGGAGTGGAAGGTATCGCCCTTGAAACTCGCCAGGCCGCGCACCGCCGGCGTCATGGGCCGGTTCAGTTGCCCCCACGCCGGCACGAAGAAACGAGCGGTCATCCGCGAGCCGTCGTCCAGCTCGAACCGCCAGAGGCGCGCAGCGGCATCCCATTCGGCACGGCGGATCTCGCGATTGAACCGCAGGTGTTCCGCCAGGCCGAACCGCGCGGCAAGCGATTTCAGGTAATTGAGCAGTTCGTTTCTGCCGGCATACATCGCGCTGACGCGCAAGTGCGGATGGAAACTGTAGCAATACAGGTGCGACTCGGTATCGCATGCCGCGCCGGGATACGAATTGTCGAGCCAGACGCCACCGAGCTCCGGACGCTTCTCGAGCACGACGAAGTCGTCGATACCCGCCATTTTCATGCGGGCCGCCATGCCGAGGCCGCCGAAGCCTGCACCCAATATGACGACCTCGTGATGCTCAATCCTTTCTACAGTATTCACGGTGCACTCTCTCCATTAACGTGACGGCGACGACGGATCGGCCTGCGCCGGTTCAATAAGCCTGTTCATACAGGCGCAACGCATCGGCATCCGTGACGACGACCGGATTGTTCTGCAGCAGGCGCTGCTGCTTCATGGCGTCTGCCGCGAGTGTCGGCAGACTCGAACGCGTGATGCCCACGTCGCGCAGGCGTCGCGGTGCGCCGGATCGTTCGATCAGGTCATCCATGAATCCGATGAATGCGGCCGTGCGCGCGTGGGCGTCGCCTGTTCCGCCCGCTCCGACGACGTCAGCCAGTTCCGAATATTGGGCAGCGGCCGCTTCGGCGTTGAAACGCAGGACGGGTGCGAGCATCAATGCGTTGGACAAGCCATGCGGGATGTGAAAATGGCCGCCCAACGGATACGCCAGTGCGTGGACCGCGGCCACCGGGGCATTGGCGAACGCTTGCCCCGCCAGGGTGGCGCCGAGGAGCATGGCCTCCCTCGCGCGCTGATCTTCCCCGTTCTCGCAAGCGGCGATCAGGTTGTTTGCCAGCATGCGCAGTGCTTCGCGCGCCAGCGCATCGGAAATCGCATTCTTCTTGTGCTTGCTGGTGTACGCCTCGATGGCATGAACCATTGCGTCGATACCGGTTGCAGCCGTATGACTGCGTGGCAGACCGACAGTCAGTTCGGCATCCAGGATCACGCGGTCGGCATACAGCTGACGCGCGACGATGCCCATTTTGTTCGTTTCGCCCACCGAAACGATGGAAATATTGGTGACTTCCGATCCGGTGCCGGCGGTCGTCGGAATCTGCACCAATGGCAGGCGCTCGCCCCGAATGTTGCCGATACCGTACATGTCGGCGAGCGATTGCTGCGACACGGTCAGCACGGCCACCAGCTTCGCAATGTCCATCGACGAACCGCCGCCCAGACCG
Source organism: Burkholderia sp. 22313 (assembly GCF_052045245.1). Lineage (NCBI taxonomy): Bacteria > Pseudomonadati > Pseudomonadota > Betaproteobacteria > Burkholderiales > Burkholderiaceae > Burkholderia > Burkholderia sp. 22313. The sequence continues at coordinate 85,851 of NZ_JBQEON010000001.1, forward strand.
ATGACGACGTCTGCTTCCGCACCGCGGGCGAACCCGACGCAACGCGATACCACGCTCTCGGGCGGATCGGCCACGACTTCGTCGAACACGGCCGCGCGGAATCCCGCCGCAGCCAACGATGCTTTCGCCGGCTCCAGCACGCCGGCCTTGTGGAGCCCTGCGTCAGTGACAATCAGCACATTGCGGCGATCCGTCCATTCCGCCATCACCTGGCCCAGGCGGCGCACACAGCCCCATTCCTGAAGAATGGATGGAACCGTTTCGAAGCGCATCGAGTTCGGGGACATTTCCATTGACGTTTCCAAGAATTCGCATTGCTCGCGCCGGTACCTGCAGCGCGTCAACGCATTACTTTTCCGGTGCCAAATGCAAACGACTGCCTTCATGCGAGAAGTGCGGCGCGGCACCACTGCAGGTGTGGTCCGCAATTTCGCCGCCGCCTCCCGGCATCCGTCGCCCATTTCGCAGCATGCAAATGCCCACCTCCGAGCCCGGGGGTATCCGGTCTCGAGATAGACTACGCGCAATTGGTCAATTGACATGGTCATTTGACCACAGTGGGAAATTGGCGGCAACTTGGTAGTTGCACGGGGCTGTGGCGCGGGAGCCGGCGCGCGCGATCGGGCGACTGGCGCCAGTCATGCACCAACCCTTGAGTTCGCAATATTCGTCAAAACATTGTGGCGGAAGGCAGCCAATGCCAACCATCGCTCGTCCAGCCCCGCCGGGCAAAACGCCCTCGATCGCGGACGGCGCCCTATCCACGCTCCTGCCCATCCTTGCCCCGGCGGCAATCCACGATCCGCGGCGATCCGTCCCCGGCAACGGGGTTCCTAGCAACTTTCCGACAAATCCCCCGCGAAACCGCGCCGTCGAATGGGCTTGCAGAACGTCGCCACGGAATTGAAGACATCCGTGGTTCCCGTCACGACGACCGCTCCGCCTCCGCGATCGGCTCGAGCAGCGAATCGTCTTCCTCCGCACCACGTTCGAAACGCCGCGCCAGCCGGTCGAAATACAGGTAGACGACGGGTGTCGTGAACAGCGTCAACAGTTGCGACAGGATCAGCCCGCCGACGATCGCAATGCCCAGCGGCACCCGCAACTCGGCGCCCGCGCCATGCCCGATCGCGAGCGGCAGCGCGCCGAACAGCGCGGCGAGCGTCGTCATCATGATCGGCCGGAAGCGCAGCACGCAGGCCTGGCGGATCGCCGCGGCCGGCGCGAGGCCCTGTTCGCGCTCGGCCACCAGCGCGAAGTCGATCATCATGATCGCGTTCTTCTTGACGATGCCGATCAGCAGGATGATGCCGATCATGCCCATGATCGACAGGTCCTGCCTGAAGAGCTGCAGCGCGAGCAACGCGCCGACGCCCGCCGACGGCAGCGTTGAGATGATCGTCAGCGGATGGATCGGGTTCTCGTACAGCATCCCGAGCACGAGGTACACGACGACCAGCGCGGCGAGAATCAGGTACGGCTCGCTCGCGAGCGATGCCTGGAACGCCTGCGCCGTGCCCTGGAACGTTCCCGAGAGCGTGTCGGGCTTGCCCGCGGCCGCCTCCGCCGCGCGAATGGCCGCGACCGCATTGCCGAGCGATTGCCCCGGCGCGAGATTGAACGAGATCGTCACGGCCGGGAACAGCCCCTGGTGATTGACCGAGATCGGCGACACATTGTTCTGGATGCTCACCAGCACGTTCATCGGCACGAGTTCGTTCGTCAGCGGAGAACGCACGTACAGGTGCGCGAGCGCGTCGGTCGTCAACTGGAAGGCCGGATCGACCTCCTCCACGACGTGATACTGGTTCAGCGACGTGAAGAGCGTCGCGATCTGGCGCTGGCCGAACGCGTCATACAGCGTGTCGTCGATCGCCTGCGCGGTGATGCCGAAGCGCGACGCGGTATTGCGGTCGATCACGATCGTCGCGCTCGTCGCCGACGCCTGCTGGTCGGACGTCACGTCGGTCAGTTGCGGCAGCGTGGCAAAGCGCTTCGTCAGGCGCGGCGCCCACCGGTTCAGCTCCTGCACGTCCGCGTCCTGCAGCGTGTACTGGTATTGCGCGGCGCTGATCCGTCCGCCGACCTGGATGTCCTGCCTGACCTGCATCGACAGCGTGATGCCCGCCACCTTCGCCAGCTTCGGCCGCAACCGCGCAAGCACCTGCGCCGCGCTCGCCGTGCGCACGCCGAACGGCTTCAGGTTGATCATCACGCGGCCCTGGCTCACGGTGGGATTCGGGCCCATCCAGTAATAGGTGTTGTCGACGGCCGGATCGGCCTCGACGATGCGGCCGAGCTGCTGCATCTTCTGCGCCATCGCCTGCGGCGAGATGTCCGGCGCGGCCTGCGCGACGCCCATGATCAGCCCGGAATCCGCCTGCGGGAAAAAGCCTTTCGGCATGGTGACGAACAGCGAGGCCGTCAGCGCGACGGTCGCGACGGTCACCGCGAGCATCGTCCTGCGATGCGCGAGCGCCCAGTCGAGGCCGCGCTCGTAACGGCGCTCGACCGCGACGAACGCCACTTCGAGCCAGCGTTCGAGCGTGCGCAGCCGGCCACCGTCCGAGCCCGGCGGGCGAATCAGCCAGCCGCACAGCATCGGCGTGACGGTCAGCGAGACCAGCGCCGACATCACGATCGCAACGCTCACCGTGACCGCGAATTCGCGAAACAAGCGGCCGACGATGCCGCCCATCATCAGGATCGGGATGAACACCGCGATCAGCGAGATCGTCATCGACACGATCGTGAAGCGCACCTCGCGCGCGCCAAGCAGCGCGGCACGCATCTTCGGCACGCCCTCCTCGATGTGCCTCATCACGTTCTCGATCACGACGATCGCATCGTCGACGACGAAGCCGACCGCGATCGTGAGCCCCATCAGCGACAGGTTGTCGAGGCTGTAGCCGAGCAGGTACATCGCGCCGAACGTCGCGACCAGCGACAGCGGGATGGTGAGGCTCGGAATCACGGTGGCCCAGACGTTGCGCAGGAACGAGAAGATCACCATCACGACGAGCGCGATCGTCAGCAGCAGCGTGAACTGCACATCGTGCACCGACGCGTCGATCGTCTGCGTGCGATCGCCGACCACCCGCACGTGCGCGGCCGCGGGCAGCGACGCCTCGAGCTGCGGCAGGCGCGCCGTGATATTGCGGATCGTCTGGACGACGTTGTAGCCCGGCTGCTTGTGCACGTCGATGATGATCGCGCGCTCGTGCTGCAGCCATGCGGCCTGCTGCGTGTCCTCCGCCGCCTCGACCACGGTGCCGAGATCGTCGAGCCGCACCGGTGCGCCGTTCTTGTAGGCCACGACCAGATTGCGGTAGCTCGCCGCCGACGTGAGCTGGTCGGTCGCATTGAGCACGACCGAGCGGTCCGGGCCCTTGAGGTTGCCCTTCGGCGCATTGACGGTCTGCACCCCGACGATCGAGCGGACGTCCTCCAGCGTGAGGCCGCGCGCCGCGAGCTTGTCCGGGTCGAGGCGGATCCGCACCGACGGGCGCTGCTGCCCGTGGAAATCGACGAGGCCGACGCCGGGCATCTGCGAGATCTGCTGCGCGAGGAAATTCTCCGCATAGCTGTCGAGCTGCGTGAGCGTCAGCGACGGCGAGGTCAGCGCCAGCGACAGCAGCGTGAAATCCGCCGGGTTGACCTTCTCGTAGGTCGGCGGGTTCGGCAGGTTCTTCGGCAGCGTGCCGCCGGCCGCGTTGATCGCCGTCTGCACGTCCTGCGCCGCGCTGTTGATGTCGCGCGACAGATCGAACTGGATCGCGATCGAGGTCGTGCCGAGCGAGCTCGACGACGTCATCTGCGTGATGCCGGAGATGTTCGACAGCTGACGTTCGAGCGGCGTCGCGACCGAGGTCGCCATCGTGTCCGCGCTCGCGCCCGGCAGCTTCGCGACGACCTGGATGGTCGGGAAATCGACCTGCGGCAGCGGCGCGACGGGCAGCAAGAAGTACGCGACGAGCCCGGCGAGCAGCACCGCGAGCGCGAGGAACGACGTCGCGACGCGCCGGCGGATGAACAGTTCGAGCAGGCTCATGACGACGCATCCAGCGTGGCGGCCGGCGCGGGTGCCGCGGCTTCATCGCGCGCGTCGACGCGCTTCGCCGCGACCGACGTGCCCGGATTGAGGCGGCTCTGCCCTTCGAACACGACGAGATCGCCGGCAGCGACGCCGCTCACGATCTCCGTCATCCCGTCGACCGCGGCACCCAGCCGCACCGCACGCAGTTGCGCCTTGCCCGACGCGTCGATCGCATAGAGCTGCGGGCCCGCCTGCGTGTTGACGATCGCACGGCTCGGCACCGCGAGCCGCTGGCGGTCGGTGCGCAGCAGCACCTGCGCGTTGACGAGTTCGCCCGGCCACAGCCTGCGGTCGGTGTTGGCGAATGCGCCCTTCAACCTGATCTGCCCGGTCGTGCGGTCGACCTGGCTGTCGATGAAGCTCAACGTGCCCTGCGCGAGCGGCGCGCCGCCTGCGCGTGTCGTGACGGTCACCGGCAGCGGCGCGCTCTGCTGGCCCGCCAGCACGTCGGGCAGCACGTCCTGCGGCACCGAGAACTGCACGTCGATCGGCTCCATCTGCGTGACGGTCACGATGCCCGTCGCGTCGCCCGGATGCACGATCGCACCGAGGTCGGCCTCGCGCGCGCCAACGCGCCCGGCAAACGGCGCCGTCAGCGTCGCGAAGCCCAGTTGCAGACGATCGTTCTGCACGATCGCCGCATCGGCCGCGACCGTCGCCGTCAGCGCCTTGACCTGTGCGCGCGCCGTATCGACGCTCTGCGTCGTTGCCGCGCCGATGCCGACGAGCTTCGAATAGCGGTCGAAATCGAGCTTTGCGTTCTCGAGGCTCGCCTGATCCTTGCCTTGCGTCGCCTCCGCCTGATGCAACTGGGCCGTGAGCGGCCCCTGGTCGAGCTGCGCGAGCACCTGCCCGGCCTTGACGTCCTGTCCTTCCGCGAACAGCACACGCTGCAACTGGCCATCGACGCGAACCTTCACGTCGACGGCGTTGCGCGCCTGCACGGTGCCGACCGCGACGGCGCGGATCGGGAAATCGGCCAGCACCGGAGGGCCGGCGACCACGGGCACGGCCGGCGCGGCGGCCTCTGCCGCGTGTTTCGGCCACTGCCACCAGACGATGAGTGCGAGCGCGGCGACAGCGCCGACGGCGAACCCCGGTGAAAGACGGCGGCCGCGCCGCGGCGGTTGTTGCGGAGGAAGATCGGCAGCGTGATTCATGGCGCGAGGGTATGGGATGAAGTGTCGGGCAACGCGGCGGGAACGGTCGCGCTGGCCACGGCCGGCGCGCGCTCCGTCACGCCGAAGCCACCGCCGAACGCGCGGAACAAGCCGACGGAGGCCTGCAGCCGCGCCAGGCGCGTCTGCACGAGCGCATCGTCCGACTGGTAGCGCGTGCGCTGCGTATCGAGCACGGTGAGGAAATCGACGGTGCCGCTGCGGTACTGCGCCTCGGCGAGCTGCGCGGCCTTGCCCGCTGCGTCCGCGGCCGCCTGGTCGGCCGTCTCGACCTGCTGCTGCTGCGACGCGGCGCTCAGCATGTCCTCGACGTCCTGCAGCGCGGTGACGATCGTCTGCCGGTAGTCGGCGACGCTCTTCGCGGACGCCGCCTCGGTCGCGTGCAGTTGCCCACGCAGCGCGCCACCGTCGAAGATCGGCGCGGTCAACGCGGCGGCCACGCTCGCGAACGGGCTCGACAGGAAATGCGACAGCGCACTGCTGCTCAGGCCGCCGTCGGTCGTCAGCACGAGGTTCGGAAAGAACGCGGCGCGTGCCGCACCGACGTCGTAGTTAGCCGCCTGCAAGCGCGCTTCGGACGCGCGAATATCGGGGCGCGTGTCGAGCAGGCTGGCCGGCAGGTTCGGGCGCGGCTGCGGCACCGCGATGCCCGCGAGCGGCACCGCCGCGACGTCGAAGCCTTCCGGCACCGCGCCGACGAGGGTCGCGAGCAGATGGAGGTTCTGTCCGAGTTGCTGGCGCAGTGCCGGGATCGTCGCGTCGAAGCTCGCGAGCGCGTTGCGCTGCTGCTGCACCTGCAGCTCGGTCGCGACGCCTGCCGCCTGCTGGGCCTGCAGCAACGCGAGGATGCGCGCGGCATTCGCCGAGATCGACTGCGCGAGCGCCACGCGCTGCCGCAGGCTCTGCACCTGGAAATAGGTATCGACGATCGATGCGGTCAGGGTCAGTGCGACCGTGTCGCGGTCGAAGCCCGCAGCTTGCGCGAGCATGCCTGCCGCGTCCGCATTGGCCGCGTTGCGACCCCAGAAATCGATCTCATAGCTCGCCTCGGCGAACAGGCTCTGGCTGCGGCTCGCACTTCCCGAGCCCGACGAACCGCTGCTGCCGCCGCGGCGATGGCTGCGATTGAACGTGCCGTTCAGCGACAGCGACGGATAGAGCGGTGCGCCGGCCTTCTCCGCGTTGGCGCGCGCCTCGTCGACACTGGCAAGCGCCGACGCGAGCGAATAGTTGTGCTGCAGGCCGCGCTCGACCAGCGCATCGAGCGCGGTGTCGCCGTACGCGCGCCACCAGCCGCTCGCCACCGCCACGGTACCGGCGAGCGATGCCTGCGCGGCATCGTTCCACGCGGCGGGCGAGGCCGGCGCCGGCCGCTGGTAGGCGGGCACGAACGAGCAACCCGCCAGCGCCAGCGAAGCCGCCAGCAACGTGGCGGCGGCCTGACCTCGAAACGACATGCGCGATGCGGCACGCCGGGGCGGCGAACCGTTCGACCGAAGCATGGAGCGACTCCCTCGCGACTGAAATGCGGCGAGGATAGCGACGCGTTCCTGTCCGGCCTTTCGCTCGAAGATGAAATAAATTTCATGTGCGGTGGCGTGCGCCGCGTGCCGGCTCAATCGCCCGCGCGCACCATATAGCCGGCGCCGACGACGGTATGGATCAGCGGCTGCGCGAAATCGCGGTCGACCTTGCCGCGCAGCCGGTGCATGTGCATGTCGATCACGTTGCCGCGCGGCTCGAACTGGTAGTCCCAGGCCGCCTCCAGCAGCATGCTGCGCGTGACGACCTGCCCCGCGTGGCGCATCAGGCACTCGAGCAGCAGGTATTCGCGATGCTGCAGCTGCAGGTCGCGGCCGCCTCGGCTCGCGCGGCGGGTGCGGCGGTCGAGCGACAGGTCGGCCACGCGCAATTCGTCTTGCAGCCGCGAACGGTCGGCTCGGCGCGCCAGCGCCTCGACGCGCGCCAGCAGCTCCGAGAACGCGTAGGGCTTGGCAAGGTAGTCGTCGCAGCCGGCGCGGATCCCGGCGACGCGGTCGCCCAGGCCCGCGATCGCGGACAGCATCAGCACCGGCGTCGCGCGATCGTGCTCGCGCAGGCGCCGCACCAGCGCGATGCCGTCGAGCCCCGGCAGCTTCCGGTCGGTGACGATCACGTCGTAGATGCCCTCACGCGCAAGCGCGAGGCCGAGCGCGCCGTCGCCCGCCGTATCCACGACGTGGCCGCTCTCGGTCAGGCCGCGCGCGATGAACTGTGCGCCGCGCGTGTCGTCTTCGACGATCAGGATCCGCATGCTGGAACGAATTAGGTTAAATTTATTTCATGTTGGCGCGAACCGGATGTTGGACAAGCCGGTGCATACTGCCAGCGCCTAGTTTACGCTCTGCGCGCGGCCGGCGAGCCGATGCACTTTCCCTGGCGGAACCCTGATGCCCACACTCCTGGTCGTCGAAGACGATCATCAGACCCTCGACGAAATCGTTTCCGCCCTCACCGACTACGGCTGGGCGGTCGAATCCGCGCGGACGGGCCGCGACGGCCTCATGCTCGCGGTCGCGAAGCGGTACGACGCGATCGTGCTGGACCGGATGCTGCCCGGCGGCCTCGAAGGGCTCGGCATGCTCGCGGTGATCCGCAGCGCCGGCGTGACGACACCCGTGCTGATCCTGAGCGCGCTGTCCGCGGTCGACGAGCGCGTGCGCGGCCTGCGCGCGGGCGGTGACGACTACCTGACGAAGCCGTTCGACTTCATCGAGCTGACCGCCCGCCTCGACGCGCTGATGCGCCGGCGCGACGCGCCCGCAAGCACCGGGCACGCCTACCAGGTCGGGCCGCTGTCGCTCAACCTGCTGACCCGCGAAGTCAGCTGCGCCGGGCGGCCGGTCGCGCTGCTGCCGCGCGAATACCTGCTGCTCGAATTCCTGATGCGGCATGCCGACCAGACCGTGAGCCGCACGATGCTGTTCGAGGCCGTCTGGGGCTATCGGCTCGACGAGCGCACCAACGTGATCGACGTGCATGTCAGCCGCCTGCGCAAGAAGCTCGATCCGACCGGCGCACTGTCGCTGATCCGGACGGTACGCGGCTCGGGATATACGCTCCGTGCAACTGACTGACCTCCACCGCACCACCAGCTTCCGGCTCGCGACGCTGTTCCTCGCGATGTTCGGCATCGTGTCGCTCGTGTTGTTCGCGTATCTGTACATCGAGATCACCGGCTTCGAAACGGAGCGCGTCGACGACTGGCTCGTGCGCGAACACGCTGCCATCGTGCGCGACGCCAACGCCGACCTCGCCGCACGCTTCATGCACCAGAGTCAGTTCGATCCGCGCCAGCAGCGGCCTTTCGGCCTGTTCGACGCGCAGGGCAAGCACGTCGCGGGCGGCTACATGGGCGACCTGCCGTCGATCCCGTTTTTCGACAAACCGTTCTCGATGCGACTGACCGTGAGCGGGCAACGCAGCGTGCCGGGCCGCTGCATCGCCACGCGGTTGCCGGACGGCCGCACCGCGCTCCAATGCCAGAACACGCGCGAGCTCGACCACTTCGACGAGGAACTCCTGCACGCGCTCGCGACGGCCGGGCTGCTGATGCTGCTGACGGGGCTCGTCGGCGCCGCGTTCGTCGGGGTCGGCGCGGTGCGGCGGCTCGATGCCGTCACGCGGTCGATCGAGGAGATCGTGTCCGGCAACCTGAGCCAGCGACTGCCGGTCCATACGCAACACGACGACATGGGGCGGCTCGTGCATGTCGTCAACGGCATGCTCGACGAGATCGAGCGGCTGATGCACGAGGTCAAGGGCGTGTGCGACGCCATCGCGCACGACCTGCGTACGCCGCTCACGCGCCTCCTCGCAGGGCTCGAACGTGCGCAGCGGCGCGCGCGCAGCGAGGTCGATTATCGCGCCGCGATCGACGACACGATCGCCGAGGCCGGCAATATCCTGCACACCTTCAATGCGCTGTTGCGCATCTCCGAGATCGAATCGCACGCGCGCCAGCAAAATTTTTCCGTCGTGGATCTCGCCACCGTCACCGACGATGTCGTCGAGTACTACGAACCGACTGCCGAGAACAAACACATCACGCTCGACTATCGGCGCGTGCCGGATATGTCGCTCGAATTGCGGGGCGACCGCAACCTGCTGTTCGAAGCATTGGCCAATCTCGTGGACAACGCGATCAAGTTCGCGCCGGACGGCGGTCACGTGTCGATCCAGCCGTTTCGCGATTCGTCGGGGGGCGGCATCACGATCGCCGACGACGGCCCGGGCATCGCGCCGGACGAGCGGCAGGCGGTGCTGCAGCGCTTCTATCGCGCGGAGACGAGTCGCCACACGGCCGGCAGCGGCCTCGGGCTCAGTCTCGCTGCAGCGGTCGCGACGATGCACGGGATGACATTGCGCTTCAACGACGTCGACGTCGGCTGCAGCGTCACGTTGCATGCGCCAAGCGCGCGCGGAACGTGACCGCGCGGCGGACGGCGCGGCGCCGGTGAAGCCGGACGTACCGACGCCCTGACAAGACATGCCCTATCCCGTGGAGGGAGGATCTTCACGCAGCGGATTCCTACCCATATTTGGCACGACTGCAATCCAGTATCGGCCTCGATGCCCTACTGGCCAAAGGTCTCAGAGTAAATTCCCGACAAGATGCCCTCAAAGGAGCCCCATCGGCTCTGCTACGCTCGGGAATCTCCTTACAAGCCGCCATAATTCAGCGAACAGTGCTGACACGTGGGAGCACGCGGCGATCGAAGGCAGAGTCGTCGTGCCGGCCACGGCGCGGATGGCGGCCGCGATGCTCGATCCCTGCGTCGCGCGGTTCAGCGCATGACGCGGCTCGCGCAACCGTCATAACCTCTCTAGGAAGGGCTGAGCGTCTCTCCCACGGCAAACGAGCCCACCGTCCTACTCAGATTCGCAGCCTGCTCTTTCAACGACTGAGCCGCGGCCGCGGCCTGCTCCACCAGCGCCGCGTTCTGCTGCGTCACCCCGTCCATCTTCACGACCGCCTTACCCACTTGCTCGATGCCATGGCTTTGCTCGACCGAGGCGACGGCGATATCGCCCATCGTTTCCGCCACGCGCTTGATCGCGTCCTTCACTTGACCCATCGTTACGCCAACGTTCGCCGCCTGCTGCGAGCCGCTTTCGATCATCTCGACGGAGGTGCCGATAAGCTCCTTGATCTCCTTGGCGGCCGCGGCCGATCGTTGCGCGAGGCTGCGCACTTCGCCCGCCACCACCGCGAAGCCACGCCCCTGCTCGCCGGCGCGTGCCGCCTCCACCGCGGCGTTCAGCGCAAGAATGTTCGTCTGAAAGGCGATCCCTTCGATCACGCTCGTGATCTCCGAAATCTTCGTCGAACTCTCGCTGATCCGCGCAATCGTGCCGACCATGTTCTGCATGAGTTCATTTCCCTCGTCGGCAATCGTGGCCGCACTCACCGCCAGTGCATTCGCTTCGCGCGCATGGTCCGCGCTGCCCCTCACCGTTTCCGTCAACTGCGTCATGCTCGAGGCGGTCTCTTCTAACGATGCCGCTTGCGTCTCCGTTCTCGCCGACAGATCCGCGTTGCCGTCGGCGATCTCGTCGGCCGCCGTGCTCACGGCTTCCGACGCGGCCTTGATCTCGCGCACCGTTGCACTAAGAAGCTGTTGCGAAATTAATTGAAAGCTGCCTTGAGTTGGTTCCAGCAAATCAAGCAGCACGCGAGCGAGAGGAAAGCCTCATGCACGTGTGCGTATCGTTCGTAGCGAATCTTGAGTCGTCTGAACGCATGAAGCCAAGCAATGGAACGTTCGATAACCCAGCGGGTTTTGCCGAGGCTGCTGCCATGCGGCGAGCCGATTTTGGCAAGCAAGGGTGTGATGCCACGCTCGCGCAGGCGTTGCCGGTGCGGCTCGGAACTGTAGCCCCGGTCGCCTTGAACAATCTTCGGTTTGCGCAGAGGACGTCCGCGTTTTCCTCGAATGGGAGGAATAGCTTCGACCAACGCATCGAGTTGCGTGATGTCGTTGCAATTCGCGGCGGTCAAGATGACCGCGAGCGGGATGCCTTGCGCGTCGACGATGAGGTGGTGCTTACTGCCGAGCTTGCGCCGGTCCGTTGGGTTCGGGCCGTTTTTTTTCCCGCTAGCATCGCGCGAACCGAGGAACTGTCGACAATGACACGCGCCATGTCGAGTTGGCCTCTGCGGCGCAGTTCGGCCAGTAATGTCTCGTGGATGCGTTGCCAGACGCCGGCCTCCTGCCACGCAACCAGCCGCCGCCAGCACGCGGTGCCCGAGCGCAACCCATCTCTTGCGGCAACAAATTCCAAGCGATACCTGAGCGCAGCACGAATACGATGCCTGTCATCACCGCGCGATCTGGTGTCGGCTTGCGGCCCGCATATCGGCGGTTTCGCGGCGCTCGCTTCGGCAGCAAAGGTTCGATGAGTGACCACATCTCGTCGTCGATCAGTTCTTTGGGCATCGCTTCCTGGCGGGAAAAACAGGTCAGAAAGTTAACACCCTCTCGAAAAAGTTAACAGTCCCAAACCGTAATTTCGCAACAGCTTCTAAGCCTGGCGCACCAACGGTGCTCTCGCGTCTGGCTATCGCGTTTGAGCACTACATTGAGCGCCGCCAGCGATCGTGCCGTGAGCAACATCGCAACGACACGACACCCATTCAGTTCAGGCCTGGGCACCGGAGAGCAGCGCGCCCGCTCCCGGCGCAATCGGCTCCAGCTCCAGATGGTCCAGCATGCGCCTGACGGTGCACACCGCCGTGGACACGGTCCGGATACCCAGCATGTCCTGGATGCGCTCAATGGCCGGCAGCGAGGGCATCTGGACGCACGCCGAAGCCACCACGACATCCGCGCCTTCGGTGTTCAGCGCCCGTACATCCTCCATGAGCCGAAGCGGGTCGCGCTTGCCCACTTCCAGGTTATCCGGAATCTCGAAGCAGAGCGAATCGATGACCTCGATGCCCTCGCTCTCGATGTACTTCACCACAAGATCGGTAAGCGGACGCATGTAGGGCGCCATAAGCGAAATGCGGCGGGCCTTCAGGGTCTTGAGGCCATCGATCAGCGCGCCGGCGGACGTCATCACCGGAGCGAGGCACTGATTGTTGCGAGCCACCTCGGCCAGTTGTGCCTCCGTTTCGCGGTGGTACCCCGGCCCCATCGCCATGATCGCAACGAGGCACGCGGTGCTCATCACGTCGACGCGTGCATCGGCCAGTTCCGCCGCACAGCGCAAGCCCTCCCGGTTCATTGCCTCCAGTTCTTCCTTGGTCACCTTGTGCATGCGCATTCTGCTCGAATGGAAAGTGAACCGTTCGGGACGAACCGCTTCCCGCGCGTGAAACATCGCGGGAATCTCAGTTTCCATGGTGGTATTCGAACTCGGGACGATCTGTCCAATACGATAGTATTTCTGCATCTTGATCTCTCTTGAACCGTTGTGCGCGCGAAGGACCGAACCTCTCAGGCGCTCGTTGTCTGGGTAAGCTCGCCCTGCATTGCCTCGTAGGCAGCCGCAAATAGCGGATCCCGCGCCTTCAGGTCGTCGTGCGACACCTGCCCCGTGCGCCGCATGTAGTCGTATGCGAAGGACACCGGATCGAGATGCAGCTTCGTGTCGACGTTCTCGTACCAGTCCAGACTCTTGCTGGCCGCACCCTGAAAACTGTTCGACGCGGGACGCCGTGACGCCTCGAACGTGGCGAACGCCGCCTGGATGTCGCTCGGATGGCTGCAGATGGCTTTATGCAGCGCAATGGCATCCTGCATGGCCATACGCGTGCCCGAGCCCAGCGAGAAGTGCACCGTACGCAACGCGTCCCCTAGCAGAACGATGTTGCGATACGTCCACTGTTCGTTCTTGACGATGTTCGCCTCGAACCAGAGGGAACGGTTGGTCAGCAGTTCGTTAGAGCCGAGATCCTGCCGAAATACCTCGGCGCAGTAGCGGCGGCTTTCTTCTTCGCTCACCGCATCGAGCCCCGCCCGCTTCCATGTGTCGGGATCGACTTCAACCAGAAACGTGCTCAACTGCGGGCTGTATTGATAGGCATGAGCAATGAACGTGCCGTGCTCGTTGGGACGGAAGATCAGCGAAACCGGGTGGAACCGCTGATGTGTTCCATACCACGCGAACTTGTTGCGGCGCTTTTCGAAGCTGGGCCGGAAGTGATCGGAAAACTGTGTGCGCACGGCACTGTTACCCCCATCCGCCGCAACGACCAAATCCACCTGGGCAGCGAGGCTTTCGATGTCCTCGACGCGTCGGCCATATTCGATACGAATGCCTTCCCGCTCGCACGCATCCTGAAGCGTCTTCAGCATGTCGACGCGCGACGTGCGCGAGAAGTGGTTGCCATGGATCTGCACATGGGTTCCTCGATGCACGACCTCCATGTAGTCACAGCGCTCATGATTCGCCGTGAACTCGCGGAAGAACTCTGGGTCAGCCTCCTGCAGAAAACTCAGGCCAATATCCGAGAACACCACGCCCCAACCGTAGGTGGCGCCCTTCGGGTTCTGCTCGAACACCCGAATGTCGTGTTCCGGATTGCTCTTCTTGGCCAGAAGTGAGAAATAGAGGCCCGCCGGACCGGCACCGATCACAATGATTTTCATGCTGTGTCTCTCCTACAAGATTCCAGCCGCGCAGGCTTGCTGGTACTGCTCCAGCGCCGCACGAAGCGATGCCGGTATCTGGATCGATCTGCGTTCGTCCCGGGCCACGCATACGGGCGTGAGATTCGCCTCGAAAACGATGCCGCCTTCAGGCGTGCGGGCCGTGACATCGAGCACATACGTCCTGCTGCGGATGTCCTTTACCGAAACCGTCATGTCGAACTCGTCATCCGGATAAAGCGAGCGGCTGAAATCGAAAGACAGCGCGCGCGTCGGCGTACCGAAACCTTGTTCGCGCTTCGCCCGCTGGGGCGTCGTATCGAACAGCGAACCGTAAAACAGTTCTGCCGCGGAGATGACATAGTCGGAGAAGGTCGCGGTGTAGACCACGCCAGCCGGGTCACATTCGCCCCATTTGACACGGCGGCGAATAACAACCGGCACGCGGCTCACCAGATGCTCCGTAGCGGTCGGCAACGCGCTCACGATTTGACCTCCGGCTTCTCGAGCGTCAGGATGTCGGAAATTCGCTTCTTCAATGCCTGCTTGTCGAGCTTGCCCACCCGGGTCACGGGGAATTCCTCGATCGTCTCGACACGCTCAGGACACTTGAACTTCGCAAGGCCCTTGCCAACAAGGAACGCGCCGAGCGTCGCGACATCGAGCGGTTCGGCGCCCGGGCGCGTGACGATGAAAATGCAACCCTTTTCCCCGTAGATTTCGTCGGGCATGGCAACGAGCTTGGCGTCGACAACGGAGGGATGCTGGCAGACAAAAGCTTCGACTTCCTCACATCCGATCTTTTCGCCACCTCTGTTCACGTTGTCGCGCAGACGGCCTTCGAACGTCACGTAAGTTTTCCCGTCAATAACATGACGGGTAACCATATCGCCCGTGCGATAGAAGCCGTCCGACGTGAAAGCCTTTGCATTCGCTTCCGGATTGTCGAAAAAGCCGCCGAGCATGGATGGTCCGCGAAAGCAGAGTTCGCCCATCTTTCCGGATTCGACTTCGGTCTCGCTGTCGGGGTCCAGAAGCCTGATCTCGTCATCCGGACACCCCGAGGCACCCTGGGTGTGATGCCTGACGAAAACCGGTTCGTCGGCAGGAGACCCCAGCAGCAGCCCCTCGGTAATGCCATACAGGTTCGAGCACGGCACTCCCAGGTGAGCTTCGAGCGCGTCCGCGCGGCTCATCGTTGCGAAGAGCTGCAGCGACGACAAGTCGTGCTTCCCGACGTCCTGGTACGCAAGCAGTTGCGGCGCGATCGGTCCGATGGACAAGGCATGCGTGACACGATGCGCCTCGATCAGTTCGAGCATGCGCACGACGTCGGCCTTCGGCATCAATACGGTCGTCGACCCGAGCACCAGCGGCGGCAGCAGTGCATAAAGCTGGCCCGCGTTGTGAACGATCGGCAACGGATAGATGAACCGGCCTTCGCTCGTCATGCGGTAGCGGTTCATGCACGCGCTCGAGTGCCCGATATATTCGGCATGGAAACGCGGAATGATCTTCGGGACACCTGTAGTCCCCCCCGATAGCTGGAAACTCAGCACGTCCTCGCTACCGAGTTTGACGAGCGCGAGACGCTGCCTGGCGGCTTCGAGCGGCGTGGACGCCACCAGCGTCTCGATATCGCTCGTACCCGGCACAGTTCCGCGCGAGACGATCAGATACGCCAGGCTCGGCGTGCGATCGACCATCTTCGCCGCGAAACCCGCGAGGTCGAAGGCACTGAAGTCGGTCTGAACGAAATAGCCTCTCGCGCCCGCCTGCCCGGCAAGCTGTCCAATCTCCACTTCACGATGCTGCGGCAGCGAACACACCGGAACGATCCCGGCCTTGAAGCAGGCCACGAGCACGATGACCGATTCGACGTTCGTGCCGATTTGCAGGATTGCCCGGTCGCCGGTTTCGAGGCCCAAATCCAGGAGCGCGGCGGCCAGGCGCTCGGTTTTTTCGTCGAGCTCGCGAAAAGTGATCGTTCGCTCGTCGCTGATGAATGCAGGACGGTCGGGAAAGCGTTGCGCCGTTGCGCGCAATGCATCGCCCACGGTCGAATCGACCCACGCTCCATTCGCAAACGATCGGGCCGCTCTTGCAGCGGTGGGGTAAGTCACGCCCTCGATAGGGCTCAATATGCCAGCCATTGTCTCCTCACTTTTTCAGCAAGCGCCGATTACTTGCCGCACGGCGCGATCACGACGCGATCGCGGCCAAACTCACTGATGTGGCCTTGCACACCGCCGGTGAAGAGGCCGTACCAGACCGCTGGCTTCAGGGCCAGTTCTTTTCTCAGGAACGCGATCGGCTGGTCCGTTTCAATACAATCGTAGGCCCCTCGACGAACCACACGGCACCCTTCCCGCTTTTCAGCGTCCTTGACGATCGCGGCAAACTCGTCGAGCTGCGGAACGTAAATCCGCACAACATGGCCATTGCCGTTGAGGTGCTCGCGCTCGTTGAGCAACGCGGCTTTTCGCGCCCAGAATTCATCGATGTTCAGAACCCGGCGGCCTTCCGCAGCAGCCATGTCCTCGGCCTCCATTGCAGCCTGTAGCGTCAGCGCAGCATCGTCGGCATCGAGTTCGCCGAGTGGACGGAGCTTTCGCGTGAACTCGATGAAATAGCCGTTCGGATCCCGTACGTAGATCGATTCGATGACTTCGTGACGCGTTTCGACGGAAACGTTGAGTCCCTGTGCCTCCAGCTTCGCCTTCCACGCGTGAAGCTCCTCTTCGCTTTCGACCTGCCACGCCGTGTGCGTCGCGTCGAACACGTGGTCTTCAGGAGCCGGTGCGCGCTGAGACCGGCCTTCGATTTCGGCCGGCTGATCGGAGCCCAGATAGTAGAAAAAGGCGATGGTGCTCCCCTTGCCACTATCGAAAAAGAAATGCAGAAAGTCCGGATGATTCGACGGTCCCCAACCCCGCGCGGAAATCACGTGAATCAGTTGTAGTCCTAATTTGTCACGATAAAACTCAACGGTTTCCCGGAGTTTCCAGGTAGGCCGCGCAGTATGGTCGACACCGTTCAGTTTGAGTTGACGCGGGTTTGCGTGAGCAGTCATGCGGGATCTCCAGATTCAGTATGCTCGGCAGGCTCAGAGCGCGGGAAAAGTGTCCTTGAGCCACGAAGCCAGTTGCCGGCCGGCCTCGAGCCGCCCCGGTTCTTCTTCGGGCGACAGGGCGCGTCCGTGATGGTCGCCTCGTACGCGCAGGTGGCGCTTGTTCGAAGAGGCAATGGAGGCGTAGATCTTCTTCGCGTCGCCCGGGAAGCAGGCCTGGTCCCCGGTGTACTCGACGACGAGCACGGGCTGGACAATCGACGCGGCCGTCTTTTCCAGCGTCGCATTGGACGACAGGCCCGACCACGTCGACAGCCAGCTTTCCGGCGTGCATTGGCGCGCAAACCCGACTGCGCCGTAATTGGACACGTAGGGATCGCTCCCCCACAGCGAACCGAACTTGCGGTCGGAGGGGTCGATGGACAGATCGAAGCAACGCAGGTCCGCATCGGTGCGCCATACGTTGATGATCGGCGTATGCGCCGCGATCCGGCGGTCTTCGACCGAAGCGGCACTGCCCGCCTCGGCCACCCGCTTGCGCGCCGACATGCGCTGCGCGATCAGACGCCGTGCGTGTTCGTCGATGCGGGCAACGCGCGCGCGCTGTGCAGCGCGATAGCGCTCGACGAAGCTCGCGTCATAGGCCGTTGCGCCGGCGCCGTCAAACCCGTTCCCGGGATTGAGCGGATCGAGCGCGGGATCGACTGCGAGCGGGTCGCTTTCGCTAACGACGGACGGATCGATGCAGTTCATCAAGAGCGCCCCCTGACCAGGGTGCGGACCGACGAACACGACACCATCGACCTGAGGCATTTGCAGATCAGCCAGGCGCGTCGGCTTGCCGGCCGGGGTGCGGCTCGTGCGCTGCTCGGGCTGGCATCCCGACTGCTGCACGTAGTACGCGTAGAGCCCCGCCCCGCCGGAATTGCCCAGCAGCACGATGCGGCGGTACCCGCGCGACTTCAGGTAGGTCAGTCCCGCGGCGACATCGTGCAACGCGAATTCATGCTCCAGACGCAGATCGTTCCCGACCGAGCGAGGCGACTGCGACCAGGCCGCATAGCCCGCGCCCACGATGTCCGGAATCAGATAGTGGCAGGCCATGAACTCGCGCGGGTGCATGACGCACACCACCGTGTCGGCCGGCGTCGACGGCTCGTAGAGCGAGCCGCCAGTCGCGGCGCCGTCTGCCGTGCGCAGCACGACGTTGGTCGTCCGCGTGCCTTGCGGCACGTCTCGCGGGTTCCAGTCGGTATTCAGAAAGCCGGCGGTCGCGCCGGCTGCCGGGTTGCGGGTCGTGGTCATCTGTCTTGCCGCGGCTAAGCGGCACCCTCGTTTGATCGTGAGTCGATCATACGAGGCTTAGACACTAACGTCAAATTTTCGACGTTCTCGTTAACCCTTCCTGGTTGACGCGCCTGTCAACGCGTCCTATTTCGATCCGGATGACAAATGGCCGACCTGCCGCTCCAGGATGGTCATTGCGTCCCGCATCTGGCTCATGGTCTCCGCGATCGTGACCGGTCGCGCCCGCGGCGCCTTGACCTTCAGCAGGCCGCGAAGCCCCAGTTCGGCAATGGTGGCCGCCACCTCGCGCGCCGGCACTTCGCCGCCCGCGTCGAACCACCACGCACACCAGTTGCACATGCCGATGATGGAAAACGCGGCGACATGCGCATCGATCGGACGAAATACCCCTTCGCGAATACCGCGCTGGATCACGTGGACGAAATGGGCAAGCACCCCGCGCCGCGCATCTTCAGCCGCCTTGCGGTGCGCCTCCGGAAGGCTGCTTTCACTGCGTTCGACCACGCGAAACTGCAGGGGCAACGAAAGGATGAGTCCGGCGTGCTGGATGATCAGCTGCTGCAGCGCCTCTTCGGCCGGAACGTCGTCGCGCATCGAGATCGATGCAGACAGTTCGCTTGCCTTCTGCGTAACGTCTTCCGTCAGGGCCTCCAGCATAGCTTCCTTGCTGCGGAAGTAGTGATACACCGCCGTTCGTGTCAGGCCCGCCGCATCGGCAACGTCCTGAATGTTGGTCCCGCCAAAACCCTTCGAAATGAAGAGCAGGCACGCCTCCTCGAGGATGGCCTGCCGCTGCGCGGCATTCCGGGTGATTCGTTCCCGTGTCGTGGTCGTGTTGTCGCTCATGTGAATGTCCATTGGTCGTGCCGCATCAAGGCGCTACAACGCGTAAGTCTACCCGCGCGCTGTAAGGCGCCTGGGCGCGAATTGCGCAGCGCACCGATTTCATCTGCCGTTTCAGGGAAAACGATAGTGGTATTGACACCAACGTCTATAACTTTGACTATTGTGTCGAATGCAGCCAAAATGCGTTCACACTTCCTTCCTTCGTCAAGAGCGGGTTCGGTCGCCTGGGCAGCGGCGACGCCGATGTCGATGTCGAACCGCCGGGCGAGCACTTATACATGGGTGAGACATGGAATTTCTTCAGAACGCATGGCACATGATCGGCTGGACCAGCGAGCTTAACGAAAAGGGCTTTCTCCATCGCACGGTCGCTAACGAGCCGATCCTCGTTTACCGCCTGCAAAATGGCACGCCGGCTGCGATCGCGGACCGCTGCGCCCACCGTTTCGTGCCATTGCACATGGGCACGCAGGTTGGCGACCTGATCCAGTGCGGCTATCACGGCCTCTGTTTTGACAAGGCAGGCAACTGCGCGAAAAACCCCGTCGACGGCGCGCCGATTCCCAAAGCGGCAAAAGTGAAGGCGTATCCGGTACTCGAAAGGTTCGGCGGATTCTGGGTATGGCTCGGCAACCCCGAGGCGGCCGACGAGAGCGCCCTGCCCGACTACGCGTTCCTCACGGATCCCGCACGCGCCGCGGTGCAGGGCTACATGGTGACCCAGGCCAACTACCAGCTGGCCATCGACAACCTGACCGACCTCACGCACATCCAGTTCGTGCACGGCGAGTATCAGGGATCCGAAGCGTTCCCCCGCATCAAGAACGAGGTCAAGCAGGACGGCAACACGATCTACACCTACCTGACCTTCCCGAACGGCAAGGTGCCGATGTTCTACGCCAATGCCGTCCCGGACCCGGACAAGCTGATCGACCTCGTCTACGAGGTACGTTGGGATCCGCCGTCGAACGCGAAGCTCACGGTCCGCGGCTATGAAGTCGACGACCGCGAAAAGATGCTCTTCGAGATTCAGAGCGCACATATCGTGACGGCCGAGTCCAAGTTCACGTGTCACTACTTCTTCTGCAACAGCCGGGATTACGCGATCGGAGATCCAGAAGCGGATCAGAAGGTGCGCGACTGGCAGCGCATTGGATTCGTCGAGCAGGACAAGCCGATGCTGGAAGCCCAGCAGCGGTCCATTGGATCGGTCGATATCATGGATTTGCACCCCGTCTTGCTCGGCACCGACGGTGGCGCGATCCGCGTCCGACGCACGTTGGCGAAGCTGCTTGATGCCGAAGTCGCGGCCCGGAACACGCCGGTCGCCACAACGGCCTGACACACGCATGGCCGGCGCATGCGGGTCTCCTTCCGCATGCGCTTGCAGCACCTCACTCAATTTCCATGGAGCACGCGAAACGACATAAACGTCAAAACAATAATTAGCAAAACAAATTAAATGAAGTTTGGAGACAGCGACAATGAAGAAGCTTCATGCAGTCATCGCAACGCTAGCTTTCGGATCATCCGCGGCATACGCACAGGTTTCGACTTCGAGCGTATCGCTCTTCGGGAGACTCGACGATGGGATCGTTTACCAGACCGGCAAAACCGGGGGTTCATCGGTGGGCATGGCAGCCAACATGTGGCTTCCTTCGTTGTGGGGTCTGCGGGGACAGGAAGATCTCGGCGGCGGCCTGAGCACGGTATTCAGTCTCGCGTCCACCATCATCGTCAACACCGGGGCGGCTGCGAGCACCCAGAAGCTTTTCGATCGCAACGCTTACGTCGGGCTGACCTCGAATGACTGGGGGACGCTTACGTTCGGACGGCAGGTCAATACGCTTGCCGAACTGTTTTACGTGACGGATCCGCTCAACGCCAACAACTCGGCAACGAACATGAACGTTCGGCTCGGTTACCTGGGCGGACCGGGCACGACGATCCAGAACAACTTCGGCCCCAATCCCGGGGTTGCCGGCGCCAGTCTTGACCGCGTCGATAACGCCGTCAAGTACCAGGTCCACAAATCCGGTTTCACCGGCATGGCGATGTACGCCTTCGGCGGGATAGCGGGTCAGTTTTCGAATAACAGTGCCGCTGGCGCGATGGTGGGCTACGACGGCGGAGCGGCAACGCTCAGGGCGTCCTATATGCAATACAAGGACAACATCGGAACGCTGTTCTTCGCCTATGCAGGAGGCGCTTCCTACAAATGGGGAGGCTTGACGCTGCGGGCGACGTTCACCCAGAACCGGATCGACAGCGGCCTGAACACGCCCGCCCGACCCTACCGGAATATGCAGACCCAGGTTATTTCTGGCGGCGGCGACTGGCTCATCACACCGGCATTCGACCTCTACGTCGCTTACTACCGTGGCAAGCGAACCCAGGACGGCGTACCCGATCAGGTCGCCAACAAATTCTATGTCGTTCCCAGCTACTTCCTGAGCAAGCGCACGACGGTGCAGCTCGTGGGCGTGTACGAACGTTTTAATGCGAACGGTGCGGCGCTCGACACGGGTACTCCGCTCGCCCAGGGGGCGCGTTCTTCCGTGTACCTCGGCGTCGGCATGACGCACAGCTTCTAGTCGTGCACAGCCGGAATCTCGTAACAAACCGCAGGAGATTGTCTTGAAAGCTACCGTAGTGCGAAAAGTGCAAGAAGCGACCGACATCTGCCGATACGAGCTGGCAGGAATGGACGGAGCCTCTTTGCCGGCTTTCTCGGCCGGCGCGCACATCGATGTCCATGTCAATGCAGACACTGTGCGGCAATATTCATTGTGCAATCCCTCTCACGAGACGCACCGGTACGTCATCGCTGTGTTGCGCGAGTCCGCTTCCAGAGGTGGCTCGGAGGTGATGCATCGGGACGTGAATGAAGGCGATGTCCTGACCATATCCGAGCCCAGGAATCACTTCCCCCTGGCACGCGACGCCGGGCGAACCCTGCTCATTGCCGGCGGCATTGGTGTCACGCCGATTCTTTGCATGGCTCACCGGCTCTCGCATATCGGTGCGCCGTTCGAAATGCATTACTGCGTGCGTTCGGCGGATCGCATGGCATTCCGCGCGACGATCGAGCAATCTCCGTTTTCATCTCAGGTCGCCTTCCACCTGAGCGACGGCGACGCGGCGCAGCAGTTCGATGCATCGAGCGTGCTCGCCAACCCAACGCCTGGCACCCATCTTTATGTCTGCGGCCCGAAGGGCTTCATGGACATGGTCATTCAGACTGCGCGCGCGCAGGGATGGGCGGAAGCCACGATACATCGCGAGTATTTCGCGGGCACCGCTGCCGACACCTCATCGGATCATCGCTTCAGCGTGAAGCTGGCGAGTTCTGGCCAGGTCATCCCGGTATTGCCCGATGAATCGGTTGTTCAGGCGCTTGCGAAGTGCGGCGTCGAGATTCCCGTGTCCTGCGAGCAGGGTGTATGCGGCACCTGTCTGACACGGGTACTCGGTGGCGAGCCGGACCACCGCGACGTCTATTTGACCGATGCGGAACACGCGGCGAACGATCAGTTCACGCCTTGCTGCTCGCGGTCCAGATCGGGGCTGCTGGTTCTCGATCTCTGACTCGACCCACACAACCTTTTTACAACTAGCGCAAGAGCGCAAAACGCCCGGAGCGGCGCACCCGGAGAAGATGAAAATGGAACTGTCAAAAGCGCGTAGCCGGTCCCCCGACGCGAAATTGATTCATGGCGCGCAGTACATGGTGGTGATGCTGTGTGCACTGTGCATGGTCGTTGACGGCTTCGATGTCCAGGCCATGTCGTACGCAGCGCCCGCCCTGATCAAGGACTGGGGAATCAGCAAGGCCATGCTCGGCCCGGTTCTGAGCGCCGGCCTGTTCGGCATGCTCGTGGGCTCGGTCCTGCTCGCAGGTATCGCCGACAGGATCGGCCGCCGGCCAGCGTTAATCGTTTCTCTGATGTGGGTAGCAGTCCTGATGGCAGCGACGCCTCTCGTTCACACGGTCGGACAACTGGTGGCAGTCCGCTTCATCGCAGGGTTCGGGATGGGGGTCGTCGTTCCCAATGCGCTCGCGTTGGGAGGGGAATACAGTCCGAAGCGCTTGCGCACGACGCTCGTGATGGTGGTCTCGTCCGGCTATGTGATCGGCGGAGTCGTAGGCGGCGCGATCGCTACGTTTGTGATCAAGCCATTTGGCTGGACCGGCGTTTTCTACTCTGGTGCGATTCTCACCGGGTTCCTCGCACTACTGATGCTGATCTTTCTTCCGGAATCGTTGCAGTTCCGGCTGTTGCGGCGCCCGAACGACGACAAGACGGTCGACCTGATCAGGAAGTACCATCTCGACGACGATCTCAACCAGACCGAGCAGGCGGCACGCAAGGAAAGCGCGCTGAAGGTGGTGTTCGGACATGGACGCACGCGCCCCACCGTTCTGCTCTGGCTCGCGAGCTTCTGCAACATGCTCAGCGCGTACTTCCTGGCTGCGTGGATCCCGCTTCTGATGAGCGCAATCGGCTTTTCGGCCAGCGCCGCGCTGCTTACTGGCATGGCGTTCTGGGGTGGCGGCCTCGTCGGCAATTACCTGCTGGGCTATCTGATCGACCGCTTCGGATATGGCTGGGTCATGTTCGCCAACTTCGTGCTTGGCGGACTGTCTATCGCGGGACTTGCATTGTTCACCCATCAACCGGAAATCGCCGTCCTGTGCATCATGTTCGCTGGCTTTAGTGTCATCGGCGGCCAGTCGGGGCTCTACGGTATCGCAGTGGTCTTTTACCCGACCAAAGGCCGTTCGACGGGCGCCGGACTTGCATCCGGAGTCGGACGTGTCGGGGCGGTGCTCGGTCCGGTTCTGGGAGGGTATTTGCTCTCGCGCTCGTGGAGCGCGGACCAGATCATCCTCGCCTCGGCTGGGCCGACGCTCGTGACTGCCCTGTCGATAGCCCTGCTTTCATCCATTTCCCGTGCGGACGCCCCCTCCACCGTATCGGACCCTTCCGTCGGGACGCAATCGTAGCGCGAGCATCGGACCATTAGCTGCCTGAAGCGGCGCAATAGCTCTATCGCTGCTTACAAGGTTGTTGATTCGACGGATTGAACACTACATTAGGAATTATTGATGAAGTGGTCCGCTGGCAATACCAGCACAGGCGCGCTTTGCGTGCTTCCCGGAAGCTGGATTTCAACCCGCCATGCGTTTCAACAGAGACAGCATCGCCATGTTCGACAATGGGCGCCCTTCCGTGCAACCGGGAAACAAATATCCATACTTCGCCTTCGGCAGCGCACTGCGGACGATCTCGACAGCCCGTTTGCAAAGCGGTACGCGTAGCGGCCGACCGCTTTTCGTGCGATCTCCAGGAATACTCCAGACACGATTGTCGAGATCAAACTCCTCAACCCGTGCAAACCGTACCTCATTCGTACGAGTCGCCGTGAGGATAAGGAGGTGCAGCACCCGCGCCGCGCGCCGTGGACGAAGCTCCAGTTCACAGACAAACGCCGGGAGGTCTTCCCAAGGCAGGGCTGGATGATGCTTTACTTGTGAGCGTTTCTTCGAGCGCGGCAACACCAGTTGCGGATGGTCAGCGTACCGTGCGGGATTGCTGCCAATGCGATGACCCAACACCGTCTCTGCGTCGAGGATCGCCTTGATGCGGCCGCGCACACGCCGCGCCGTCTCCGCCTTTTTTGTCCAGATCGGCTGAAGGATCCGCACGATCATCGCCGTGTCGATATCGCGCACCCGGACGTCACCGATCACCGGATACGCGTAGGTTTTGAGCGTGTTACTCCATTGCTGGACGTGCTTGCGATTTCGCCAGTGGGGTTCGTGCCCGCGGATAAACGCTTCCGTTGCTTCACGAAACGTCACGTTTGCATCCTGCGATATGTCGAGCAACTGTCTGCGCTGCTGCTCGCGTCGGACAAAGATGGGATCGATCAGATCTCTGACCATGTCACGATATCCAACGGCCAGTTTCCGCGCCTCGCCCAGAGAAACGCGCGAGAGCAGACCAAGCCCCATCTCACGCACACGGCCGTTCAGTTTGAACCGGAACACCCACGAGCGCGCACCGCTGTCCGCGATTTGCATATACAGACCACCGCCATCAGAGTAATGGCCCGGCGTCACCTCTTTCGCGACCCGCAGTGCGCTGAGTCGATGCAACTGTCGTCCTGCCATGCCGCCCTCCTTTCCTACCCACAAAACCCATGTCGCTACCCATGTTTCGTGAGGAAATTGTGGGGGACGCGGCCGGACGCCGCAAGCATGCCGTTACCCACAAAAGCCCCCAAAATCATGGGCTTGCGGACTTTCAGAGGAAGCTCAAGGAACGCCGCGGAAGCCCGGCATGGCGGAAGGCAGCAGGAGTCGAACCTACCCGGGAGTGTCTGACACCCCCAACTGGATTTGAAGTCCAGCCGTACCACCGGATACGAATGCCTTCCGTGGGGAAAAAACCAAAGAACAACGAGCGCCTACGCCTGAATACCCACCCAACCGCTGTCAGGCCGCAGGAAGTGAAGATCGCGGTGGAAGCGAGTATACCCAACCCGATCGAAGAACTCGAGAATCTGGATCGCACGCTTGCGGCCGAGCCCGGTCGCGTCGCGGAACGTTGCCGCATCGAGTCCGCCGCCGCGCGTCGGCGCGAGCTGGGCGACCAGCCCCGCGAGCTCGCGCGCCACCTCCGCGTGATAGAACAGGTCGCGTACGACCTGATGCACGTCGCCGCGCCGCGCGAGCTTGCGCAGCAGCGTGCGCACGGCCTCTTCGGCCGCGCCGGTGTCGCGCGCCAGATCGCGCACCCATGGCGGATCGAAGCGCCCCGCATGAATCAGCGGCAGCAGTTGCTGCGCCAGCGCTTCCTCGCGTGCATCGAAACTCACGGAATGCGACGGCAGATGCAGCCACGGCCCGCTACGCGCAACCTCCCCGCTCTCCACCAGCGCATCGACCAGCGCACGCCACGGCGCATCGCCGACGAGCGGCGCCGCCATCCGCCGCAGGCGTGCCGCATCAAGCCCCTGCTCGTCCGGCACGCGCTCGTGATACGCGCGCAGCGTGTCGATCGCGCGCGCCTGCAGCGCACGCCAGTGCGCACGCGCCATCACCGTGCCGTCGTTCGATGCCCGCTCGCGCTGCCCGATCGCCAACGCATCGTCCGGCAGCGCGAGCGCGTCCGGCGCAAACCCTGTCAGGTGCGTGAGCATCGCGCGTGCGATGCCGAGCGGCGCCTGCGCGAGCAGCGCATCGAGCCGCCCTTCGTCGAGCCACGTCGCCAGCGCGTCGAGCCATGCGCGGCGCGCGGGTGTGCGACGCTTGCGCGCGGGGCCGAACGGATCGAGCACGCGACCGCCGCCGACGGTGCGCGTCGCTTGCGGATTGCGGACGATGAAACGATCGCCCGGCAGCGCGAACACGGGCTCGTCGAACACCAGTTGCACGCGCATCGTCTGTCCGGCGCCAAGCGTATCGCCGTCGAGCAGCGCGACGTGCGCCACGCGATGCAGCGTGCCGAGATGCACGTGCAACGGCGCCCAGTGCGTCAGCGTGAGCCCCGCATCGGCCAGCAGCGTGAGATCGACGTCCAGGCGCGGCGACGTCGCGACGAGCCGCGCGTCCGCGACGGTGTCGCCGCGCCCGACGTCCGCACGCTCGACCCCGGCCAGGTTCAGCGCGCAGCGCTCGCCCGCGCGGCCGGCATCGACCGGCCGGTTCTGCGTGTGAATGCTGCGCACGCGCGCCGCACCGCCGCTACGCACGATCGCGAGCGTGTCGCCGGTCGCCACGCGGCCCGCGAACGCGGTGCCCGTGACGACGGTGCCCTGCCCGGCCAGCGTGAACACGCGATCGACCGCCAGCCGGAACAGGCCGTCGTCACGGCGTGCGCGCCATGCGAGCGCCGCGTCGGCAAGATGACGCTTCAAGGCAGCGACGCCCGGATCGTCGGCACGCGTCGCGCAGGTTTCGAAGATCGGTGCGCCGTCCAGCGTCGAGCCGTGCAGCCACGCGGCGATCTCGTCGCGCACGGCCGGCAGGCGTGCGGCATCGACGCGATCGCACTTCGTCAGCGCAACCGCACCATGCGTGACGCCGAGCAGTTGCAGGATCGCGAGATGCTCGCGGGTCTGCGGCATCACGCCGTCGTCAGCGGCGATCACGAGCAGCGCGAAGTCGATCCCGCTCGCGCCGGCCGCCATCGTATGAATCAGCTTCTCGTGGCCCGGCACGTCGATCAGGCCGAGCACGTCGCCGTTCTCGAGCGGCGTATACGCATAGCCGAGTTCGATCGAGATGCCGCGCGCCTTCTCTTCCTTCAACCGGTCGGTGTCGACGCCGGTGAGCGCCCGCACGAGCGTCGTCTTGCCGTGATCGATATGTCCCGCGGTACCGCCGATCATGCAGCGGGCCCCGCGATCCGCGCGCATTGCGCGATGAATGCCGCTTCGTCGGCGGCCTCGAGGCAGCGCAGGTCGAGCCGCAGCGCGTTGTCGGCGACGCGGCCGATCACCGGACGCGGCCAGTCGCGCAGCCGCTTCTCGAGCTGCGCAAGCGCCCGGCCGCCGCGCTTGCCGTCCGGCGTGCGCACGACGAGCCCGGCGCTCGGCAACTGGTCGACCGGCAGCGCGCCGCTGCCGATCTGGCTGAACATCGGCTCGACCCGCACGTCGAAGCCGCTGCCGAGCGCGGCCTGCAACGCCGGAAGCACGCGCTCGGCGGCCTCGGCGATGTCATGCTGCGGCCGCGTCAGCAAACGCAGCGTCGTGAGCCGCTCGCGCAGGAATTCCGGTGCCTGGTAGAGCCGCAGCACGGGTTCGAGCGCGGCAAGCGTCAGCTTGCCGACACGCAGCGCGCGCTTGAGCGGATGCTTCTTGATCTTCGCGATCAACTCGCGATCGCCGACGATCAGGCCGGCCTGCGGCCCGCCGAGCAGCTTGTCGCCGCTGAACGTGACGAGGTTCGCGCCGGCCGCGACGGTTTCCTGCACGGTCGTCTCGTGCGGCAAGCCCCATTGCGACAGATCGGCGAGCGTGCCGCTGCCGAGATCGACCACCACCGGCAGCCCGCGCTCGCGCGCGAGCGGCGCGAGCTCGGCGAGCGTCACTTCCTTCGTGAAGCCGCTGATCGCATAGTTGCTGCAATGGACCTTCATCAGCAGCGCCGTGCGCGGGCCGATCGCATCCGCGTAGTCGCGCAGATGGGTGCGGTTGGTCGTGCCGACTTCGTGCAGCTTCGCACCCGCACAGCTCATGATGTCGGGAATGCGGAACGCGCCGCCGATCTCGACGAGCTCGCCGCGCGACACGATCACTTCGCGTTTCGGCGCGAGCGCCGACAGCGCGAGCAGCACGGCCGCGGCATTGTTGTTGACGACGGTCGCGGCTTCGGCGCCCGTCAGTTCGCACAACAGAGCGTCGATCAGGTTGTCGCGGTCGCCGCGGCGGCCGGTGGCGAGATCGAATTCGAGGTTGACGGGTTGCGTGAGCGCGTCGACCACCGCGCGCACCGCGTCGTCGGGCAACAGCGCACGCCCGAGATTGGTGTGCAGCACGGTGCCCGTCAGGTTGAACACCGCGCGAACCGTGCCGGTGCTCTGCGCGGCCAGCGTGCGAGCGACGGCTGCCGCGATGCAGGGCTCGTCGAGCGGCTCGACCGCCGCCGGATCGTGTTGGGCGGCGGTGCGCCAGCGTTCGAGTTCGGCGCGCACCGCGGCCAGCACGCGCGTGCGGCCATAATCGGCGAGCAGCGGCTGCAGCGGTGCCGACGACAGCACACGCTCGACCGACGGCACGCGCGCGAGGACGGTATTCAGTTCATTCAAACCCGGTTCGGTCACGTGATGGTGGCTCCTTTTCCATGTGCGGCATGCGACAGGCAGCCGGCGCGCTCGCGCCGGCCCGGCGTGCCGGCCGTCAATCGGTGTCTGCTTCGCGCGACATGTCCGGCCACAGCAGCGGGTTCGGCGAACTGCGCTGGTAGCCGGCTTCGTTCATCAGCAGGTCGAGCGTGAGGCTCGCGAGATCGTCCGCCAGCGGCTCGAACTCGTAGTCCTTCTCCTGGTAGCCGATCTTGCGATAGGTCTTGCATTCGTCGCACGACTCGGCCTTGACGGCTTCGCTGCCGCCCTCGATCCCGTGGTACGCGATGCCCTTGGTCGAGTCGCAGTGCGAACATTTCGTGCGCACCATGTGCCACTCGGTCGTGCACAGCCCGCACTGCAGGAAACGGTAGCCCTGGAACTGGCCGCCGACCCGCACGACGCTCGCGACCGGATGCGTGCCGCATACGGGGCACAGCCCCGGCTGGTCGAGATACGGGACATCGGCCGGCGCCACGCGGCTCGCGAGATCGGTCCACACGACCTGCAGCGCGGCCATCAGGAACGGCGCGGTGGCCGGGTCGACTTCGGCGAAGCGCAGCGCGAGGACCGCGTCGGCCTGCGCGTCGAGGTCGGCGGGCGGCATCAGGCGCAGCCGGTCGAGCAGCTTCGCCAGCGACGGGTTGACGAGCCCGGCGCTTTCGACGCGATCGAGCAGTTCATACAGCACGGCGCGCCACTGCGGGTCGCGCTGGCCGTCGAGCGCCGGCACGAGCGGCATCGAATGCTGCTGCGCGCGCGCGATCGCGTCGGCCGACGGCATCGGCAGGTTCAGCGCCTGCAGCGTCGCGTGCTGCGCGTCGGCGACGGTCGCCATCAGCCGCAGGTAGCCGCTGATCGGGTTCAGGTCGGCAAGCTTGCGCAACCGGGCGGCACGCGCGGCGAACGCGGTGCCGCGCTCCGGCAGGCGAAAGCGCGGAATGGCCGAATGATCGAGCGCCGAGATCTCGGTCGGCTCCAGAATGCGTTGTGTCACAAGAAATGTCTTCCAAAAAAACAAGCGCCGACGGATCGGCGCTTTTCAGGCGATTCCGGCGGTTGACGGAGCGGTACGCAGCAATCGGCGTACCGCTCCGCTCCGGTGCGTTACTTCACGCTTTCACGGAACCACTTCGGGTGATGCTTGCGGGCCCAGCCCAGCGTGACGGTGCCGCGCACCATCGCCCCGATCGAACCCTTCACCCACAACGCCGCGTAAATGTGCACGATGATGCTCGCGATCAGCACGAAAGCCGCCACGGCATGCACGACGGCCGCCGCGCGGATCACCCCGATCGGGAAGTAGAACGAGAAGTAGCGCCGCCAGATCACGATTCCCGACAGCAGGAGCAGCAGCAGGCACGCCACCAGCGTGAAGAATAGCAGCTTCTGTCCGGCGTTATAGCGCCCGACCGGCGGGAGCCTGTCTTCCTGGTTGGTCAGCACGTCGCCGATCTGCTTCAGCCATTGACGGTCGTCGGCGTCGAGCGCGTTGTGGTGCCAGAAGCGCACCACGAGGATCGCGAACGACACGAACATCACGAGACCGACGAACGGATGCAGGATCCGCGTCCACTGGCCACCGCCGAACAGCGCGGTGAGCCAGAACATCGACGGATGGAACAGCGCGAGCCCGGACAACGCGAGCAGCACGAACGTGATCGCGGTGATCCAGTGGTTCGTGCGCTCGTTCGGCGTGTAGCGGACGATCAGGTTGGGGTCGTCGTGCTTCATTTTCCGTTCTCCTTGATGCGTCGCGCCTCGTCGCGGGCGGCGGCTTCTTCCTCGTCGCTGACCTCGTTCGGACCGACCCGCGTGTAGTGGAAGAACCCGGCCAGCGCGGTCAGCGCGAGGCCCGCGACCGCGAGCGGTTTCGCGATGCCCTTCCACAGCTTCACCATCGGGCTGATCGACGGATTGTCGGGCAGCCCGTGGTACAGCGACGGTTGGTCGGCATGGTGCAGCACGTACATCACGTGCGTGCCGCCGACGCCCTGCGGATCGTACAACCCGGCGTTCTCGAAGCCGCGCTCCTTCAGGTCCTCGATCCGCTCGGCCGCGTGCTGCTTCATGTCCTCCTTGGTGCCGAACACGATCGCGCCCGTCGGGCAGGTCTTCACGCAGGCCGGTTCCTGGCCGACCGCGACGCGGTCGGAACAGAGCGTGCACTTGTACGCGCGATGATCCTTCTTCGAGATCCGCGGGACGTTGAACGGGCAGCCGGTCACGCAATAGCCGCAACCGATGCAGTTCTCCTCGTGGAAGTCGACGATCCCGTTGTTGTACTGCACGATCGCGCCGGGCGACGGGCACGCCTTCAGGCAGCCCGGATCCTCGCAGTGCATGCAGCCGTCCTTGCGGATCAGCCACTCGAGGTCGCCGGCCGGGTTCTCGTATTCGGAGAACCGCATCACCGTCCACGAGTGCTCGGTCAGGTCGGCCGGGTTGTCGTACACGCCGACGTTGGTGCCGACCTCGTCACGCAGGTCGTTCCACTCCATGCACGCCGTCTGGCATGCCTTGCAGCCGATGCACTTCGATACGTCGATCAGCTTCGCGACGCTCCCGGTCACCGGTTCGCGCGCCGTGGGCGGCGGCGTCGTGGTGGCCGAGACGCGCTTGATATCCAGCGATTGCAATGCCATCTCTTCCCCCTTACGCCTTTTCGACCTTCACCAGGAACGACTTGAATTCCGGTGTGTACGAGTTGCCGTCGCCAACGGACGGAGTCAGGGTATTGGCGAGATAGCCGGGCTTCGTCAGGCCCTTGAAGCCCCAGTGCAACGGGACGCCGACCGTCTGGACCTTCTTGCCCTCGATCGTCAGCGGCTTGATCCGCTTCGTGACGAGCGCGACCGCGACGATGTAACCGCGCTTGGACGACACCTTCACGCGATCGCCATGCGCGACGCCGACTTCCTTCGCGAGGTCTTCGCCGATCTCGACGAATTGCTCGGGCTGGATGATCGAGTTCAGCCGCGCATGCTTGGTCCAGTAGTGGAAATGCTCGGTCAGCCGGTACGTCGTCGCGACGTGCGGGAACTCCGACACCTTGCCGAACGACGCGCGGTCGTCCGGGAACACGCGGGCGGCCGGGTTGTTCAGCGCCTGCGGGTTGTCCGGGTGCAGCGGGTTCGCCGCAAGCGGCGTCTCGAACGGCTCGTAGTGCTCGGGGAACGGGCCTTCGTTCATCCCCGCGCGGGCGAAGAAGCGCGCGACGCCTTCCGGGTTCATGATGAACGGCCCCATCCCGTTCTCGGGCGGCTCGTCCACCTTGAAGTCCGGCACGTCGACGCCCTTCCACGCACTGCCGTTCCAGCCGACCAGCTTGCGGGTCGGGTCGAACGGCTTGCCGCTCACGTCGCACGATGCACGGTTGTACAGGATGCGCCGGTTGGCCGGCCACGCCCATGCCCAGTTCAGCGTCTGGCCGATGCCGGTCGGGTCGGAGTTGTCGCGCCGCCCCATCTGGTTGCCGGCCTGCGTCCATGCACCGCAGAAGATCCAGCAGCCGCTTGCGGTCGTGCCGTCGTCCTTCAGCTGTGCAAACGCGGCGAGCTGCTCGCCCTTCTTCACGAGCGTCTTCGTCGGATCCTTCGGGTCCGGCAGGTCGGCGAGCGCCTTCCCGTTGAACTCCATCGCGAGCTCTTCCGGCGTCGGGCTTTCCGGATTCGCATACGGCCAGGTCAGGTTCAGGATCGGGTCCGGATACTTGCCGCCGTCCGTCTGGTACATCTTGCGCATGCGCAGGAACAGCCCCGACATGATCTCGAGATCGCTCCTCGCCTCGCCCGGCGGCTCCGCGCCCTTCCAGTGCCATTGCAGCACGCGGCTCGAACTGACGAGCGAGCCGTTTTCCTCCGCGAAGCACGTGGTCGGCAGACGGAATACCTCGGTCTGGATCTTCGACGAATCGACGTCGTTGAAGTCGCCATGATGTTTCCAGAACTCGGACGTCTCGGTCGCGAGCGGATCCATGATCACGAGCCACTTCAGCTTCGCGAGGCCGGCTGCCGTCTTCACCTTCGACGGCGACGCCGCGAGCGGGTTGAAACCCTGGCAGATGTAGCCGTTCATCTTGCCGGCATTCATCAGCTCGATCACCTGCAGCAGGTCGTACTGCTTGTCCAGCTTCGGCAGGTAGTCGTAGCCCCAGTTGTTCTCGGCGGTGGCCGCATCGCCCCACCACGACTTCATGAAGCTGACGTGGAACGCCTTGTAGTTCTTCCAGTAGCTCAGCTGGTTCGGGCGCAGCGGCAGCTGCACGCGCTTCTTGATGTAGCCGTCGAAATCCTGCTCGGCCTGCATCGGCAGCGTCATGTAGCCCGGCAACAGGTTCGACATCAGCCCGAGGTCGGTCAACCCCTGGATGTTCGAGTGGCCGCGCAGCGCGTTCATCCCGCCGCCCGCGATGCCGATGTTGCCCAGCAGCAGCTGCACCATCGCGCCGGTGCGGATGATCTGCGCGCCGATCGAATGGTGGGTCCAGCCGAGCGCATACAGCACCGTGCCGGCGCGGCCGGGAACGGCCGTGGTCGCGAGCATCTCGCATACCTTCAGGAATTTCTCCTTCGGCGTGCCGCACGCCTGCTGGACCATGTCCGGCGTATAGCGCGCGTAGTGCTGCTTCAGCAGGTTGACCACGCAGCGCGGATGCTGCAGCGTCGGGTCGACCTTCACGAAGCCGTCGTCGCCGCGCTCGTAGTCCCAGCTCGATTTGTCCGGGTACGCGTGCTGCTCCGCGTCGTAGCCGGAATAGATGCCGTCGTTGAACGCGAAATCCTCGCGCACGATGAACGAGAAGTCCGTGTAGTGCTTCACGTACTCATGCTGGATCTTGTCGTTCGTCAGCAGATAGTTGATGACGCCGCCCAGGAAGACGATGTCGGTGCCGGTGCGGATTGGCGCGTAGTAGTCAGCCACCGAGGCCGTACGCGTGAAGCGCGGGTCGACGACGATCAGTCGCGCCTTGCGGTGCGCCTTCGCCTCCGTGACCCACTTGAAACCGCACGGATGGGCCTCGGCTGCATTGCCGCCCATCACGAGAATCACGTCCGCGTTCTTGATGTCGACCCAATGGTTCGTCATCGCTCCACGGCCAAACGTCGGGGCAAGACCTGCCACCGTCGGGCCATGTCAGACACGCGCCTGATTGTCGAATGCGAGCATCCCGAGGCTGCGGACCGCCTTGTGCGTCAGGTAGCCGACTTCGTTGCTGCCCGCCGACGCGGCCAGCATGCCGGTGGTCAGCCAGCGGTTGACCTTCGCGCCGTCTTCCGCCGTCTCGACGAAGTTCGCGTCGCGGTCGGCCTTCATCAGCTTCGCGATCCGGTCGAGCGCATCGCCCCACGAGATGCGCTCCCACTTGTCCGAGCCGGGCGCCCGGTATTCGGGATGCGTCAGGCGGCTCGGGCTGTGGATGAAGTCGATCAGGCTCGCGCCCTTCGGGCACAGCGTGCCGCGATTGACGGGATGGTCGGGATCGCCTTCGATATGGATGATGCTCGGCTGCGCGTTCTTCGCGCCGTCACCGAGGCTGTACATCAGGATGCCGCAACCCACTGAACAATATGGACAGGTGTTGCGCGTTTCGACTGTGCGCGCCAGCTTGTACTGTCGGACTTCGGCGAGCGCTTCCGTCGGAGAAAAGCCCATGAGGGCAAGACTCGATCCGGCAAGCGACGTGGCCGTCACCTTCAGGAACTGGCGCCGGGACATTTGTAGCATGATGGTCTCGGCGGTTTTGTGGGGTGGAGTGAAACTGTAAGGAATTATAGACAGTTCAAGCAACTATGATCGAATCGTCGGATCAATACTGATTTATCCGATCCACCGATGTCCTGCGGCGATGTCCCGCAGCCAGCGCACAACCGAACCGCCATGAAACGACAGATCACGTCCGAAGCCACGCGCCTCGCACAACAGCAAGCCAACTGGGCGCTCAACGCATTCAAGCGTTTCTCTTCCGACCGCTGCTCGGCGATGGCCGCGAGCATCGCGTTCTTCTCGGCGTTCTCGCTCGCGCCGACACTCGTGATGGTGATCGCCGTGGCCGGCTGGTTCTACGGCGACGACGCGGCGCGCGGCCAGGTGTTCGAGCAGGCACACCAGTTGATCGGCGACGATGCGGCGGCCAGCATCCAGACGATCGTGCAGAACGCGCATCGCGCGGGCGAGCGCGGCGGCATCGCGACGCTGATCTCGTTCGCGGCGCTCGCGCTCGGCGCATCGGCGACGTTCGCGTCGCTGAACACCGCGCTCAGCGTGATCTGGCCGAGCACGGAAAACCGCTGGTCGAGCATGCTCGGGCTCGTGCGCGTGCGGCTGGTTTCGTTCGGGCTCGTGCTCGGCGTCGCGTTCCTGCTGATCGTGTCGCTGGTGCTCGATACCGCGATCACGTTCGTCGGCACCTGGCTGCTCGGCAACTCGCCGTATGTGGTCGTCACCAACCTGCTGCAGTTCTTCGTCGGCATCGCGGTGCTCGCGGGCGCGTTCGCCGCGTTGATGAAGTTCCTGCCCGACGCGCGCGTCGCGTGGCACGACGCGATGATCGGCGGGATCGTGTCCGCGATCCTGTTTTCCGGCGGCAAGAAGCTGTTCGCGCTGTATCTCGCGCACGCCGGCACCGCAAGCGCGTTCGGCGCGGCCGGATCGTTCGCGGTCCTGCTGATGTGGCTGTACTTCTCGGCGGCCGTGCTGCTGCTCGGCGCGGAATTCGCGGCCGCNCCGCGCCGGAACGGTGCCGCCGTGCCGGCACCGACGGATCGCGCACGCAACCACTGAATTTCGTCGCGTTGCATCGCACGCGACCGCGCATTGCACGCGCCGCATCGTCGCCCTACGCGAGCGCGTTGCGTTTCGCAACCGCCCCGCCCGGCCCGCACCGCTCCGAAGTTTATGCGTTCTTTGCATCGTGTTCCGCCGCACCCTGCAACGCCAAACGTTTGCGCACCTCGATTCCCGTGCGTCAACCCGCGAAATCCGCGCCACTGTTGCCGGACACGCCAGCCATTGCAACAATCGCAGCGCAGCAATTGTCAACTATTTCAAAAAGAGGAACAGTCCTTGATGTGCTTGATATATATGGACTTTTTCATGCTGTTACCTTTTCGAGACACTTTATTTTTTAAGCTTTCTTGCATGGATGGCACTGAGCTATTCTCCAATCCGCAACAAATAACGAATGACGAATCATTTGCGTGGAGATAATCAACGATGAAGAAGCTCGCTCTCTCGACCCTTTCGCTCGCCCTGCTGGGCGCCGCCGGTGCTGCTCACGCTCAATCGAGCGTCACGCTGTACGGCGTGATCGATACGTCGATCGCGTTTGTCCATGGCAACCAAGGCAAGGCCATCAACTCGTGGCAAATGCTGTCGGGCAACCTGCAAGGCCCGCGCTGGGGCTTGAAGGGTACGGAAGACCTGGGTGGCGGCCTGAAGGCAATCTTCCAGTTGGAAAACGGTTTTGACGTCGGCACCGGCAAGCTGAACCAGGGCGGCCGCATGTTCGGTCGTCAGTCGTACGTCGGCCTCGACCACGCTCAGTACGGTACGCTGACGTTGGGTCGCCAGTACGATCCGTCCGTCGACATGGTCCAGGCCGTGACGGGCGACAACTACTTCGGCAGCATCATGGCCACGCCGGGTGACGTCGACAACAACGACAACAGCATCCGCGTCAACAACGCTGTCAAGTATGTGTCGCCGGTGTTCGCAGGCTTCCAGGTCGAAGGCATGTACGCGCTGGGCGGCGTGGCGGGCCATCCGGGCCAAGGCCAGACGTGGAGTGCCGGTGCGGCCTACAACAACGGCCCGATCGGCGTCGCAGCCAGCTTCCTGCGCGTGCAGAACGGCAACGATCGCACGATCGCATCGGACGGCACGGGCGGCTGGACGAGCCCGACGGCGACCGGCCTCGACGTGTCGAACAACCCGATCGTCGGCGCATACGCAACGGCGAAGGCAATCAACATCGCGCAAGTCGCTGGCCAGTACGCAATCGGCCCGGTGACGTTCGGCCTCGGCTACAGCAACGCGCAATACAAGGCGGACAGCCTGTCGGCATTCGGCGAAACCGAGAAGTTCAACACCGGCCGCGCATTCGTGAACTACCAGGCCACGCCGGCACTGCTGCTGGGCCTCGGCTATGCCTACACGAAGGCGAGCGGCGACACGGACGCGAAGTATCACCAGGTTTCGCTGGGCGCGGACTACTCGCTGTCGAAGCGCACGGACGTCTACCTGATCGGTGGCTACCAGCACGCAAGCGGCACGCAACGCGTCAACGGCACGACGACGCAAACGGCGGAAGCTTCGATCGGCTCGTACGGCTACGGCGGCACGAAGTCGCAAGAGCTGGTCGCTCTCGGCCTGCGCCACAAGTTCTAAGAAGTACGTTTCCGGTGTGCATGGCGTCTCTGACGCCATGTCGCCGAACTGCAAAACCAGTCATCGGTTTCGGCCATGGCTGGTTTTTTTTCGTCCGTTGCCGGCAACGCCCGGGTACGCAACCGGCCCGGGACGGTTCCCGAGCCCGCCTGGCGCGCGCAGGAAGCCGCTTGAAGGCATCCCGGACACCTGTCCCTGTCCCGCACTCCAACCTGCATCGGGCAGGCGCAGGAAGCCCTGGCTGGCGCCCTGCGGCTCCCGCCACACGCAACTCGAGCGCGCGCCGCGCAGGCCGCACATCGCCCGCGTCGCGACGGACACACGCCGTTCTCGTCGTCGATCCCGCGGCACCGGAGACCCCGACACCTCGACACACCTCGACACGCAGTATCCATGCTTCGACGTGTCGATTTCGACGCCCGTCATCCGTCGTCTATCGATAGCGGCATCCAGATTGCTCCCTCCCTCACCCCTGACCGACAGGAGACGCTCCATGACGATTCAGAAGATCACGCCGTTCCTCTGGTACGCGACGGAGGCCGAAGAAGCCGCGGCCTTCTATGCGGGCATTTTCCCGGACTCGCGGATCGTCCGCGTCACGGCGGTGGCCGGCACCGGCGGCACCCGGATGGTTGAATTCGAGCTGTTCGGGCAGCCGTTCATCGCGATGAGCCATCCGCGCACCGAGACGTTCAACCATGCGATCTCATTGATGATCCGTTGCGGCAACCAGGCGGAACTCGACCGCTACTGGCGCGCGCTGCTCGACAACGGCGGCACGGCCGATGGTTGCGGCTGGCTGCGGGACCGCTTCGGCGTCTCGTGGCAGATCGTGCCCGACGCGCTGATTCCGATGATGGCCGACCGCGACGAGGCCAAGGCCGCGCGAGTGGCCGCAGCCATGATGCAGATGACGAAGTTCGACGTCGCCACGCTGGAGGCCGCATACGCAGGCACGGCGGGCTGACGAGGCCGCGGACGGGCACATCCGTCACCGGGCATCGGCAGGTTCGTGGCACTCATGGGGCATGCGCGGCGCGCGCATGACGTGCATGGTCGCGATGCTCGGCAGCCCTCCTCGACGCGATTGTGTCGTGCCGCGACGCAATCGCGGACGGCGATGGTTCGCACGCCGCTACGCCGACATCATCGCGCCGACGATCCGTCGCGCGTAACGCACGAACGCGGCGCCCCCAAGTGAGTGCGCCCTGCCTGGCGCACCCAATAAAAATCCCCGCACGCTTTCGCGTACGGGGATCGTCGGACATCGCAACGGCCGCCGACATGCATTCGGCAGCTGTTGCGCGGCATTACGCAGCCGCGTCCTTCAGCTTCTTCAGCGCACGTGCCTTCACGCGCACGCTGGCCGGCTTTGCCGGGAACCAACGCTCTTCGCCCGTGAACGGATCCTTGCCGAAGCGCTTCTTCTTCGCCGGCACGACTTGCGCCGTGATCTTCAGCAGACCCGGCAGCGTGAACTCGCCTGCGCCCTTCTTGTGAACCGAGCCCAGCACGACGTTCTCGAGTGCGGCGAGCACTGCCTTGACTGCCTTCACTTCGACAGCTGCGCGCTCAGCGATGTGCGTTGCGAGCGATGCCTTCGTGAACTTGTCCTTCAGCGGCGTCGGAGCGGCCGGTGCTGCCTTCGCGACAGCCTTCTTGGCCACTACTTTCTTCGCGGGCGCAGCCTTTTTTGCAGCCACTTTCTTGGTGACCGGTGCGGCGGCCTTCTTGGCCACCTTTTTTGCGGAAGTCGCCATGTTTCTCCTACCAGGTGTGGTCGTTGGATACACGAAGCGTGCAACGCGCGCGCTTCAACGCCGGATTCTACAAGCGCCTCGGCGCTTCGTGCAGTACTTTTATGCGTTTTCGCGGGGTTTCCCGCAGGTTTTGTTGCGCGCGACCGACTTCGGCGACGCTCGAGCATCGAAAAACGCCTTTACGTATGCGTCCAAACGCGTCCGATCGCGAATTACGTTCGATATTTGCGCACCTATACTGACCTCGCTCAGTGCCCCGGATGCCTTCATGCGCGAAGTCAGATACGTCAAAGGACTCGACGGCCTGCGAGCCATCGCCGTCATCCTCGTTTTCCTGTCCCACAAGGGCCACGTCCTCGCTGTCGACGTGGGCAAGCTTGGTGTGTGGACGTTTTTCTTCATCAGCGGATTCCTGATCGTCGGCGAGCTGCATCGCAACCGTCAGGCGATCGAGCGCGGCACGATGACGCGCCGCCATGCGCTCGCGCTGTTCCTCGCGAAGCGCGCGCTGCGGATCTTTCCCGTCTACTACCTGCTGCTCGCCGCGCTCGCGATCGCACACGCGCTGTTCTACCAGCGCGGTGTCAATCTCGGGCTCGCGTGGCATGCCACGTTCCTGTCGAATTACTGGATCGGCGTCGTCAAGGACGGCTGGCCGGGCTCCACGTCGCACTTCTGGAGCCTCGCGGTCGAGCAGCAGTTCTATCTGATCGCGCCGCTCACGCTGCTCGCGGTGCCGGCCGCGCGCCACGTCGCGCTCGGCATCGCGGCCGTCGCGCTGTGCGCGCTCGCGCATCTCGCGCTCTATGCGGTCGATGCATCGCCGGTGCTGATCTACGCGTTTTCCCCGTGGAATTTCGCACTGATCGCGCTGGGCGGCGTCGGCGCGATGGCACTCGCCGATCGCGGCCCGGCCGTCGTCCGCCGCATTCCGCCTGGCTGGCTCGGCGCCGCCGGCGTGGTGTTCTTCCTCGTGCTGCCGGCGTTCACGAGGATGCCGGACCTCGTCTCGGGGCTCGTGGATCTCGGGCTGTCCGCATCGCTCGGCGCGCTGATGCTGTGGATCGTTACCGAGCCCGATCACCCGGCCGTGGCGCTGCTCGACTGGGCGCCGCTCGTCTATCTCGGCACGATCAGCTACGGCTTCTATCTGTTCCACAACCTGATTCCGGCACGTTTCGGCGAGGTGCCCGCGCTGTTCGCGCACGTGCCGATGCCCGGCTTCGTCCGGGAAGCGCTGCCCGAAGTGCTGCAGTTCGCGCTCGCCGTTCTGCTGGCGCACCTGTCGTGGCGCTACCTGGAAAAGCGCCTGCTCGACTTCAAGAAGCCGATCGCCGAGAGACTGGCCCGGTACTTCGTCGCGCGAACAAGCACTTCGCCGCGCTGAGCGCGGCACCACCACCGACGCGCCACGCAACCGGAAACGATCGGAAAGCAGGCGACGGTGCCGACGGCGCCCGACGCCAGGACCGTGCGGCCAGCGACCCGCGCGTCCATCTGGAACACGCGTGGCACCGCGGCGCGTCGCCGGCGTCCATTGCGGGCCGGCACGCCGACCCGGCATCGACGACTATCGCACTGCGCGGCCGTCGCCCGCACGCAAAAAAGCCCCGGCGCACGAAGCAGCCGGGGCCAACGGAACAACCACCACCTGAAACACCTGAAACACCTGAAACAACGGAGCAGCGTGGCTGCTTATGCGACAGCAGCCAGCGCGGGCAAGCAGGTACGCAGATACGCCTCGAATTCGCGGCTCACTTCCGGATGCTGGAGCGCGAGCTCGACGGTCGCCTTGAGGTAGCCGATCTTGCTGCCGCAATCGAAACGCGTGCCGAAGTAGCGATACGCCAGCACCTGTTCGTTCGCGAGCAGCGACTGGACGGCGTCGGTGAGCTGCAGTTCGCCGCCCGCGCCCGGCTTGAGCCGGCGCAGATGATCGAAGATCGTCGGCATGAACACGTAGCGGCCGACCACGCCGAGGTTCGACGGCGCGTCTTCCGGCGCCGGCTTCTCGATGATGCCCGACAGCTTGATGATGTCCTCTTCCCACTCGCGGCCTTCGACGACGCCGTACGAGCGGGTGTCCTCGCGCGGAATCGTCTCGACCCCGATCACCGAGCTGTGATAGTGGTCGAACACGTCGACGAGCTGCTTGAGCACCGGCTGTTCGCCGTGCAGCAGGTCGTCGGCGAGAATCACCGCGAACGGCTCGCCGTGCACGAGCTTTTCCGCGCACAGCACGGCGTGACCGAGGCCGAGCGCTTCCGGCTGGCGCACGTAGAAGCAGTTCACGTGGCTCGGCTTGATGCCGCGCACGAGCTCGAGCAGCTTTTCCTTGCCGCGCGCCTCGAGTTCGGCCTCGATCTCGTACGACTTGTCGAAGTGATCCTCGATCGCGCGCTTGCTGCGCCCGGTCACGAAGATCATCTCGGTGATACCGGCGTTGATCGCTTCCTCGACCGCGTACTGGATCAGTGGCTTGTCGACGACGGGCAGCATTTCCTTCGGGCTCGCCTTCGTTGCCGGGAGGAACCGCGTGCCGAGACCGGCGACGGGGAACACGGCCTTGGTGACTTTCAACATGTTCGCATCCTGATTGCGTTGACTGCGCCGCGTCGCCCTGCGACCCGGCGCGATTGTTTTCCGAACGGCATATCGAGAATCGACGGTACGGCCAATTCCACTCCGCTCATTATCGACATGGACCGATTGCCCATTTTTCCGGAAAAGAGATAATCCGCGGATCCGGTCGATATTGCCGAACCGATTGCCGAAGCAGAAACAAATTACCGATTTTCCGGATACAAATTCTTACGATTCGAATTCCTCGATATACGGGACGCCGCCCCGTTCGAGACCCGGGCGAATCGGCTCGTTCTTCAGCGCCTCGCGGTACGCCGACAGCACGGCCATGACCAGCAGTACTGCCGCGCTCGCGATCCAATGCATGTCCATCTTGCCGCTCCTTGCATCAATCAACTGGAGCTTCAAACTATCAGAAAAAAATCGGCAAATAATTGCAGCGCCCGCGGAACCGCTTTCAGACCGATATAAAACCACTATCTGAAATATCATTATTCCTCGGCGAGATTTTTTTATTCATTCGCTCGAATTCTTGCGCATTACGATTGGACCATCCCCTTCATCCGTCGCAAGGAATCGAATCGCATGCAAGCTTTCAGCGGATCGCCTTTGACCGCGCCGCCCGTCGCCGACCACAAGGAACACGTGATCGACGCGATGCGCGGGTTCGCGGCCCTGCTCGTCGCCTATTTCCACTGCCGCCAGGTCGTCTGGGTCGGCATGCAGAGCTTCCATCACGCTTACGGTCATACGCTGAGCCCGGGCGTGATCGCCGGCTACCTGACCTTCCCGTTCGCGTGGGGGTCCGCCGGCGTGCCGATCTTCTTCGTCATCAGCGGCTACTGCATCCACCGCAACGCGGCGCTCAAGCTCGCGGCCAACCCCGCGTACCGGCTCGACGCGCCGAACTTCTGGGCGCGCCGCTTCGCGCGCATCTATCCGGTGCTGCTCGCCGCGCTGCTGTTTACGCTCGCGATGGACGCGGTCAGCCTGCAGATCGCGCCGGTCAGCCACAAGATCCGCGATGTCGGCATCACCGCGTTCCTCGTGAACCTGTTCTCGCTGCAGGGTGTCGCCGGCTACACGTACGGATCGAATGGCGCGCTGTGGACGCTGTCGCTCGAAGTGCAGTTCTATGCGATCTATCCGCTGCTGTTCGCGCTGCGCCGGCGCATCGGGATGCCGGCGATCGTGGCGGCCGTCGCGCTCGTGAACGTCGCGTCGGCATGGCTGCTCGAACGGCACGACCTGCAGTTCTTCACGTCGTACTGGCTGTCCTGGGCGGTCGGCGCGTGGATCGCCGACGTGCGCGCGCAACCGGCGCGCGGTGCGGCCGCCGTGCCGTCGCGCGCGTGGTACCTCGCGGCGGCCGTGTTGCTCGCCGCGGGCTGCGGCGCGTTCCATTTCGGCCAGTACGGCGCGTTCCAGCTGTGGGCGGCCGGCTTCGCGTGCTTCCTGTACCGCGCGCTCGCGTGCCCGCCGCGCCCGACGCCGCTCCTGCGCGTGCTCGGCTGGTTCGGCGACTTCAGCTACTCGCTGTATCTCGTCCACCTGCCGCTGTTCGTCTGCCTCGGTTCGGTGCTGTTCCATTCCGAGCTGCAACTGTCGATCTGGCCGTCGCTTGCGTTCATGGCCGCCGCGATTCCGGTCGGCTACGTGTTCTACCGGCTGTTCGAACGCCCCGCGATGATGTGGTCGGCCAGCCTGAAGCCCGCGCGCACTGCCCGAATGGTCTCGTCGGCACCCGAACAGGCTGCCTGAGCCCGAACGCGAACGCGCGGCTCCGGCGCGTCCCCCCGGCCCCGTGCGAGTCAGGTTGCACGGGGCTTTTTTACGCGCGGGATGGCCGCACGGGTTTCGGGGCGGAGCGAACGCGGCGCTCCGATGCGTGTCCGCCGTGCGTAGCGGGTGCATGGGCGGCTGCGCTACCGTCACCGCGATCCAACCCTCGGGATGTCGCGAACGACCGCACCGTGCGCCTGCTGGCGTCCGCGTGGCGATCCCGAGCGGCGGGGCCGCGCCCGCCGCAACGAAAAAGGCCGCTCCGATCAACGTCGGAGCGGCCTTTGTTGCCTTGACCGAGTCTTGACTGAACGGCATTACCGCAAAAAGCCGGTTTCCCGCCGGATCACGAGGCCCGCTTCGCGGGCTGCCGCCTACCGCTTCTGCGCCTTCGCGGCCTTCGCCGTATCCGCGAGAATCTTCTCGACCCGTTCCACATAGGTTTCGGTGCCGAACCGGCGCACCGCGGTCGCGCGCCCGCTCGCGACGAGCCGCTCGCGCAGCGCACCGTCGTGCTGCAACCTGCCCAGCGCATCGGCCAGCGCGGCCGCGTTGCCCGGCTCGCACAGCAGCCCGTTTTCGCCGTCCTCGATAATCTCGACGACGCCGCCCGCGCGCGCCGCGACCACCGGCCGCCGCGCGAGCATGCCCTCGACGATCACGCGCCCGAACGGCTCGGGCGTGATCGACGTATGCGCGACCACGTCGACCGCCTTCATGCACGCGGCCACGTCGCGCTGGAACCCGAGGAAATGCACGCGGTCGCCCATCCCGTGACGGGCGACGGTCTCGTGCAGCTGCGCCGCGTATTCGTCCTCGCCGAACAGCGGTGCGCCGACCAGGACCACATGCATGCCGGGATGGCGTGCCGCGGCCTCCAGCAGCAGATGCTGGCCCTTCCAGTGCGCGAGGCGGCTGAACGAGCCGACCAGCCACGCGTGCTCGGGCAGCCCGAAGCGCGCGCGCAGCGCGGCCTGGCTGGCGTTCTCCAGCGCATCGAACGGCTCGGCCGAAATACCGTTGAACACGACGTCGACGTGCTGCGGCGTGAAGCCCGTCAGCGCGCGGAATGCCTGCGCGGACGCATCCGAGTTCGCGATCACGCGCGTGACGCCGAAGCGCGCGCAGTACTTGATCGCCATCAGTTGCTTGCTGCCGAAATGGTCGCCGCTGACGATGTCGCGCAGGTGCCAGACCACCGGCTTGCGCGCGAGCCGCCCGGCCAGCGCCGCGACCACCATCGCGCGCTGCGTGTTCGCGTAGA
This sequence comes from Burkholderia sp. 22313, assembly GCF_052045245.1. NCBI lineage: Bacteria > Pseudomonadati > Pseudomonadota > Betaproteobacteria > Burkholderiales > Burkholderiaceae > Burkholderia > Burkholderia sp. 22313. The sequence goes on from NZ_JBQEON010000001.1 coordinate 130,619, forward strand.
TCACCTCGGCGCGGCGCGCGCGCCGTGCGACGTTCCGCACGAGCGCGACAAGCTGCTTCAACGCACCGGCCGACACGCCGCCCTGCTTGCGCACGCCAGCCAGCGCGCCCTGGTCGAGCACGTCGACGCGCGCGCCGATCTCGTCGAGCGCCGCGCGGAACGGGCCGTCGTCGAACAGCAGCACATCGGCGTTCGTCCGCATGTGCTTCATGATCTCCAGCAGCGACAGCTCCGCGCCGCCGAGCACGCCGCTCTGATCCAGCACGAGCGTCGCCGGGCCGCGCGCGGCCGGCATCGGCGCGACGGCCGTGCCGCGCTGCGCGGTCGCGCCGGGCAGCGCCGCTTCCACATAGTCGAGAAAACGCCGCCGGAACGTGTCGGCGGAGAAGCGCTCCGCATTCGCGCGGCACGCATGCGGCGTGAAGCGCTGCGGCGCGCGCTCGAAATCGTCGACCGCCGCGACGATGGCCTGCGGCGTCTGTTCGTCGAAGAACAGCCCGGTCGGATTCGCGTGCGAGCGCGGCTCGAGCACGGTTTCGAGCGCACCGCCCTTCCCGTATGCGATCACCGGCGTGCCGCACGCCTGCGCCTCGACCACCGAAATCCCGAAATCCTCCTCGGCCGCGAACACGAACGCCTTCGCGCGCCGCATCCGGTCGTGCAGCACCGCGAACGGCTGGTAGCCCATGACCTCGACGTTCGGGCCGGCCTTCGCGCGGATCTTCTGCATCTCGGGTCCGTCGCCGATCACGACGAGCTTGCGCGCGGGCGTGCGCGAGAACGCTTCGACGATCAGGTCGATCTTCTTGTACGGCACCATCCGCGACGCGGTCAGGTAGAAATCGTCCTTCACCTCGTTCAGCGAAAAGCCATCGACGTCGACCGGCGGGAAGATCACCGCCGCGTCGCGGTGATACACCTTGCGGATGCGCCGCGCGATGAACGCGGAGTTCGCGACGAAGCCGTCGACCGCATTCGCGGTGCGGGTGTCCCAGTTGCGGATGTAATGCAGGATCATCCGCGCGAGCAGCGATTTCGGCCCGTGCGTGAGGTTCGACTGTTCCAGATACTGGTGCTGCAGGTCCCACGCATAGCGGATCGGCGAATGCACGTAGCTGATGTGCATCTGGTCCGGCCCCGTCAGCACGCCCTTCGCAACCGCGTGGCTGCTGGAGATCACGAGGTCGTAGTCCGACACGTCGAGCTGCTCGATCGCGAGCGGCATCAGCGGCAGGTAGCTGCGGTACTTGGTGCGCGCGAACGGCAGTTTCTGGATGAAGGAGGTCGTCACCGGCTTGCCGCGCACGAACGCGCGATCGTCGAGGAAATCGACGAGGCTGAACAGGTCCGCGTCGGGAAAGCACGCGACGATCTGTTCGAGCACGCGCTCGGCACCCGCGTACGTGACGAGCCAGTCGTGGACGATCGCCACGCGCAGCGGGCGGGACGCATGGCGCGCGCCCGCCTGCCCGGCCGGTTCGGTGCGGCGCAGCGCGGCGGCGTCGCCGACGTCGGCCACGGCGGCATCGGCCGTGGCGAGGTTCAGGATGGCGTGTTCCGCCAGATCGCGATTCATGTCATTTTCCTCGCATTGAGACGGACGAACAGGTCGCGCACGAGCGCGCGCAGGCCCGGCGTCATCGTGAGCGACCACGCAAGGTTCAGCACCAGCACGATCGCGCAGATGCCGATCGACTCGCCGAGCCCCGACCACGCTTGCGCGAGAAACAGGCTCGCGAGCAGGAAGGCGAGATGCGCGAGCATGTCGAGCACGATCGCGCGCATCCGGATCGCCGACAGGTACAGCAGCACGCCGTAGTCGACCAGCGCGCGCGTCGCGACGACCACCGCCGCGCCGATCAGCCCGAAGTGATGAATGCCGAACCACAGGCCGCCGACGAAGAACGGCATCTCGATGAGCCCGGCGAATGCGGCGCGGGCCGGGTTGACCTGCGACTGGATCAGGATCCGCGTGACGCTCGCCTGGCCGACGAGCCACACGCTGATCACCAGCACGCGGCCGACCGGCGCCGAATGCGCGGCGAGATCGGGGCCGACCCACAGCGTGAGGAACGGCGCGAGCGCGAAGATCGCGACGATGCCGACCGGCGTGAACACGCCGTTCAGGAATTCGAGCGACTGGCGCGCGAGCGTGTCGGCGTGATCGCGGCCAACCGCCGACAGGCGCGGGAACAGCGTGCGCACCAGCGCGTTCGGCAGCATGTTCAGGCGCGTGACGAGGTTCTGCGGCACCGTGTAGTAAGTGACGAACTTCGCGCCCATGCCGGCGCCGAGCATCACGCGATCGAGCGTGTCGGCGACCATGCTGGCCGTGCTCGCGATCAGCATCCAGCCGCCGAAGTTGAACAGCCCCTTCGCGGTGCCCCACTGCGGCGGGTCGATGCGCCGGATCGCGAGCACCTTGATGCTCGCGTGACCGAGCATCACCGCCGCGATCAGCCGCGCGACGACCGCCGCGGCGAGCACCGTCTGCAGGTTCGGCGCGATCCACCACGCGGCGCCGAGCGGCAGCAACTGGAACAGGAACGTGCCGATCGTCTGGTTCGTGTTGAACACGCCGAACCGCTCGGCGCCGTTGATCGCGCCGGCGAACACCCACGACACGTTCGCGAGCGGAATCGCGAGCGCGAGCCATGGCAGCGCGAGATACACCTCGTGCTGCATCGCCGCCGACACCTTCGTGAAATACGCGGTGTAGACGAACGCGCCGAAATAGATCAGCAGGCCGCCGGCGATGCCGGTGCCCAGGTTCAGCCAGAACGCGCTCCAGAACACCCGCGCGCTTTCGTCCGCGTTGCCGCTCGCGAGCGCCTTCGAGATGTGGTTCTGCGCGGCCATGCTCATCCCGAGATCGAGGATCCCGAAATAGCCGATCAGCGTCCACACGAGACTGACGACGCCATAGCGTTCGACGCCGAGCGCGTGGATATAGGCGGGCACCGTCACCAGCGACACGAAGGTCGGCAGGATCAGCCCGATGAAGTTGATCGAAACGTTCTTGAGTATGCCTTTGTCCATGCTTTTGCCCATGGGCCTGTTACGGTTTCCAGCGGTACATCAGCACCTTGCCGCGCGCGTCTTCCTCGACGAACACCAGGTATTCGCCGTTCTCGCGCCGGAACGCACTGATGCCGAACGGCACGTCGACCCAGCCCGACGCCTTGCCGACCTCGGCGCCCGGGCTCATCACGCCGACTTCCTTGCCGGTTTCCTTGTCGTACACGTGGATCTTGCCGACCGGTTCCACCGTGAAGAGGTAGCGGCCTTCGACCGTGATGCCGATCAGGTCGAAAATCGGCTTCGCGTCGAGCTGCCACGGCAGCGCGACCGTGTAGCGCACCACCGGCGAGCCGCTCGACCACTTGTCGAAACGCACCAGCACGCGGCCGACTTCCTTGTTGATGCCCGACTGCGGCGGCGCGTCGGCCGTGTAGCCGGTCACGTACATCGTGTCCGTCTGCGGTTCGTAGATCGCGCGGCGCAGTTGCGTGAACGGCTGCGGCATCGGATAGGTCGTGACCTTGTCGTACGAGTAGATCGGGTTGCCGGCCTTGTCGACGCCGCCATAGCTGAAGCGATGGATCCCGCGCACGTCGCTCGTGCGCCAGATGTCGCCCTTCGTGTCGACCCACCAGCCCCAGCCGCCCGCCTTGGCCTTGCCAGTCGTGTTGATCGTGAATTCGTCCGCGTCGAGCCGCCCGTTGCCGTTCGTGTCGCGCCAGATCCAGTCGCCGCCCGGCGGCTTGTTCGGCACCTTGTCGACCGGCCGCGCGCGGCCCGCGATCAGGCCGGACGGAATCGCGACCTCGCCGTCGCGCTTCGCGTCGAAGCGATAGATCTTCAGGTGATCGGCGTACATGTCCGTCAGGTACAGGAACGTGCGGCCGTCGACGCGCCGCGCGAACGGCATGCCCGGATACTGGTCCGTGTGGAACACGGGATCGTCCGGATACTTGAAGCGGTTCGACAGGAAGCCGGCGTATTTCCAGTCCTGGCCAGGCGGCTTCGACAGGTCGAGCTCGAAGCGCTTGTTGCCGGTGTACACGCTGTTCGGCCGCGCGGGATCGAGCCACGCGCCGTCGACGAACAAGAGCCCCTGCACCTGCCAGCGCAGCTTGCCGTCCGGCGTGTAGCTCTCGAGCACCGCGCCGAGCCCGGCGCCGATCGTGTCGTGACGCGGCCCGATGCCGTTCATCGCTACGTACACGTTGCCCGCGCGATCGACCCCGACGCCCGTCAGCCCATTGAAGCGCTGCGGCCCCGGGCGGCCCGGCACCGGGCCCGCGAAGATGCCGCCGCGCTCGCCCAGCGTGCCGGACGGCGCATAGCCCTTGCCGCCTTTCGAGAAGATCAGCACCTGCTGGCGCGGGCCGTTGTCCGCGACCAGCACGCGCCCTTTCGCGTCGACCGCCACGTCCACTGCCTCGGTGCCGTCGGGCAGCGCGGGCGCGTCGTCGAGCTTGCGGCCGTCCGCGCGCACGTGCACGAGGTGCGCGAGCCCGCTGACGGTATCGGTGAGCAGCCACAGCGTGCCGTCGCCGGCGAGCGCGATGCGGCCCGGCTCGTGCGCGCTCCAGGTGGCCTTCTTCTGCATCGTCTCGGCGTCGTAGACGTCCACCGCGTCATGCGACGGGTTCGTCGCGAACAGCGTCTTGTCGTCGGCCGCGAGGCCGCCCACTTCCGCCTTCGCCTCGCCCACTTCCGAGCGCGCCGGAGCCGGCACCTCGTTGACCATCATGAAGCTCGCGGCCATCCGCGCGCGGCCCGCATCGGCACGCCCGCCGGGCGCGACCTGCGGCGCCGCGCGGAACGGCGCCGGCTGCTTCATGTCGCCGATCGTGCGTCGCGAGATGCCGAACCACTGCTTGCCCTTGTCCGGCCAGATGCCGGGCGACTGCAGATGGCCGCGCTCGTTGCCGACGCCGATCGCGACGTACGCATATTTGCTGTTCACGGCGACCGCGTTGCCGCCGAGGTTGCCCCAGCCGTGCGTGCCGCCGGCGAAGCCGAGCATCTTCCCGTCCTGGTAGACGCTCGCCTCGGCGCCGCTCTCGTCCCACGGCGCGTTCGTATACACCTTGCCGTCGGGCGTCACCGCAATCGCGCGGATGTCGATCTGCGTCCAGCTGCCGTCGCCATAGCCGAACGTGTTGCCGATCCACGACGTGGTCGCGGGCAACACGGTTTCAGCCGATGCGGCGCTCGCGGACAGCGCCGCGCATACCGTCATGCCAACCAGAATCAGACGTCGCAATGCGCTCTCCAGACTTGATGCGGAAGCGACCGGCGCCCGCGGCGTACTGCCTGCCGTGGATGACCTGTCACTAAATGGGTTTCAAACGTCGCGATGCAGGTTACAAGCAAAAATAATCACAAGAAATTTGGAAATATTTGGGGATGTTTCTGCCTGAAATATCGAACCGGAACAGCGGGATTCACGCCCCGTAAAGCGGCAATATCGACCGCCTTTCACGCGGCGATCCGTAGAAAATGCCGCTCCGGCCCGCCCGTCGGGGCCCCCGTCCTGCCAACCTTTCATTCCATGATTGAAATCACCGGCATTCGAATGTTTTCAACCGGATAAATGACACGCGTTTTTTTGCCGATTTCTTTTCCCTAGAATCGATTTCGATTCCATATTTCGTTTAAACGCATGCATTACGTTCACGCATCGGATGCGCGGCGCGCCACGGCATCGGCCGCGCGTCGCGAAGGAGCGGCGCGATGACGGGCATCTCGCGCACCGCCGACCTCGCCCCGCCGCAACACGGCCGCATCGTGCAGCTCGACGGGCTGCGCGCGATCGCGGTCGGCGCCGTGTTCCTGCAACACGCGCTGAAGGCACCGCTGTGGATGGGTGTCGACCTGTTCTTCGTGCTGAGCGGCCTGCTGATCACGGGCATCCTGCTCGATCGCAAGGCGCGCGGGCAGTCGTACTTCAGCCACTTCTACGCGCGCCGCGTACGCCGGATCCTGCCGCCGTACGTGCTGCTGCTGGTCGTATCGACGCTGCTGTTCGGCGCGAGCTGGCTGCCGCACTGGCCGTGGTTCGCGTTTTTCTCGACCAACATCGGGCTGTCGCTCGGCAGCATCGGGCACGACAGCCTGAACGTGCTGTGGTCGCTCGCCGTCGAGGAGCAGTTCTACATCTTCTGGCCGTTCGTCGTGCTGTGGTGTTCGGAGCGCGCGCTGCTGTGGATCGCCGCCGCGCTGATCGTCGCCGCCCCCGTGCTGCGCGCGATCGCGACACCGTGGTTCGATTCGTTCTGGCCGATCTACTACCTGACGCCGTTCCGGATGGACCTGCTCGCCGCGGGCGCACTGCTCGCGATCGTGCTGCGCCGCGACCGGCGCGCGCTCGAGCCGTTCTATCCGCTCGCGATCGTCGGCGCGCTGGTGTCGCTCGCGATCCTCGGCTGGCTGCACCTGTCGTTCCCGCGGTTCCGCGCGGCGAACACGCCGATCTCGAATGCCGCGCTCTACAGCATCTCGCTGCTGCTGTGCACGTCGATCGTCGTGATCGCGCTGCGCGGACGCGGCCTCGTGCAGCGCGTGCTGACGAATCCGCTGCTCGTGTACGTGGGCACCGTCAGCTACACCGTCTACCTGATCCACCTGAGCGTGCTGTATGCGCTCTGGCCGCTGCATCTGAACCGCTTCGTCACGGCCGCGCTCGCGCTGGCGATCACGCTCGCGTACGCGACCGTGAGCTGGTACGGCTTCGAGCGGCGCCTGACCCGCGGCCCCGCGCGCCGCCCGGTGCCCGCCGCCGCGCGCACGACCGCCTGACTTTCCCAATTCATCGTTTCGACCAGGACATTGCCATGAGCCAAACTCGCAAGAAGGCCATCATCACGGGGATCACGGGGCAAGACGGCGCCTACCTGACCAAGCTGCTGCTCGACAAGGGCTACGAGGTCACGGGCACCTACCGCCGCACCAGCTCGGTGAACTTCTGGCGCATCGCCGAACTCGGCGTCGACACGCACCCGAACCTGTCGCTCGTCGAGCACGACCTGACGGATGCCGGCTCCAGCCTGCGGCTGCTCGAACGCACGCAACCCGACGAACTGTACAACCTGGCCGCGCAGAGCTTCGTCGGCGTATCGTTCGACCAGCCGGCGACGACCGCCGAAGTCACGGGCATCGGTCCGCTCAACCTGCTCGAGGCGATCCGCGTGGTGAGCCCGAAGACCCGTTTCTACCAGGCGTCGACGTCCGAGATGTTCGGCAAGGTGCAGGCGATCCCGCAAACGGAAACCACCGCGTTCTATCCGCGCAGCCCTTACGGCGTCGCGAAGCTGTACGCGCACTGGATGACCGTGAACTACCGCGAGTCCTACGGCCTGTTCGGCTGCAGCGGCATCCTGTTCAACCACGAGTCGCCGCTGCGCGGCCGCGAGTTCGTCACGCGCAAGATCACCGACACCGTCGCGAAGATCAAGCTCGGCAAGGCGACCAGGCTCGAGCTCGGCAACCTCGACGCGAAGCGGGACTGGGGCTTCGCGCTCGAATATGTCGAAGGGATGTGGCGGATGCTGCAGGTCGACGAGCCCGACACTTACGTGCTCGCGACCAACCGCACCGAGACCGTGCGCGACTTCGTGCAGATGGCGTTCGCCGCCGCCGGCTACCAGATCGAATGGACCGGCAAGGGCGAGCAGGAACGCGGCCTCGACGCGTCGAACGGCAACGTGCTGGTCGAAGTGAATCCGAAGTTCTATCGCCCCGCCGAGGTCGACCTGCTGATCGGCTGCGCGGACAAGGCGAAATCCAAGCTCGGCTGGGCGCCCGAGACGACCCTCGAGCAGCTTTGCCAGATGATGGTCGAAGCGGATCTGACGCGGAATCGTCACCATGACACGTACTGACGCCGGACGCCCGGCGCGTCGTGCGTTCGTCACGGGCCTGACGGGCTTCACGGGCCGCTATATGGCGCAGCGGCTCGAAGCGGCCGGCTACGACGTGTGGGGCACCGTGGCGCCCGGCGCGGCACGGCCCGACGATCCGGCGTTCACGAACTGCACGCTGCTGCCGGTCGACCTGCTCGACGCGAACGCGATGCGTGCGGCCGTCGCCGATGCGCGGCCCGATGCGGTCGTGCATCTCGCCGCGCGCGCACACGTCGCGCAGGACGAGCCGTCACAGACCTACGCGGTCAACATCGTCGGTACGCGCAACCTGCTGGCCGCGCTCGCGGGCCTCGACCGCCGCCCGTCAGCGGTGCTGCTCGCGAGCAGCGCGAACGTCTACGGCAATTCGACGGCCGGCGTGCTCGACGAAACCGTCCTGCCCGCGCCCGCGAACGACTACGCGGTCAGCAAGCTCGCGATGGAATACGCGGCGAAGCTGTGGGCCGACCGGTTGCCGATCGTGATCGCGCGGCCCTTCAACTACACGGGCGTCGGCCAGGACGATGCGTATCTGCTGCCGAAGCTCGTCTCGCACTATGCGCGCAACGCGCCGCGCATCTCGCTCGGCAATCTCGACGTGAGCCGCGACTTCTCCGACGTGCGTGACGTGACGGCCGCGTATCTGAAGCTGCTCGAAGCCGCGCCGGCCGGCGAAACGTTCAACGTCTGCGCGGAGCGCGCGTATTCGCTGAAGGAAGTGCTGGCGATGCTGTCGCGGATCGCCGGTTACGTGATCGACGTGACGATCGATCCGCGCTTCGTCCGGCACAACGAAGTAAAGCGCCTGAGCGGGTCGCGCGACAAGCTGCGGCGCGCGGTGGGCGAGTTGCCGGCGACGCCGCTCGACGACACGCTGCGCTGGATGATGGAAGCGCGACGCGACGTGCAAGCCGGGCAGGCCGGCTGATTCCGGCGACACGCGCGCGTTCGTCGCCCACCAAAGGAAACGGGCCGCTCGATGTCGAGCGGCCCGTCGTCATGTCGGCCGTGAAACCTGCCGCCGCGTTCAGCCCGCGAGGCCGCGCGCGAGATCGTTGCGCAGGTCGCCCGCGTTTTCCAGGCCGACCGCGAGGCGAATCAGCCCTTCGGTGATCCCTGCAGCCTCACGCGCTTCCGGCGTGATGCGCGCATGCGTCGTCGTCGCCGGATGCGTGATCGTCGTGCGCGTGTCGCCGAGGTTGCCGGTGATCGAGATCAGCTTCGTGCTGTCGATCACGCGCCATGCGTTCGCGCGCTGCTGCTCGGGCGTGTCGCCCTTCAGCTCGAACGACACGATCGCGCCGCCCGCCTTCTGCTGGCGCTTCGCCAGCTCGTGCTGCGGATGCGATTCGAGGCCCGGATAGAACACGCGCTTGACCGCCGGATGCGAATCGAGCCAGCGCGCGATTTCCAGCGCGTTCGCCGACTGCTTCTCGACGCGCAGCGACAGCGTCTCCATCCCCTTCAGCAGCACCCACGCGTTGAACGCCGACAGCGTCGGGCCCGCGCTGCGTACGAACGGGAACACCTTGCCCATGATGAACGCCTTCGAGCCGACCAGCGCGCCGCCGAGCACGCGGCCCTGCCCGTCGAGGAACTTCGTCGCCGAGTGCATCACGACGTCCGCGCCGAGCTTCAGCGGCTGCTGCAGCACCGGGCTGCAGAAACAGTTGTCGACGACGAACAGCGCGTTCGCGGCCTTCGCGATCTTGCCGATCGCCTCGATGTCGGCGAGTTCGGTCAGCGGGTTCGACGGCGTTTCGAGGAAGAACATCTTCGTCTCGGGCCGCACCGCTTCCTGCCATGCGTTCAGGTCGGTCGGATCGACGAAGGTCGTCGTGATGCCGAACTTGCTGAAGATCTGCGAGAACATCCCGAGCGTCGAGCCGAACAGGCTGCGCGAGCTGACGAGGTGATCGCCCGCCTGCAGCGCGGACATCACGACCGACATGATCGCGGCCATGCCCGACGCCGTCGCGATGCACGCCTCGCCGCCTTCGAGCGCGGCGAGACGATCCTGGAACATGGTGACGGTCGGGTTCGTGAAGCGCGAATAGGTGAAGTAGTCTTCCGAATTCGCAAAGCGTTCGGCGGCCTCGGCCGCGCTCGTGAAGCAGAAGCTCGACGTGAGGAACAGCGCTTCCGAGTGCTCGTTGAAGTCGCTGCGCAGCGTGCCCGCGCGCACGGCGAGCGTGTCGAAGTTGAGGGAGTCGTCCATGTTCCGTTTTCCGTATTCGAGGGCCGCGCGACGATCATGCATCGGGCGCGAGCCCGGTCACAAAGTCAGGCCAAAACAAAAAGCCCGCTATGCGTCGGCATCAGCGGGCTTCGGTGCGGTACGACAGCGATCGACTCGGGCCGGCTGCCGCCGGCCTTCGCTTTAGCTGTTTTGGGAAATCGCCCCGCGTCCGCAAGCTGAATCAAATCGACGCAAGGCCACATCCTATCACGCTTCATTCGAAGCGTGCGCCGGCATCACTCGACCGACAGCTGCAGGTTCATCTGCGACACCGCGGTGTCGCCGGCCGCGTCGCGATCGGCCTGCGATGCCGGTGCGAGACGTGCACGCTCGATCGCATCGAGGTACTCGGGCGTCACGGCGCCGGTGATGTAGTTGCCGTCGAAGCACGACGCCTCGAAGCGCTCGAGCTTCGGGTTGATGTCGCGCACCGCGCGGCGCAGGTCGTCGACGTCCTGATAGATCAGGTAGTCGGCGCCGATGATCTTCGCGACTTCCTCGTCGGTGCGGCCGTGTGCGACCAGCTCGCCGCGCGTCGGCATGTCGATGCCGTACACGTTCGGGAACTTCACGGGCGGCGCCGCCGACGCGAAGATCACCGACTTCGCGCCCGCATCGCGCGCCATCTGCACGATCTCGTGCGAGGTCGTGCCGCGCACGATCGAGTCGTCGACGATCAGCACGTGCTTGTCCTTGAACTCGATGCTCATCGCATTGAGCTTCTGGCGCACCGACTTCTTGCGCACGGCCTGGCCCGGCATGATGAAGGTGCGGCCGACGTAGCGGTTCTTGAAGAAGCCTTCGCGATATTCGACGCCGAGCTTCGCGGCGACCTGCATCGCGGCCGGGCGCGACGAATCGGGAATCGGCATCACGACGTCGATCGGCACGTTCGGCAGCTCGCGCTTGATCTTCTCGGCGAGGTAGTCGCCCATGCGCAGGCGCACGTTGTAGACCGGCACGCCATCGAGGCACGAGTCCGGACGCGCGAGATACACGTATTCGAACATGCACGGATTCAGCGTCGGGTTTTCCGCGCACTGCTGGCTGTGGAAGTTGCCGGCCTTGTCGATGAAGACCGCTTCACCCGGCTGCAGGTCGCGCACGAATTCGAAACCGATGCCTTCGACCGCCACCGACTCCGACGCGACCATCCATTCGGTGCCGTGTTCGGTCTCGAGCTTGCCGATGCAGAGCGGGCGGATGCCGAACGGATCGCGGAACGCGAGCAGGCCGTAACCGGCGATCAGCGACACGATCGCGTACGAGCCCTGCAGGCGGCGATGCACGCCGGCGACGGCCTTGAACACCGCGGCCGGATCGAGCTCGAGGCCCGTCGTCGACAGCTGCAGCTCGTGCGCGAACACGTTGAGCAGCACTTCGCTGTCGGAGTTGGTATTGATGTGCCGGCGATCGATCCGGAACATCTCGTCCTTCAGCTGTTCCCAGTTCGTCAGGTTGCCGTTGTGCGCGAGGATGATCCCGAACGGCGCGTTCACGTAGAACGGCTGCGCCTCGGCTTCGCTCGACGCCGAGCCGGCCGTCGGATAGCGGACCTGGCCGATGCCGAAGGTGCCGGGCAGGCTGCGCATGTTGCGCGTGCGGAACACGTCGCGCACCATGCCGTTCGCCTTGTACATGTGGAAATTGCTGCCGTCCGCCGTCGCGATGCCCGCCGCGTCCTGACCGCGATGCTGCAGCAGCAGCAGGCTGTCATAGATCAGCTGATTGACCGGGGATTGGGAGATAACACCTACGATGCCGCACATGGCATGTCCTTCAAGATGACAAAATCGGTTCCGTCCTGCCCGGCCGCGTCGTCACACGCGTACGTACTGGGCCATGCCGTCGGGCAGGAGCTGCTTCAGCTCATGCACGCCCTGTTCGGCGAAAGGACGCAATAGCGCATTGCGCCAGAATTCCTGTTTGGGCAATTCGGTCAGCCCGGCCGCCGCGACCAGCAGCACCACCAGCACGCAGCCGCGGACCAGCCCGAACATCATGCCCAGCGAGCGATCGACTCCGCCGAGGCCCGTCGCTTGCGCGATCCGCGACAACAGCGCGTTCGCGACACCGGCGACGAACACCACGCCGATCACGATCAGCGCGAACGCGATCACCCACTGTGTCAGCGCGCCGCCCGGCCAGTTCGCCGGAATGTACGGCACCACGAGTCCGACATAGCGTGCCGCGATCACGATCGCCGCGATCCAGCCGATCAGCCCGAAAATCTCCGAGACGAAACCGCGCCATGCGCCACGCAGCGCAGACAACGCGATCACCGCCAATACAGCGTAGTCGAAAGCCGTCAGCATCGCACGTTACTGCGTGAGTCCGGCTTCGCGCACTTTCGCGATCGCGGCGGACGCCGCCGCGCGATCCGCAAACGGGCCGGCACGCAGCAGTGTCGCCGTGCTGCCGTCCGCCTGCTTGCGATGCTCGACATATGCGGGCACGCCCGCCGATTTCAACTGGGTGGCCCACGAACGCGCCGTTGCGTCGTCCTTGAACGAACCGAGCTGCACCGCGAAGCGCGCACCGGCCGGCGATGCCGGCGACGATGCGTCGCCGCTGTCGGCCGCGGCGTCGGCGTTCGCGACCGCCGCGGGCGCCGGCTTCGGCGCGACCGGCTTCGCCGCGGGCGCGGCCGGCTTCGCGGCAGCGGGCTTCGGCGGCGTCACGCTTGCCGTGGTCGTCGCGGTCGAGGTATCGGGTTTCGCGGCCGGCTTGGCCGCATCCTTCGCCGCAGGCGCGGGAACCGCCGCCACCGCGACATCGGAGGCCGGCGGCTCGTCGCGCGCGACGCCCGCCTGCACGTCGGACGCGTCGTCGTCGCGCGGCGCGACCGCCTGATGCGCAGGCCGGTTCGGGATGTCGATCGCGATGTCGTCCGTCACCGGCTTCGGGTGCGAATCGAGCACCATCGGCAGCACGATCACCGCGGCGACGACGAGCGCGATCGCGCCGACGAGACGCCGGCGGGCGCGTTGCTTTTCAGGAAGGGTCGGATCGAGGAGCAGCGCGTCCGATTCCGGACGCTCGGTGCGGCGCGTGCGTCGCTCGACGCGTTCCGTGCGCTCCGTGCGCACGTTCCGGGAGGCCCCGGTACGACCGCCGCGCCGGGTGGGCGCGTCGTCGTCTTTCTTGCCGAAGGAGAAAATTCCCATGAATGGCTGAGTCCGAAACTGCCCGTCAGTCAGTGTTGCTGCGATTTCCGGTAGGCCATCACACCTGCCACCGTATGGAAACTGCCGAAAACCACGATTCTATCATTCTCGGATGCTCTTTTTAGTGCATCGCGAAACGCTTCGGCGGGCGACGCGAAGCGCGTCACGCTCGAATCGGCCCCCTCCTCCACGCCGGCCTTGCGCAGCGCGGCTTCGAGCTGCTCCGCGCTCGCCGCGCGCGGCAGCGGCAGGTCGGTCACGCACCAGTGGTCGATCTCGCCCTTCAGATGCCGCAGCACGCCGTCGATGTCCTTGTCGTGCATCGCACCGAACACCGCGTACGTGTACGGGAAGAAGCCCATGTTGCCGAGATTCTGCTCGAGCACGGCCGCCGCATGCGGGTTGTGCGCGACGTCCAGCACGATCGCCGGCTTGCCGGGCAGCACCTGGAAGCGCCCCGGCAGCTCGACGTTCGCGAGCCCGAGCCGGATGTCCTGCGCGGACACCGGCAGCACCGGGCGCAGCGCCTCGAGCGCGGCCAGCGCGGCCGACGCATTGATCAGCTGATTCGCGCCGCGCAGCGCCGGATACGCGAGCGCCGGATAGCGTTTGTCGCGGCCGAGATAACTCCATTGCTGGCGCTCCGCGCCCGGCTGCGCTTCATAGCGGAAATCGCGCCCGACCAGCCACAAGTCTGCGCCGATCGCGGCGGCATGGTCGATCAGCGTGTTCGGCGCCGCGGGATCGCCGCAGATCGCCGGCTTGCCCGCACGGAAGATCCCGGCCTTCTCGAACGCGATCTTCTCGCGCGTGTCGCCGAGGTATTCGGTGTGATCGATGTCGATGCTCGTGACGATCGCGCAATCGGTGTCGATGATGTTGACCGCATCGAGCCGGCCGCCGAGGCCGACTTCGAGGATCACCGCGTCGAGCCCGCGCGACGCGAACAGGTGCAGGATCGCGAGCGTCGTGAATTCGAAGTACGTGAGCGACACCGGCTCCGGCAGCGACGTGCGCGCCGCTTCGACGGCTTCGAAGTGCGGCAGCAGCTCGGCGTCGCTGACCTGCTGCCCGTTCACGCGCGCGCGCTCGCTGAATTCGAGCAGGTGCGGCGACGTGTGGCAGCCGACCTTGTAGCCCGCGTGAACGAGGATCGTCTCGAGGAACGCGCAGGTCGAGCCCTTGCCGTTCGTGCCGCCGACCGTGATCACGGGGCACGCGAATTCGAGCGGCAGCGCCGCCTTGACCTGCCCGATGCGGGTCAGGCCCATGTCGATGCCGACCGGGTGCGCGCGTTCGAGATGCGAAAGCCACGCGTCGAGAGTGGGAAAAGTGCTCATCGGATCAAATCTGAATCGGTACCGCCACTACGCCAAAAAACGAAACGCGCCGCCCGGCGGTTCAGCCGGGCGACGCGCGCAGTTCACAACGTCGCGCCAATCAGGCCAGCGCGTCGGCCGGCTGTCGCTGCAGCAGCGCGAGCAGCTGCGCGATCTCGTCGCGCATCTTGCGGCGGTCGACGATCATGTCGATCGCACCCGTCTTCAGCAGGAATTCCGCGCGCTGAAAACCTTCCGGCAGCTTCTCGCGCACCGTCTGCTCGATCACGCGCGGGCCGGCGAAGCCGATCAGCGCCTTCGGCTCGGCGATCACGACGTCGCCGAGGAACGCGAAGCTCGCCGACACGCCGCCCATCGTCGGATCGGTCAGCACCGAGATGAACGGCAGCCTGGCTTCGGCCAGCTTCGTCAGCATCGCGGTGGTCTTGGCCATCTGCATCAGCGACAGCAGGCTTTCCTGCATCCGGGCACCGCCCGAAGCGGTAAAGCAGATGAACGGCACGTGCTGTTCCAGCGCGTTCTGCGCACCGCGTGCGAAGCGCTCGCCGACGACCGAACCCATCGAGCCGCCCATGAACGAGAATTCGAAGCAGGCCGCGACGACGGGCAGCGTGTGGATCGCACCGCCCATCACGACCATCGCGTCGGTCTCGCCCGTTTCGTCCATCGCTTCCTTCAGACGATCCGGATACTTGCGGCTGTCCTTGAACTTCAGCGTGTCGACCGGCACGATTTCCTGGCCGATTTCATAGCGGCCTTCCGGATCGAGCAGCCCGTCGAGACGCTCACGTGCGCCGATGCGCATGTGGTGGTCGCACTTCGGGCACACGTGCAGGTTCGCGTCCACGTCGTTGCGGTACAGCACGGCCTCGCAGGACGGGCACTTGACCCACAGGCCTTCCGGAATGCCCTTGCGGCTTTTCGGATCGGTCTGCTTGATCTTCGGCGGCAACAGTTTGTCGAGCCAGCTCATCGTGTATGGTTTCCTGTTCCGTGGCGGGGCGGGCCGGCCGGCCCGTTCCCGCTTCCTGTTGTGTTTATCGCGCCGTCTTGCCGGCACCGTCCAGGGCGGCGCGCAGCTCGGCGATGAATGTCTTCAGCGCGGCGGCGGCGCCTTCCGGCGCGGCGCTCTCGAGCAGCTGCACCAGGCGGCTGCCGATCACGACGGCGTCCGACACTTCGGCCACCGCGCGCGCCGTTTCGGCGTCGCGGATGCCGAAGCCGACGCCCACCGGAACCGGCACGCGCGACTTGATGGCCGGGATTTTACCCGCAATGCTCGAAACATCCAGATTTCCGGCGCCGGTCACGCCCTTGAGCGACACGTAATACACGTAGCCGCTCGCGATCTTGCCCACGTCGGCGATGCGTTCGTCGGTCGACGTCGGGGCGAGCAGGAAGATCGGATCGATCTGCGCGCCGCGCATTTTCTCGGCGAACACGCCCGCCTCTTCCGGCGGATAGTCGACGACGAGCACGCCGTCGACACCGGCCGCCTGCGCTTCGGTCGCGAACGTATCGACCCCCATGCGCTCGATCGGGTTCGCATAACCCATCAGCACGACAGGGGTTTTCTGGTCAGTCTCGCGAAAGCGCTTCACGTCGGCGAGCACGCTCTTGAGCGTGACGCCGCGCGCGAGCGCGCGTTCCGACGAGCGCTGGATCACCGGGCCGTCGGCCATCGGGTCCGAGAACGGCACGCCGAGCTCGATCACGTCGGCGCCGCCTTCGGCGAGCGCGTGCATGAATTCGACGGTCTTCGCGGGATCGGGGTCGCCGGCCGTGATGAACGGGATCAGGCCCTTGCGGCCCTGTTCGGCGAGTGCGGCGAAGGTCTGCTGGATACGATTCATGGCAATTTTCCTTTGTCGACCGGAGTTAGCGCTTTAGCGCTTACTCCGGTCCCATGCAAAGCAGCGATCGGCAATGCGGCGGCGCGACTCACGCGCACGCCGGCGTTGCGAGCGCGTTCACACGCTCGTGCGCGATCGCGCAATAACTTTCGTTGATCTCGTAGCCGACGAAGTCGCGCCCCTGCCGTGCGCAGGCCACCGCGGTCGTGCCGCTGCCCATGAACGGATCGAGCACGCGGCCGCCCGGCGGGCAGCTTGCGAGCACCATCCGCTCGATGATTTCCAGCGGCTTCTGGGTCGGATGATCGACGCGCTCCGCGTGCTGCCGATGCAGGCGCGAGACCGACCAGACGTCCTTCGGGTTGTAGCCCATCTCCAGCCACTTGCTGCCTTCGAACAGCTTGCGCGAGCGGGCCTTCTTCGTGTCGGCGTCGTACGGGATGCGGACCGGATCGAGATCGAAGTAATACGCCCTGGAAACCGCGAAAAAGCCGATGTTGTCATGCACCGACGTGAAACGGCGCGTCGTGCCGCCCATGCTCGGCACGCGCCGGTCCCAGATGATCTCGTTGACCATCGTGAGCTTCGTCTTCAGGAAGCTGAAGATTTCCGGTGCGTACTGCCACGTGCAGAAGATGTACATCGACCCGCTCGGCTTCAGCTTCGGAATCGCGAGCTCGAGCCACTCGCGCGTCCACGCGAGGAAATCGTCGCCCGAACGCTTGTCCGAGTCGTTGCCGTAGTCCTTGCCGAGCCCGTACGGCGGATCGGCGACGATCAGGTCGATCGACGCATCCGGCAGGCGCGCGGCTTCGGTCATGAAATCGCGGTTATGCAGTTCGATCCCGGACGGCAGCACGCACGGCACGGCGACGACGGGCTGCCCCGCCTCCGCTTCGCTCGCGGCGCCGCCGCCCGGTTGTTCGATCAGGTCACGCATCGGTCGGGGTCAGAGCGCGAGGCCCGATCGCTCGGCGACCGTATGCATGTCCTTGTCGCCGCGGCCCGACAGGTTGACGAGCAGGATCTTGTCCTTCGGCAACGTCGGCGCGAGCTTCACGCCATACGCGATCGCGTGACTCGACTCGAGCGCGGGGATGATCCCCTCGATCCGGCAACAGTCGTGGAACGCCTTCAGCGCTTCCTCGTCGGTGATCGGCACGTACTGCGCGCGGCCGCTGTCCTTCAGCCACGCGTGCTCGGGGCCGACGCCCGGATAGTCGAGGCCGGCCGATACCGAATGCGTCTCGATGATCTGGCCGTTGTCGTCCTGCAGCAGGTACGTGCGGTTGCCGTGCAGCACGCCGGGGCTGCCGGCGATCAGCGACGCCGCGTGACGGCCGGTGTCGAGGCCGTCGCCCGCTGCTTCGACGCCGATCAGCTGCACCGATTGATCGTCGATATACGGATAGAAGATGCCCATCGCGTTCGACCCGCCGCCGACGCAGGCAATCACCGCATCCGGCTGGCGGCCGGCGAGTTCGGGCATCTGCACCTTGCACTCGTCGCCGATCACGCGCTGGAAGTCGCGCACCATCGCCGGATACGGGTGCGGGCCCGCGACCGTGCCGATGATGTAGAACGTGCTTTCGATGTTGGTGACCCAGTCGCGCATCGCTTCGTTCAGCGCGTCCTTCAGCGTGCGCGAACCCGATTCGACCGGCACGACCGTCGCGCCGAGCAGCTTCATCCGGTAGACGTTCGCGGCCTGGCGGCGCACGTCCTCGGCGCCCATGTAGACGATGCACTCCATCCCGAAGCGCGCGCAGATCGTCGCCGTCGCGACGCCGTGCTGGCCGGCGCCCGTTTCGGCGATCACGCGCTTCTTGCCCATCCGCTTCGCGAGCAGCGCCTGGCCGATCACGTTGTTGATCTTGTGCGCGCCGGTGTGGTTCAGGTCCTCGCGCTTCAGGTAGATCTGCGCGCCGCCGAGCGTCTCGCTCCAGCGCTGCGCGTGATAGATCGGCGACGGACGGCCGACGAAATACTTCAGCTCGCGCTCGTATTCGGCGACGAAATCGGGGTCGTTCCGGAATTTTTCATACGCCGTGCGCAGTTCGTCGAGCGCGTGAATCAGCGTTTCGGCGACGAACACGCCGCCATACGGGCCGAAGTGGCCGTGATCATCAGGAAGGTTGTACATGGTGTCTCTCTCGATCGGTCGGTGCGCCCCGCTTTCGGGGCCGCACCGGCTTGCATCACCCGGCGTCCGCTTCGCGCACCGCGCGTACGAACGCCGCCATCCGGGCGTGATCCTTCACGCCCTTCGCGCCCTCCACTTCGATGCCACTCGAGACATCGACAGCAAACGGACGCAACTGGCGGATCGCATCACCGACGTTTTGCGCGCTCAAGCCACCACTCAAAACGGCCCGATGCGCGAGCTCTGCGGGAATAAGAGACCAATCGAAGACCTTGCCGCTACCGCCGTAGTCCGGCACCAGGGTGTCGTACAGGAGGCCGCGCGCTTTCGAATAATGAAGAGCCGATTCTACCAAATCGGCCGGCTGCGTCGAGGGGCCGACGCGCACCGCGCGCAACCACGGCAGTCGCGCCGCACGGCCGAGGGCATCGCACTGCTCGGGCGTCTCGTCGCCGTGGAATTGCAGCACCGTGAGCGGCACGTCGCGCACCACCGCCTCGAGCTCGGCTTCGGTCGCGTTCACGAACAGCCCGACCACCGATACGAACGGAGGCGCAAGGCTGGCGAGCTCGGCCGCCTGCGCGATCGACACCGCGCGCGGGCTCTTCGGATAGAACACGAGACCGATCGCGTCGGCACCGAGCGCGGCCGCGTGCAGCACGTCCTCGGGGCGCGACAGCCCGCACAGCTTGATGCGCGTGCGCGGCGCGAGGCCGGCCGCGGCGGAAGTCGAAGAAGACATGGCGTGATCCGTCATGATTGCGGGTCCAGATCGGCCCAGACGCTGCTCCACGGCACGCTGCCGAGCTGCGCGGGCGGGACGGCGAATTCCGCCGGGTAGCCGACATGGGCGAGGTACAGCCCGTCGGCCATGAACGTGGGGGCGGCCAACGTGCGGTCGCGCCCGGCCAGCACCTCGGCGAGCCATTCCGCCGGGTAGCGGCCGCGCCCGACGGCGACGAGGCAGCCCATCAGGTTGCGCACCATGTGATGCAGGAACGCATTCGCGCGGAAGCGGAAATGAATGAAGTGGCCCGCGCGCCGCACGTCGATCTGGTACAGGTGTTTGACCGGCGTCTTCGACTGGCATTCCGACGACCGGAACGACGAGAAATCGTGTTCGCCGATCAGGTGCGCAGCGGCGGCGCGCATCGCGTCGTCGTCGAGCGGCGTGTGGATCCAGCCCGCGCGGCCGGCCAGCATCGGCGAGCGCACCGGGTGCACGTACAGCGCGTAGTAATAGGTGCGTTCGAACGCCGAGAAACGCGCGTGGAACGTGTCCGGCATCGGCTTCGCCCACTGCACGGACACGGTCGACGGCAGGAACGCGTTGGTGCCGCGCACCCACGAGAACACCTCGCGCTCGAGGTCCGTATCGAAATGCACGACCTGACCGAGTCCGTGCACGCCGGTATCGGTCCGCCCCGCCACCGTCGTGTGCAGCGGCACCCGAGCGAACTCGGCCAGCGCATGTTCGAGCCGATCCTGCACGGTCTTGCCGTGCGGCTGCGCCTGCCAGCCACAGAACGCGGCGCCGTCGTACTGAATCCCCAGCGCGATCCGCATCACGCCTGTTCCGCGAGTTTGGCGAGCAAGGCGCGCGCATCGTCGCGCGTCGCGGCGTCGTTCGCGTCGACCACTTCCTGCAGCAGCGTGCGTGCGCCGGACAGGTCGCCCAGTTCGACGTACTCGGACGCGAGATCCAGCTTGTTGCGCGCGATCCGCGCGAGCTCTTCCGGCGTCAGCGCGGGCAATGCGGCGCCCGGCGCGGACGGCAGGTCGAGATCGAAATCCAGCTTCAGCGCACCGAATTGCGCGCCGCCGAGCGGCGGCAGCGACGACGGCGCGGATACCCCACCCGCGTGAGGTGCGGGCGTTGCCGCATCCGGATCCCAGTCGAATTCATCCTCCTGGTCGGCCGAGTGTTCCGGTGACAGATCGCCCAAGCCAATCGGCGGGCGCGGCTCGAATTGACCGTTAGTTGCAATTTGCTCGCTTTCGGCGCGCCCTTCCTGCTCGGCCGGCTCGTCGGCCGTACGCGGCGGCAACGGCATGTCGAGGCTATTGAGCGCGCTGATCGCGTTCTGCATCAGCGCCGCATGCTGAGCGTCGTTCGTCGCCGGCGCTGCGGGCGCTGCGAGCGGCTCGTCCACGGCCGCTTCCGCGACGGGCTTCACGTCGCGCGAGACCGGCGCTGCATCGCTGCCGGGCGCGGCGGGCTCGGACGGTGCGTCTGCCTGCTCGTCATGCGGCTTCATCGTTTCCGATGGCGACGCGACCTCGGGTTCATGTGTTCCGAGCGTCTCCACCGCTGCGGCGGCGGCCGTGACCAGATTCACATCGGTGGCCGCGTCGCGGGCCACCGGCGTCTCGGGAAGGATCGGCGGCACCGGTTCGACGGGCGCGACGGGCAACGGCGATGCGTCGGCATCGGCACCAGCCGATCCACCGGATTCCGGGGCGCGCGCATCGGCTGGCCGCGCCTTCCGGCGCTTGCGCCATGCGAACCCGGCTGCGAGCACAACCACGGCGGCACCCGCCGCCGCGGCCGGACGCCAGTCGATCTGCTCCGAACCGCGCGCGGGTGCCGCAGTCGCCACCGGTACGGCCGGCTGCACGGGTGCCGATGCCGGCTGCGCCGCACTCGCGGCCGCAGCAGACGCCGCTTCGCTCGCGGCCGGCGACGACGCGGCGGCGGAGGCCCCTGCGTCATTTACGGCGGGGCGCGGCGCAGCAGGCGTCGGTACCGGCGCGGGCGCAACGTTGCTCGTCGTGGCCGGCTTGCCGATTCCGTGCTTCTGCAGCTCCATCAGCACGCGGTTCTTCAACGCCAGCAGTTGCTGCAGGCTCGACGGCCGCGGTTGCGACGCAGCCGCGACAGCGGCTGCAGCGGACGGTTCATGCATGCCTTGAGCCATGCCGCCCGGCGCGGGCTGGCCAGCGGCCTCGCTCGCGGACGACGGCGCGGACTGGATTGCACCGCTCCACACGTGCGGCCCGCTCGCGCCGGCCTCCGGCGCGGACGACGGAACGGTTCCGACCGTCGATGCGCCATGCACGGCGGACGCGCCGAGCGAAGCCGCCGCCCCTGCGGCGACTGCGACGCTCGCGCCACTCACCGGCGCCGCGTGCGCGACCGATGCGGTCGGCGTGATCGGCACGGCCGAGCCCGGATGCGGCGCCGACGCGCCATGCTGCACGGCTGCAGCGGCGGCCGCGCTCGATGCGGCAGGCGCAGCAGGCGCAGCGGAAGTTGCCGATGCGCCGGACGCACCCGCTGCTGCGGACGCACCGGCACGCACGAGTGGCGAACCCGTTGCGTCGAGCGCCGGCACCGTCAGCGTCGCGCCGACCCGCAGGCGGCTCGGGTCGCGCTTCATGAACGCCTGCGGATTGGCATCGAACAGCGCGCGACCGGCGCGCGCGAGCACGCCCGGGTCATGCGACTGCGTGGCCGCCTTCGCGAGATCGTTCAACGACTGGCCCGGCTGGACCGTCACCGTGAGCGGCGCGGGGCCGCCAGCGGCGGACGCCGGCAGTTCGCCGACAGCGGCGCCGGCCGCCCAGGCCGACGCGGCCGCGCCGAGCGCCAGGATCGCGAGTGCGCCACGCACGGCGCGCGACAGACGGGACTGACGCGGAAACAAGGAAATTCGGGACATCGTAGGCTCTATCGCCGCGCGCGGGCGCGGCTCGGATTCGCGTAGTGAAGCGTCAATAAAGTCGCCGCAGAAATGCAAAAGCGTCGCGCAAAACGCGACGCTTTCGGCGGCTCTGCGCGTCGTAACCGCATAGTTTACTTCACACGATCAGGTTCCGGCCGAATTCATCGGCGGCGGATGCGACGGTCGGTGCCCGCGCCCGTGCAGCAGTGCGACAGGTGACAGCTGGCACACCGGCCCGCGCCCCACGCAGCCACCTTCCGCCTGCCGGCCAGCACCCGTCAACAAAAAACGCCTGCCGCCCCGGGAAGGGCTGGCAGGCGTTTCGCGTCGCGCACCGATGGCGCGCAGCGCGGCCCGATCCTTACTTGTCGAGCAGGATGCGCAGCATGCGGCGCAGCGGCTCGGCCGCGCCCCACAGCAACTGGTCGCCGACCGTGAATGCCGACAGGTATTCGCCGCCCATCGCGAGCTTGCGCAGGCGGCCGACCGGCACCGTCAGCGTGCCGGTGATCTTCGCCGGCGACAGATCGCGCATCGATGCTTCACGCTCGTTCGGCACGACCTTCACCCAGTCGTTCGCCGATGCGAGGATGCCGTTGATTTCGTCGAGCGGGACGTCCTTCTTCAGCTTGATCGTCAGCGCCTGCGAGTGGCAGCGCATCGCGCCGATCCGCACGCACAGGCCGTCGACCGGGATCGAACCCGGCTCGCCCATTGCCGGCTTGCCGAGGATCTTGTTGGTTTCCGCGCCGCCCTTCCACTCTTCCTTCGACATCCCGTTGCCGAGATCCTTGTCGATCCACGGAATCAGCGAACCGGCGAGCGGCACGCCGAAATGGCTCGTCGGCATCGCATCGCTGTTCATCGTCGCGAGCACGCGACGGTCGATGTCGAGAATCGCGGAAGCGGGATCGGCGAGTTGTTCCTGCACCGAACCGTGCAGCGCGCCCATCTGCGACAGCAGCTCACGCATGTTCTGCGCGCCCGCGCCCGATGCGGCCTGGTACGTCATGGCCGTCATCCAGTCGACCAGGTTCTCGCGGAACAGGCCGCCGAGCGCCATCAGCATCAGGCTGACCGTGCAGTTGCCGCCGACGAAGTTCTTCGTGCCCTTGACGAGCGCGTCCTTGATCACGTCGAGGTTGACCGGATCGAGGATGATGACCGCGTCGTCCTTCATCCGCAGCGACGACGCCGCGTCGATCCAGTAGCCGTTCCAGCCGGCCGCGCGCAGCTTCGGAAACACGTCGTTCGTGTAGTCGCCGCCCTGGCACGTGATGATCACGTCGCACTTCTTCAGCTCGTCGACGTTGGTCGCGTCCTTGAGCGTGGTCTCGTTTTTCGCGAACGACGGCGCCTTGCCGCCCGTGTTGCTGGTGCTGAAAAACACCGGCTCGATCAGGTCGAAATCACCTTCTTCCTGCATGCGCTGCATCAGCACGCTGCCGACCATGCCGCGCCAACCTACGAGACCTACGTTCATGACTAACCCTTTGAATGGAGCTTCCCCGCCATTTCCGCCCCCGGCGTGACCGCGCGGGGAAACAGGCGGGCACGACGGACGATCAGCGTTTAATGATCGTTTTCGTGGTAATGGTTTTCGTGATGACGATGGCGCGCGTACCCACACGGGCAATGTTGCCGTGGAGTTTCAAGACCGGGGAGATCAGGGAAATCAGCGCCATCATTCGAGTCTACACAAAGCCGGTTGCCCGCACAACGGCCAACCGTGTGCGAACGAGCCGCGAACCGGCCAATTCAGCGGCCCGTTCGCGCCCTTTTCATCATCAACTGCCGTACCGCCTTGCCATACGCTTACAGCGCCGCGACCACCGCGTCGCCCATCGCCGCCGTGCCGACTTGCTTGCAACCCGGCGTCGCGATGTCGCCGGTGCGATAGCCTTGTTCGAGCACCGTTTTCACCGCACGCTCGATGCGATCGGCCTGCTCCGCGCGGTTCAGCGAATAGCGCAGCAGCATCGCGGCCGACAGGATCGTCGCCAGCGGGTTCGCGATGCCCTTGCCCGCGATGTCCGGCGCCGAACCGTGCGACGGCTCGTACAGGCCCTTGTTGTTCTTGTCGAGCGACGCCGACGGCAGCATGCCGATCGAGCCCGTCAGCATCGACGCTTCATCCGACAGAATGTCGCCGAACATGTTGCCCGTCACGATCACGTCGAACTGCTTCGGCGCCTTCGCGAGCTGCATCGCCGCGTTGTCGACGTACATGTGCGACAGCTCGACGTCCGCGTATTCCTTCGACACGTCGATCATGATGTCGCGCCAGAACTGCGACGTCTCCAGCACGTTCGACTTGTCGACCGACAGCAGCTTCTTCGCGCGCTTTTGCGCGGCCTGGAACGCGACGTGCGCGATGCGGCGCACTTCCGGTTCCGAATAGCGCATCGTGTCGAAGCCTTCGCGCGCGCCGGCGAACGGGCCGTCCGGTGCCGCACGCACGCCGCGCGGCTGGCCGAAGTAAATGTCGCCGTTCAACTCGCGCACGATCAGGATGTCGAGACCCGCGACCAGTTCGGCTTTAAGCGGCGACGCGTCGACGAGTTGCGGATAGCAGATCGCCGGGCGGAAGTTCGCGAACAACTCGAGATGCTTGCGCAGCCCGAGGATCGCCTGCTCGGGGCGCAGCGCGCGCTCGAGCGAGTCGTACTTCCAGTCGCCGACCGCGCCGAACAGGATCGCGTCTGCTTCCTTCGCGAGCGCAAGCGTCGCGTCCGGCAGTGGATGACCGCTGGCCTCGTAGCCCGCGCCGCCAACCGGCGCCTGCTCGAGTTCGAATTTTTCGCCAAGTGCGTTCAGCACCTTGACCGCTTCGTTGACGATTTCCGGACCGATGCCGTCGCCGGGCAGCACTGCAATCTTCATGCGTTATTCCTGACTGGGTAGAAGGTGGTGGCAGATCGGCGAGCGCGCGTCATGCGCGCCCGCCCGGAGGCAATCTCAGCCGACCAGCTTGTTGTTGAGCCACGGCTGCTTCGCGAGCCGTTCGGCTTCGAACTGGCGGATCTTGTCCGCGTGGCGCAGCGTGAGGCCGATGTCGTCGAAGCCGTTCAGCAGGCAGTACTTGCGGAACGCGGTGATCTCGAACGGATACTCGCGGCCGTCGCCCGTGCGCACGACCTGCGCGTCGAGGTCGACCGTCACCTCGAAGCCGTTGAACGCGACCGTCTCGTTGAACAGGTGATCGACCTGCTGCTCGGTCAGCACGATCGGCAACAGCCCGTTCTTGTAGCAGTTGTTGAAGAAGATGTCGGCGAAGCTCGGCGCGATGATCGCGCGGAAGCCGTACTGCTGCAGCGCCCACGGCGCGTGCTCGCGCGAGCTGCCGCAGCCGAAGTTCTTGCGGGCGAGCAGCACCGATGCGCCCTGGTAGCGCGGCTGGTTCAGCACGAAGTCTGGGTTCAGCGGGCGCTTCGAGTTGTCCTGGCCCGGCTCGCCGTGGTCGAGGTAACGCCATTCGTCGAACGCGTTCGGGCCGAAGCCCGTGCGCTTGATCGACTTCAGGAACTGCTTCGGGATGATCGCGTCGGTGTCGACGTTCTCGCGATCGAGCGGCGCCACGACGCCGGTATGCACATTGAATTTTTCCATGATCCGTCTATCCGGTTGAAGGGCCGGCAGTCAGCCGGCGCACATCGACAAATTCTCGACAGGCATCAATCCGCGGCGCGCTGGAGCGCGTTGCCGGCGGCGTTGACGTCCTCGCCGAAGCCTCGGACGGTATTGCAGCCCGCAAGGCCGAAGCCCAGCCCTGCGAGCGCCAGCGCGGCAACCAGCCGCGCGATGAGCTTCGATGCCGTCACGCGTTACCCCAGCTTGCGAATGTCGACGAAATGGCCTTCGATCGCCGCCGCCGCCGCCATCGCGGGGCTCACCAGGTGCGTGCGGCCGCCCGCGCCCTGCCGGCCTTCGAAGTTGCGGTTCGACGTCGAGGCGCAGCGCTCGCCCGGATCGAGCCGGTCGGCGTTCATCGCGAGGCACATCGAGCAGCCCGGTTCGCGCCATTCGAAGCCCGCATCCGTGAACACCTTGTCGAGCCCTTCGCGCTCGGCCTGCGCCTTCACGAGGCCCGAGCCCGGCACGACCATCGCGAGCCGCACGTTCGATGCGACGCGACGGTTCAGCTTCTTCACGACGTACGCGGCCGCGCGGATGTCCTCGATGCGTGCGTTCGTGCACGAACCGATGAAGATCTTGTCGACCTTGATCGACTCGATCGGCGTGTTCGGCTCGAGCGCCATGTAGGCCAGCGCGCGTTCCATCGCGTCGCGCTTGACCGGATCCTTCTCGCGCTCGGGATCCGGCACGCGACCGTCGATCGACGTGACCATTTCCGGCGACGTGCCCCACGTGACCTGCGGGACGATCTCGGCCGCGTTCAGCTCGACGACGCGGTCGAACTGCGCGCCTTCGTCGGACTTGAATTCGCGCCAGTACTCGATGGCCTGGTTCCACTCCGCGCCGGTCGGCACGAACGGGCGGCCCTGCAGGTAGTCGATCGTCGTGTCGTCGACGGCGACCATGCCCGCGCGCGCGCCGGCTTCGATCGCCATGTTGCAGACGGTCATCCGGCCTTCCATCGTCAGCGCGCGGATCGTCGAGCCGCCGAATTCGATCGCGTAGCCCGTGCCGCCTGCCGTGCCGATCTTGCCGATGATCGCGAGCACGATGTCCTTCGCGGTACAGCCGCGCGGCAGCGTGCCCTCGACCTTCACCAGCATGTTCTTGCTCTTTTTCTGCAGCAAGGTTTGCGTCGCGAGCACGTGCTCGACTTCCGACGTGCCGATGCCGTGCGCGAGCGCGCCGAACGCGCCATGCGTCGACGTGTGCGAATCGCCGCACACGATCGTCATGCCCGGCAGCGTCGCGCCCTGCTCCGGCCCGATGATGTGCACGATGCCCTGGCGCACGTCGTTCATCTTGAACTGCGTGATGCCGAACGCGTCGCAGTTCGCGTCGAGCGTGTCGACCTGCAGTTTCGAGACAGGATCGGCGATGCCGTGGCTGCGATCCGTGGTCGGGACGTTGTGGTCCGACACGGCCAGGTTCGCGCTGATGCGCCACACCGGGCGGTGCGCGACGTTCAGCCCTTCGAACGCCTGCGGGCTCGTGACTTCGTGCAGCAGCTGACGGTCGATGTAGAGCAATGCCGTGCCGTCGTCCTCGGTGTGGACGACGTGGGTATTCCACAGTTTGTCGTAGAGAGTCTGTGCCATGGGTATGCGGGGTCGTTGTGACTACAAGCCTTACTGGTGCGATCGATTATGCCACGCAGAATGCGCCGCGGCGCAGGCCCGACGAGAAAAAACCCATTAAAAACAGTGGTTTGGCTGGTAGTGCCAATACCTGTATCGGCATTACCAGCCAAATGGGACGCGCACCGGGCGCGCGCGCGCGGCGATCGCGACGTTCGCCCCGAGCCCGAATCCGGCATACGATGAAACGACGCACGTCCCCACGATCCGGACCTGGAGCCCACGACGATGAAGCTCGGCATCAACGAATCGCTCGCCCGCCTCGACGATGAAGGCACGCTGTTCACGACGCTGTTTCGCCACGGCACGCTCGACATCGAGCTGTACCGGCCGCGTGGCGAGGACCTGCAGGCGCCGCATACGCGTGACGAGGTCTACGTGATCGCGGCCGGCACGTCGCGGTTCGTCGTCGACGGGCGCGAATGCGGCATCGCGGCCGGCGACGTGCTGTTCGTCCCCGCATTCGCGGCGCACCGCTTCGTAGGCTTCTCCGACGACTTCTCGACCTGGGTGTTCTTCTACGGCCCCGAGGGCGGCGAGCGCGGCGAACCCGGCGCATGACGCGGCAAGCCCGGCACGTCCCGCACGATTTCCTAGACTGTCTATTCGCAACGGGCGGCACACGGCCGCCCTCCCCGCCATCACGATGCGGGCATTGCCTGACGCATCGACCGGACAGGAGCACTGCATGCGATACGAACTCCATTACTGGCCCGAGATCCAGGGCCGCGGCGAATACGTGCGGCTCGCGCTCGAGGCGGCCGAGGCCGACTATGTCGACGTCGCGCGCGAATCGGGGCGCGGCATGGGCGTGGCGGCGATGATGCGCCTGATGGACAGCACGAAGGCCGAATGCGTGCCGTTCGCGCCGCCGTTCCTGAAGGCCGGCGACGTGGTCGTCGGGCAGACCGCGAACATCCTGCTGTTTCTCGGCGCGCGGCTCGGGCTCGCGCCCGACGACGAAGCCGGACGGTTGTGGGTGCATCAACTCCAGCTGACCGTCGCCGATTTCGTCACCGAGATCCACGACACGCATCACCCGATCGGCAGCGGCCTTTACTACGAGGACCAGAAGGCCGAGGCCGCCGAGCGCGCAGCCGATTTCCTCGCGCATCGGCTGCCGAAGTTCCTCGGCTACTTCGATCGCGTGCTCGGGCAGAATCCGCACAAGAGCGGCTATATCGCCGGCAGCGCGCTCAGCTACGCAGACCTGTCGATGTTCCAGCTGATCGAAGGACTGCGTTATGCGTTCCCGAAGGCAATGAAGCGCGCCGAGCGCAAGGTCGCCGGGCTCGTCGGCCTGCACGACCGCGTCGCGGCGCATCCGCCCGTCGCGCGCTATCTCGCGTCGGCGCGCCGCATCCCGTTCAACGACATGGGGATCTTCCGGCACTACCCGGAGCTGGACAAGTAGCGGCGGCCCGGCATGCTGCCCGCCCGCGTCTCGTCATGCTCGCCGCGCCGGAGCCGGCTGCCTTGCGCAAGCCGGCCCCTTCCTGGGTATTTGCCGTCCGACGTTCAGCGCGGCGGCCCGTGCTGCGTGACGGCCGCATCGACGGCCTCGACCGAGCGCGTGAGCCACGGCCCGATATCCATCTCCTCATACCGCACGAGCCGGCTCTTGCGCACGCGGCGATACGCCCACCAGATCGCGACGAACAGCGGAATCCACACATAGATCGACAGCACTTCCATCCAGTCGATGCGGGCCGCGAAGAACGCCTGGTAGTCCTGCCCGAGCGAGATCACGATGCAGATCGCGATCGCGAACAGCGGCCCGAACGGGAACCACTTCGCGCGGTACGGCAACTGATCGAGCCGGTAGCCCTGCTTCAGGAAGCCCTTGCGGAACCGGTAATGGCAGACCGCGATACCGAGCCACGCGATGAAGCCGGTGATGCCGACCGTATTGAGCAGCCACAGATAGATGCGCTGGTTGTTGGTCAGCGACGTGAGGAAACACAGCCCGCCCACCGCCATCGTCGCGTACAGCGCGTTGCGCGGCACGCCGCCCGCCGACAGCGTCGCGAACATCGCGGGCGCACGGCCTTCCGCCGCGAGGTTGTACAGCATCCGCGTGGCCGCATACGTGCCGGAATTGCCGGCCGACAGCACGGCCGTCAGGATCACGAGATTCATCGCACCCGCCGCCAGCGGAAAACCCGCATGGCTGAATACGAGCGTGAACGGGCTGACGCCGATGTCGGTCACGTCGCTCTTCAGCAGGTTGGGATCGGTGTACGGCACCAGCAGGCCGATCACGAAGATCGCGAGTACGTAAAACAGCATGATCCGCCAGAAGATCTGCTTCACCGCGCGCGGGATCGTCTTGCGCGGATTTTCCGATTCGCCGGCCGTGATCCCGACCAGCTCGGTACCGAGAAACGAGAAACCCGCGATCAGCGCGACGCTCATCATCGCGTGCACGCCGCCGACGAACGGCGCGTCGCCCATCCGGAAGTTGCGCCAGCCGACCGGATGCCCGCTGCCGAGCAGGCCGGCCGCGATCAGCAGCCCCGCCGCGATGAACGCGATCACGGTGACGACCTTGATCAGCGAGAACCAGTATTCCGATTCGCCGAAGCCTCGCACGGACAACGTGTTCAGCAGAAAGATCAGCACGAGGAACCCGGCGCCCCACCACACGCCCGCCACGGCCGGAAACCAGTAGCGCATCACGATCTGCCCGGCGACCAGCTCGATCGCGATCGTCACGGCCCAGCTGTACCAGTAGGTCCAGCCGAGGGCGACGCCGAAGCCTTCGTCGACGTACTTCTCGCCGTAGATCGCGAACGAGCCCGACACCGGCATCAGCGCGGCCATCTCGCCGAGCCCGGTGACGACGAAATAGACCATCAGCCCGATCGCGACATACGCGGCGATCGCGCCGCCCGGCCCCGCCTGCGCGACCGACGCGCCCGACGCGACGAACAGCCCCGTGCCGATCGAGCCGCCGATCGCGATCATCGCGATGTGGCGGCTCTGCAGCCGGCGCTTGAGCGCCGTCCCGGACGGCGCAGCCGTTTCCGCTGCCGCTTGCAAAGCATCCATAGTGTTCACCCTGATTGGATTGGGGCCACTCGAATTGATTCGGAATACCAATCGATAGACCCGGTTATTCGCGTCGAAAACCAGTCCTGCCCGCCAGGCCACGCGTCCGCCGCCACCGGCCCGGACGCGCACGGCCGCGTCAGACGACGCCGCGCTTGATCGCCTGCAGCTCGGCCGTCGTCACGATCTTCTCGATCCGGAATCGCGGGCTTTCCAGCCACACGTTCGCGATCCGCCGGTACTCGTCGAGATCCTCGCACGCGAGCCGCACGAGAAAATCGAACGTGCCGCTGACGAGCCAGCAATCGAGCACCGCCGGGTTGTTCCGCATCTCGTCCTCGAACGGCGCCTGCGACCGCCCGTGATCGGCCAGCACGATCTGCGCGATCACGACGATCGGCTTGGTCGCGCGCGGCGCCTTGATCACCGCGCGATAGCCTTCGATCACGCCGA
This sequence comes from Burkholderia sp. 22313, assembly GCF_052045245.1. Lineage (NCBI taxonomy): Bacteria > Pseudomonadati > Pseudomonadota > Betaproteobacteria > Burkholderiales > Burkholderiaceae > Burkholderia > Burkholderia sp. 22313. The sequence goes on from NZ_JBQEON010000001.1 coordinate 161,716, forward strand.
GCGCTTCGAGGCGCTCCACGCGCGCCTGGCACGGACGCGGCGTGAGGTTCACGCGCTCCGACAGCTTCCGGTACGAAATCCGGCCGTCGGTGCGCAGGATGTCGAGGATCCGGAGATCGATCTTGTCGAGCTGCATCTTCTTGTCGGTCATCCGCGTTCGCTCCGGTCGGGTCGTGGCTCGTGCGCGGCGTGTCTCCTCCGGTGCCGCGCGGGGCCACATTATCCGGCCGAAGCGGCCGCGCGCCAATCGGCTAGAACCGCAGCGACAGGCAGGTCAGGCCGCCGTCCATCTTGCGGAACTCGCTCGTGTCGATCACGTGCAGCGGCAGCCCGAGCGACTGAATCGCATCGTGCACGCGCGGATAGCCTGCCGGCGTGATCAGCGTGCCGTTCACGCGCAGCGTGTTGCCCGCGTATTCGTCGGCGGCCGAGATCGCGATCCGGCGATAGTCGGCGAACGCCGGATGCGCGGCCAGCGCGTCGGTCACGAGCAGCGTGTCGTCGTCCAGCGCGTTGACGACCGACTTCAGGTGCAGGCCAGCGCCGACCGGCACGGCGACGACAGAATAGCCATAGCGCGACACCAGCGATTCGAACGCGGCAATGCCTGCGGCGTCGGTACGGCCCGTCAGGCCGATGTAGAAATGCTTGCCGACCAGCATCACGTCGCCGCCGTCGAGACGGCCGTCCTGCATCGGCAGCAGGTCGCGATGCGCGCCGAGCGCCGCTTCGATGTGCACCGTCTCGCCCCGCCGCGCGGGAGCGCCCGGTCGCGTGATGACCGCGAATTCGGGCGTGACGACGGCGACGTCCTCGACGAAATGCGAATCGGGAAACGCGTCCAGCGGCGGCAACTCGGTCAGCGCGACGCCGAGCCCGCGCAGCGCATCGCAGTATGCGTGGAATTGCGTGAGCGTCTTGTCGTAGTCGGGCACGCCGAGCGTGGCGGTGGTGAGACCCGCGCCACAGGACGGCGCGGGACGGCGAACGATCGCTTGCGTGAATTGCATCGACTTCTCCATGGTCACGCTGCCCCCGTGCGGCGCACGGGGCAGCTGCGTTGTGTCCGGACCATTATCGGAAGCCAAATTGCGCAATTCGCGTCGATTTCGGGTACGCCCGCAGCCGATTGCGTCGAATTGCGGACCGGATGCAGCGGAATCGGCAGACAGGCGGCAGCGGCGGCACGAACAGCTTTACGGGGCCGGCACGGCCGCACCAATGAAAACACCCCGGCGGGATAACCCACCGGGGTGTCGAGGCGTTGCGCTTGCCGGACGCGAGCGGCCTCGCGGCCGTTCGCGCCACGCACGACTTAACGTGCGTTGAGCGGCTTCGCTTCGCGCGGCGTGTTGCCGATGAACAGCTGACGCGGACGGCCGATCTTCTGCTCCGGATCCGCAATCATTTCGTTCCACTGTGCGATCCAGCCGACCGTACGTGCCATCGCGAAGATACACGTGAACATCGACGTCGGGATGCCCAGCGCGCGCTGAACGATGCCCGAGTAGAAGTCGACGTTCGGGTACAGCTTGCGCGACACGAAGTATTCATCTTCCAGCGCGATCTTCTCGAGCTGCATCGCGAGCTTGAACAGCGGGTCGTCGTGCAGGCCCAGCTCGTTCAGCACTTCGTAGCACGTTTCGCGCATCAGCTTCGCACGCGGGTCGTAGTTCTTGTACACGCGGTGACCGAAGCCCATCAGCTTCACGCCCGAATTCTTGTCCTTCACCTGCTTGATGAATTCGGGGATGTTGTCCGGCGAACCGATCTGCTCGAGCATGTTCAGCGCGGCTTCGTTCGCACCACCGTGCGCCGGGCCCCACAGACACGCGATACCGGCTGCGATACACGCGAACGGGTTCGCGCCCGACGAGCCGGCCAGGCGGACGGTCGACGTCGATGCGTTCTGCTCGTGATCGGCGTGCAGGATCAGGATGCGGTCGAGCGCGCGGACGAGCACGTCGTTGACCTTGTACTCTTCGCACGGGTTCGAGAACATCATGTGCATGAAGTTCGCGCTGTACGACAGTTCGTTCTTCGGATAGACGAACGGCTGGCCGATGCTGAACTTGTACGCCATCGCGACGAGCGTCGGCAGCTTTGCGATCATGCGGATCGCCGACACTTCGCGGTGACGCGGGTCGTTGATGTCGAGCGAGTCATGATAGAACGCCGACAGCGCGCCGACTGCAGCGACCAGCACCGCCATCGGGTGCGCGTCGCGGCGGAAGCCACGGAAGAAGAAGTGCATCTGCTCGTGCACCATCGTGTGCTTCGTGACGGTGTCGACGAATTCCTTCTTTTGCGCGGCGTTCGGCAGTTCGCCCTTCAGCAGCAGGTAGCAGGACTCGAGGAAGTCGGCGTTCTGCGCGAGGTTGTCGATCGGGTAGCCGCGGTACAGCAGTTCGCCCTTGTCGCCGTCGATGTACGTGATCGCCGAATTACAAGCTGCCGTCGACATGAAGCCCGGGTCGTAAGTGAACTTGCCGGTTTGGCCGTACAGCTTGCGGATGTCGATCACGTCCGGGCCCATCGTGCCCTTGTAGATCGGCATTTCGACGCTCGGCGAGTTGTCGCTGAACGATAGCGTGGCTTTAACATCAGACGGAGTCATGGCACATCCTCAATCGAAAATAGAAACGGGATTCGATAACGGGCGCAGCGCGTTACACCTTGGCGTTACACGTTGCGCAGCATCTCCAACAGCCGGTGAATGTCCGGGCTGTCTAGGTCGCCCTCTGGTTCCTTGCGCGCGAGGAGCAAGTCCATCAGGTCGTTGTCGCTCAGATCGAGCAGGCGCGACAACGCGCCTACGTCTGCATCGGTGAGGTCATGCTCGTATCTGCTGAAGAAACGCTCGAATACGATGTCGTTTTCCAGCAGACCCCGCCGCGCNGGCGGTGCGGGTCGGATTGATGCGAATCGTCGCTCATCGCAAAGACACCCGCAGGGCCGCCCCAAGGGTGTCGACGCCCCCTCGGGGGGCAGCGAACAAAGTGAGCTTGGGGGTCATCATGTTAAACCGCGCGGCGAACCATCAGTTCCTTGATCTTGCCGATCGCCTTCGTCGGGTTCAGGCCCTTCGGGCAAACGTCGACGCAGTTCATGATCGTGTGGCAACGGAACAGACGGTACGGGTCTTCCAGGTTGTCGAGACGCTCGCCGGTGGCGGTGTCGCGGCTATCCGCGATGAAGCGGTAAGCCTGCAGCAGGCCGGCCGGGCCGACGAACTTGTCCGGGTTCCACCAGAAGCTCGGGCACGACGTCGAGCAGCTCGCGCACAGAATGCACTCGTACACGCCGTCGAGCTCGTCGCGTTCTTCCGGCGACTGGAGGCGTTCCTTCTCCGGCGGCGGCGCGTCGTTGATCAGGTACGGCTTGATCGAGTGATACTGGTTGAAGAAGTGCGTCATGTCGACAATCATGTCGCGCACGACGGGCAGGCCCGGCAGCGGGCGCAGCACGATCTTCTGCGGCAGGTCGTTCAGGTTCGTCAGGCACGCGAGACCGTTCTTGCCGTTGATGTTCATCGCGTCCGAACCGCACACGCCTTCACGGCACGAGCGGCGGAACGACAGCGTCTCGTCCATTGCCTTCAGCTTGACCAGTGCGTCGAGCAGCATGCGCTCATGCTGGATCTCGAGCTCGTACGTCTGCATGCGCGGCGCCGCGTCCTTGTCCGGATCGTAGCGGTAGACTTCAAAAATGCGTTTTGCCATTTCGGATTCCTTTGACTCGGCTTAGAACGTGCGCGGCTTCGGCGGCACGGATTCGACCGTCAGCGGCTTCATTTGAACCGGCTTGTAGTCGAGGCGATCGCCTTCGCTGTACCACAGCGTGTGGCGCAGCCAGTTGTCGTCGTCGCGGTGCTCGTAGTCGCTGTGAGCGTGCGCGCCACGGCTTTCCTTGCGCGCTTCCGCCGAGACCATCGTCGCGCGGGCGACTTCGATCAGGTTCTCCAGCTCGAGCGCTTCGACGCGCGCGGTGTTGAACACCTTCGACTTGTCCTTCAGGTGGATGTTCTCCACGCGGGCCTTCAGGCCAGCCATCTCGTCGACGCCTTCCTTCAGCAGTTTCGACGTGCGGAACACGCCTGCATGCTTCTGCATCGTCGAGCGGATGTCGTTCGCGACGTCCTGCGTGTACTCGCCCGAGCTCGACTTCTCGAGCTTCGCCAGGCGCGCCAGCGAGAATTCGCCTGCATCGGCCGGCAGCGGCTTGTGTTCCTTCTGGTTCTTCACGTGCTCGACGATGTGGTTGCCGGCCGCACGGCCGAACACCACGAGGTCCAGCAGCGAGTTCGTGCCGAGGCGGTTCGCGCCGTGCACGGACACGCACGAGCATTCGCCCACTGCGTAGAAGCCGTTGACCGGATCCTTGTGGCCGCGCGACGTGCCGACGACCTGACCATGGATGTTGGTCGGAATGCCGCCCATCTGGTAATGGATCGTCGGGACGACCGGGATCGGTTCCTTGATCGCGTCGACGTTCGCGAACTTCAGCGCGATTTCGCGGATCGACGGCAGACGCTTCATGATCGTCTCGGCGCCGATGTGCGACAGGTCGAGCAGCACGTGATCCTTGTTCGGACCGACGCCGCGACCTTCCTTGATTTCCTGGTCCATCGAACGCGACACGAAGTCACGCGGCGCCAGATCCTTCAGCGTCGGCGCGTAGCGCTCCATGAAACGCTCGCCGTTCGCGTTGCGCAGGATACCGCCTTCGCCGCGCACGCCTTCGGTGATCAGCACGCCCGCGCCGGCCACGCCGGTCGGGTGGAACTGCCAGAACTCCATGTCCTGCAGCGCGATGCCCGAGCGGGCAGCCATGCCGAGGCCGTCGCCGGTGTTGATGAACGCGTTCGTCGATGCCGCGAAGATCCGGCCCGCGCCGCCCGTCGCGAACAGCGTCGTCTTGCCTTCCATGATGTAGACGTCGCCCGTCTCCATCTCGAGGGCGGTCACGCCGAGCACGTCGCCATCGGCGTCGCGGATCAGGTCGAGCGCCATCCATTCGACGAAGAACTGCGTCTTCGCTTCGACGTTCTGCTGGTACAGCGTGTGCAGCAGCGCGTGACCGGTACGGTCGGCGGCCGCGCAAGCGCGCTGGACCGGCTTCTCGCCGTAGTTCGCGGTGTGGCCGCCGAACGGACGCTGGTAGATCGTGCCGTCCGCGTTACGGTCGAACGGCATGCCGAAGTGTTCCAGCTCGTACACGACGTTCGGTGCTTCGCGGCACATGAACTCGATCGCGTCCTGGTCGCCGAGCCAGTCGGAACCCTTGATCGTGTCGTAGAAGTGGAAGTGCCAGTTGTCTTCGCTCATGTTGCCGAGCGACGCACCGATGCCGCCCTGTGCGGCCACCGTATGCGAACGGGTCGGGAACACCTTCGACAGCACGCCGACCGACAGGCCCGCGCGCGACAGTTGCAGCGCTGCGCGCAAGCCCGAGCCGCCCGCGCCGACGATCACCACGTCGAACTTGCGGCGCGGCAGGGAAGTTTTGATTGCAGCCATTCTTTACACTCTCCAGAGAATCTGCGCGGCGTAGCCCGCACATGCGAGCAGCCAGACGATGGTCAGCGATTGCAGCAGCAGGCGCACACCGACGGGCTTCACGTAGTCCATCCAGATGTCGCGCACGCCGACCCATGCGTGGTAGAAGAGGGAAAGCAGCGTCACGAAGGTCGCGAGCTTCATCCATTGCGCGGAGAAGATCGACGCCCAGCCTTCGTACGAGAAGTCATGCGCGCCGAAGAACAGGACGAGCAGAATGACCGTGTAGACCGCCATGATCGTGGCGGTGACGCGCTGCGCGAGCCAGTCGCGCAGGCCGTAGTGAGCGCCGACGACGAGGCGCTTCGAGCCGATTCGGTTGTTGGCTGCCATTTTCTTAGAATGCTCCGAACAGTTTGAGTGCCATGGCGATCGTCAGCGCGATCGAGACGACAAAGACGACGACTGCCGTCCGCTTGCCGCCTTCCTTCGTGACGGCGTCATGGTTGACGTCCATCAGCAGGTGGCGAATGCCGGCGCAGAAATGGTGGAAGAAGGCCCAGGACAGCGCGAGGACGATCAGCTTGACGACGATGTTGGAAAGGAAAGCCTTGAAGACTTCGAAGCTGAGCTCGGAGGTGAGGCTCTGGTCGAAGAGGAACAGCAGGAACGGCAGGAACAGGAACAGCAGCGCACCGCTGACTCGATGGAGGATCGACAATATCGCCGCCAAGGGCATGCGATATTTCATCGTGATATCGCCGAATCCGATGTTCCGGTATTCCGGCCTCGGCTTTCTTACTGCGTCAGTCATGCTAGACCCCTACTATGTTGTCACACTAATCCGCAATTTTAGCGCCTTTTTATATCGCGCTGCAGCGAAAGTCTGCTTTGGATCGTTACGCGAACGAGAATAAAGGCGGCCCGAAACGTGCTGCGCGAACACGGGAAACGCGCACGCACGCTGCTTGTGCCGATACGTGGTCAGCTCAAGTCATTCTGATAGTAGTACCCGGTTGTGACATACCATCCCCGCCGCACTTCCACCGGCCGGTCTCCATAGGTATAGGACACGCGCTCGACCGACAGCAATGGAAAACCCGCCGGCACGTGCAGCAGGTCGGCAACCGCCGGCTCCGCCGCCACGGCGCGAATCTTCTCCGTCGCGCGGATCATCCGCGTGCCGAACTCCGTCTCGAACATCGCGTAGAGCGGTCCCTTGTACTCGCTCAGCCGCTCGAACGTGAGCCCGCGGAACATCGCACCCGGCAGCCAGATCTCGTCGAGCACCGTCACTTCGTTCTCGAACTCCAGCAGGCGACGCACCTGCACGACCGGGTCGGCCGGCTTCAGGTCGAGCTGGCGCGCGATCTCGGCCGGCGCGCGCAGGCGCCGGCATTCGAGCAGGCGGCTCACGTGCGGGTGCTCGGCACCGTCGTCGGCCAGCAGACGCAGAAAGCGGAACTGCGCGCGATCCTCGTTGTGCGTCGCAACAAACGTGCCCTTGCCCTGGCGGCGCACCACGAGGTTTTCGGCGGCCAGTTCGTCGATTGCCTTGCGAACGGTGCCCTGGCTGACCTTGTAGCGGGCCGCGAGCTCCACTTCGCTCGGGATGATCTCGCCCGGCTTCCATTCACCGGTTTCGAGACTTTGCGTGATCAATGACTTGATCTGCTGGTATAACGGACTGAAAGTCGGCGACGGCGAAGCAGCAGGTGCCGGCACGGAATCGCCCGCGCCCGGCTGCCCTGGGCCGCCTGCGCCGGTTGGATTCGCGTTATTCGCCTGGTTCGATGTCATGGCGCGCATTTCATCACAAACCGCGCTTTTCCGTCCACTCAAATTCCGCAAAACATCTGTCTTATATAAGACATATGATACCGTTTGACTTTGGGCCCGTCGGCTCCTACACTCCGGGGCGAGCAAGGGTTCGCGGGTGCAAAACGCGTCCCCGGCTACGTGCCACGGCCGTCTCCAGGTTCACCGCGTCTGCCTTTCGCGAGTCCTCCGCCCTGCTTCAATGCAACGCTACGCGTAACGCGCATAGAATGGCGTTTTGCCTAGCGTCCACCGCTTCACCCGTCCTGGAGATTTTCAATGGCTAAGCCCGCAAAGCGCGTTGCCGTCACCGGCGCCGCAGGTCAAATCGCTTACTCCCTGCTGTTCCGCATCGCGAACGGCGACCTGCTCGGCAAGGACCAGCCGGTCATCCTTCAACTGCTCGACCTCCCGCAAGCCCAAGGCGCCGTCAAAGGCGTCGTGATGGAACTCGACGATTGCGCGTTCCCGCTGCTCGCGGGCGTCGTGATCACCGACGATCCGAAGGTTGCATTCAAGGATGCAGACGTCGCGCTGCTGGTCGGTGCACGTCCGCGCTCGAAGGGCATGGAGCGCAAGGACCTGCTGTCGGCGAACGCCGAGATCTTCACGGTCCAGGGCGCCGCGCTGAACGAAGTCGCAAGCCGCGACGTGAAGGTGCTGGTCGTCGGCAACCCGGCGAACACCAACGCGTACATCGCGATGAAGTCGGCACCGGACCTGCCGAAGAAGAACTTCACGGCGATGCTGCGCCTCGACCACAACCGCGCGCTGTCGCAACTGGCAGCGAAGGCAGGCAAGCCGGTCGCATCGATCGAGAAGCTCGCCGTGTGGGGCAACCACTCGCCGACGATGTACCCCGACTTCCGCTTCGCGACCGTCGAAGGCGAGTCGCTGCTGAAGCTGATCAACGACGACGTGTGGAACCGCGACACGTTCATCCCGACCGTCGGCAAGCGCGGCGCGGCGATCATCGAAGCGCGCGGCCTGTCGTCGGCAGCGTCGGCAGCCAATGCGGCAATCGACCACGTGCGTGACTGGGTCCTCGGCACGAACGGCAAGTGGGTCACGATGGGCATCCCGTCGGACGGCTCGTACGGCATCCCCGAAGACATCATCTACGGTGTGCCGGTCGTCTGCGAAAACGGCGAGTACAAGCGCATCGAAGGCCTGGAAATCGACGCGTTCTCGCGCGAGAAGATGGACGGCACGCTGGCCGAGCTGCTCGAAGAGCGCGACGGCGTCGCCCACCTGCTGAAGAACTAAGCAGGCTGCAGGGCCGGGCCGCCTCCGGGCGGGCCGGTCACGGCACGGGCGGCGGGCCGGCAGCCGGCCCCGCCGCCCGATCCGATCCGCGCACGTTTTGCCGCCACCCGCGCCCCGCGCGCCGGCCCAGAACGTGCGCGAATCCGATTTTCTCCATCCACGTTGCCCGCTTCCTTGACGTAGAAGAGATGTCCGCGCTCACTCCTGCACAAGTGCTGTACGACGGGGCGTCCCCGCCCGCGATCCTGCCCTGCTGCGATCACTACGCGGGCAGCGAGAAGCTGATCCGCAAGTCGCTCGCGCTCCAGGCCGAACTCGGTCCCGTGTTCGACATCACGCTCGACTGCGAGGACGGCGCGGCCGTCGGCCAGGAAGCCGCGCACGCGCAGCTCGTCGCCGAGTGCCTCGGCAGCGCCGACAACCGCTTCGGGCGGGTCGGCGTACGCATCCACGACTTTTCCCATCCCCATTGGCGCGACGACGTGCGCATCGTGCTGCGCGCCGCGCGCGCACCGGCCTACGTCACGCTGCCGAAAATCGCGAGCGCCGCCGACGCGACCGAGATGGTCGCGTTCATCGAAGGCACGCGCCGCGAGCTGGGCCTCGCGCAGCCGATCCCGGTCGACGTGCTGGTCGAGACGCATGGCGCGCTCGCGCAGGCGGCCGCGCTCGCCGCGCTGCCGCTGGTCGGCACGCTGAGCTTCGGGCTGATGGACTTCGTGTCGGCCCACCACGGCGCGATTCCCGATACGGCGATGCGCTCGCCCGGCCAGTTCGACCACCCGCTCGTGCGCCGCGCGAAGCTGGAAATCGCCGCGGCCTGCCACGCGCACGGCAAGACGCCGTCGCACAACGTGACTACCGAAGTGCGCGACATGGCCATCGTCGCCGGCGATGCCCGCCGCGCGCGCGACGAGTTCGCGTTCACGCGGATGTGGAGCATCCATCCCGCGCAGATCCGCCCGATCGTCGACGCATTCGCGCCGCGCACCGATGAAGTCGCCCTGGCCGCGGAAATCCTGCTGGCCGCTCAGGCCGCCGACTGGGGCCCGACGCGCCACGGCGATACGCTGCACGACCGCGCGAGCTACCGCTATTACTGGTCGGTGCTGCGCCGTGCGAAGGCGACCGGCCAGCCGGTGCCGGCCGAGGCCGCGCCGCTGTTCGGCCCGGCCGCCGCGGGAGACGCGCCGTGAGCGCGCCGACACACGCATTTCATCGAATCCCCGGAGCGTGAACCCGAGACAGGTTTGCGAAACGACAAAAAACGTAACGGAGCCTGAAAACCTGAAATATGCGCGGCCAAATAGGTGAAAATAGCGGCCGCTGCGCGCTTCCGGAGCGCGTGCAGTTTCAAACCGGCCGGCGGTTCTGGCTGCCGGCCCTTGTCAACTGATAATCGAAAGGTTCTGACTCCATGAAGAAACTCCTGATCGCTACCGCCATCGGCGCGTTGTCCGCCACGATGCTGGTGTCGGCTCCGAGCGCGTTCGCCCAGGGCACGGCAACGACCGCGAAGAAGACGGCCAAGCGCCCGGCTCCGGCCAAGCGCATCATCCCGCGCAGCAAGAAGGCCCAGGCACGTGCCGCGGCCAAGGTCGATCCGGTGCCGGACGGCGCGGTCAAGTGGGCGTGCAAGGACGGTCTGTCGTTCGACCTCGCCGGCGACATGAAGCGTGACCAGCTCGTCACGGTTCACTGGGCGAAGAAGAACTACAAGCTGCCGCGTCAGGCCACGACCACGGGCGCCGACACGTTCTACGATCCGGCCAACGGCTTCAAGCTGATCGTGATCCCGACCAAGGCGATGCTGTTCAGCGACGCGAACGGCGGCGAGCGTCTCGCCGACGAATGCGTGACGCCGGAAATGGCACAAGGCGGCGCGGCGCCGACGCAGTCGAACGAGCTGAAGCCGGCAACGAACTAAGCGCGTTCCCAGACCCTCGATGTCCGCCCCGGTCTCCAACGTCCGCCCCGCGCCGGATTCGGTACTCGTCGATATCGTCGACTACGTGCTGAACACCGGCATCGACAGCGCGCTCGCGCTGGAGACGGCGCGTCATTGCCTGATCGACACGCTCGGATGCGGACTCGAGGCGCTGTCCTACCCTGCCTGCACCAAGCTGCTCGGCCCCGTCGTGCCCGGCACGATCGTGCCGAACGGCGCGAAGGTGCCCGGCACGTCGTTCCAGCTCGATCCCGTCCAGGCCGCTTTCGACATCGGCGCGATGATCCGCTGGCTGGACTTCAACGACACCTGGCTCGCGGCCGAATGGGGTCATCCGTCCGACAACCTCGGCGGGATCCTGGCGACGGCCGACTGGCTGTCCCGCACGGCCGTCGCGGCCGGCCGGCAGCCGCTTGCGATGCGCGACGTACTCGTCGCGATGATCCAGGCCCACGAGATCCAGGGCTGCCTCGCCCTCGAGAATTCGTTCAACGCGGTCGGGCTCGACCACGTGCTGCTCGTCAAGGTGGCGTCGACGGCCGTCGTCGGCCGCCTGCTCGGGCTCACCAGCGACGAGCTGATCAACGCGGTGTCCAACGCGTTCGTCGACGGTCAATCGCTGCGCACCTACCGCCACGCGCCGAACACCGGTTCGCGAAAGTCGTGGGCGGCCGGCGACGCGACGTCCCGCGCGGTGCGCCTCGCGCTGATCGCGAAAACCGGCGAGATGGGCTATCCGTCGGCGCTCACCGCGAAAACCTGGGGTTTCTACGATGTGCTGTTCGACGGGCAGCCGTTCCGCTTCCAGCGCCCGTACGGCACGTACGTGATGGAGAACGTGCTGTTCAAGATCGCGTTCCCCGCCGAATTCCATGCGCAGACGGCCGCCGAGGCCGCGCTGCAGCTGCATGCGCAGCTCGCCGCGGCGGGTCGCACGACCGACGAGATCAGCCGGATCACGATCCGCACGCACGCGGCCGCGATCCGCATCATCGACAAGCAGGGCCCGCTCGCCAATCCGGCCGATCGCGACCACTGCATCCAGTACATGGTCGCCGTGCCGCTGTTGTTCGGCCGGCTGACCGCGGCCGACTATGAGGATTCGGTCGCCGCCGATCCCCGCATCGATGCGCTGCGCGCGAAAACCGTGTGCGTCGAGGATCCGCAATTCACGAAGGATTACCATGACCCGGCGAAGCGCTCGATCGCGAATGCACTGACGATCGAATTCGCGGACGGATCAAAGCTTGCCGAAGTCGCGGTCGAATACCCGATCGGCCATCAGCGACGCCGTGCGGACGGCATCCCGCTCCTGGTCGAGAAATTCCGGACCAACCTCGCCCGCCGTTTCCCGGCAAAGCAGCAACAAGCGATTCTCGACGTGTCGCTGGACCAGGCAAAGCTCGAAGCGATGCCGGTCGATGAGTACGTCGACTTGTATGTGATATAGCCGTCAGATACGAGACTCTCTGTTTCCTAGCCTTAAACCCAGGAAAATCACCATGGCCCACAATCTCCACAAGACCCTCAAGGAATTCGACAGCGGTTCCGGCAAAGGCAAGTTCTACTCGCTGCCGCAGCTCGGCAAGGAACTGAAGACGAAGATCGAGCGCCTCCCGGTGTCGATCCGTATCGTGCTCGAGTCCGTGCTGCGCAACTACGACGGCAAGAAGATCACCGAAGAGCACATCGAGCAGCTGGCGAACTGGAAGCCGACCGCGAAGCGCGTCGACGAGATTCCGTTCGTGGTGTCGCGCGTCGTGCTGCAGGACTTCACGGGCGTGCCGCTGCTCGCCGACATCGCGGCCATGCGCGGCGTCGCGGAGCGTTCGGGCAAGAACCCGAAGAAGATCGAGCCGCTGGTCCCGGTGGATCTCGTCGTCGACCACTCGGTCCAGATCGACTACTTCCGCCAGAAGGACGCGCTCGACCTGAACATGAAGCTGGAATTCCAGCGCAACAACGAGCGCTACCAGTTCATGAAGTGGGGCATGCAGGCGTTCGACACGTTCAAGGTCGTGCCGCCGGGTGTCGGCATCGTCCACCAGGTGAACCTCGAATATCTCGCGCGCGGCGTCCACAAGAAGGCGGACGGCGGCGACACCGTGTACTACCCGGATACGCTCGTCGGCACGGACAGCCACACGACGATGATCAACGGCATCGGCGTGGTCGGCTGGGGCGTGGGCGGCATCGAGGCGGAAGCCGGCATGCTCGGCCAGCCGGTGTACTTCCTGACGCCGGACGTCGTCGGCGTCGAGCTGAAGGGCAAGCTGCGCGAAGGCGTGACGGCGACCGACCTGGTGCTGACGATCACCGAAATGCTGCGCAAGGAGAAGGTCGTCGGCAAGTTCGTCGAGTTCTTTGGCGAAGGCACGAAGTCGCTGTCGCTGCCGGACCGCGCGACGATCGGCAACATGGCGCCGGAATACGGCGCGACGATGGGCTTCTTCCCGGTCGACGAAAAGACCATCGACTACTTCGAAGGCACGGGCCGCACGAAGGCGGAAATCGCCGCGTTCGAGAACTACTTCAAGGCGCAGAAGCTGTTCGGCATTCCGAAGGCCGGCGACATCGACTACACGAAGACGGTATCGCTCGACCTGGCAACGGTCGCGCCGTCGCTGGCCGGCCCGAAGCGCCCGCAGGACCGCATCGAGATCGGCAACGTCAAGTCGACGTTCACCGACCTGTTCTCGAAGCCGGTCGCCGAAAACGGCTTCGCGAAGAAGGCGGACGATCTCGACACGCAGTACACGACGAGCAACGGCGTCGACGTGAAGAACGGCGACGTGCTGATCGCCGCGATCACGTCGTGCACGAACACGTCGAACCCGAGCGTGCTGCTGGCCGCCGGCCTGCTCGCGAAGAAGGCCGTCGAAGCCGGCCTGACCGTCGCACCGCACATCAAGACGTCGCTCGCGCCGGGATCGCGCATCGTCACCGAGTACCTGACGAAGACGGGCCTGCTGCCCTACCTGTCGAAGCTCGGCTTCGAACTCGCCGCTTACGGCTGCACGACCTGTATCGGCAACGCGGGCGACCTGACGCCGGAACTGAACGAAGCGATCACGAAGAACGACCTCGTCGCGGCAGCCGTGCTGTCGGGCAACCGTAACTTCGAAGCGCGTATCCACCCGAACATCCGCGCGAACTTCCTCGCGTCGCCGCCGCTCGTCGTCGCGTACGCGATCGCCGGCAACATCACGCGCGACCTGATGACCGAGCCGGTCGGCAAGGGCAAGGGCGGCCGCGACATCTACCTCGGCGACATCTGGCCGACGAGCGACGAAATCCACGCATTGCTCAAGTTCGCGCTGGACCCGAAGAAGTTCGAGGAAAACTACTCGAAGCTGACCAAGAAGGGCGACCTCTGGAGCAAGATCGAGGGCGAGACGGGCCAGGTCTACGACTGGCCGAAGTCGACCTACATCGCGGAGCCGCCGTTCTTCGGCAACGACTTCTCGATGGAACCGTCCGCGTCGATCCCGACCGTCAAGGGCGCGCGCGCGCTGGGCATCTTCGGTGACTCGGTCACGACCGACCACATCAGCCCGGCAGGCTCGATCAAGGAAGACTCGCCGGCAGGCAAGTGGCTGAAGGAGAACGGCGTGCAGAAGGCCGACTTCAACAGCTACGGCTCGCGCCGCGGCAACCACGACGTGATGATGCGCGGCACGTTCGCGAACGTCCGGATCAAGAACCTGATGATCCCGGCAAAGGCAGACGGCACGCGCGTCGAAGGCGGCCTGACGATTCACCAGCCGAGCGGCGAACAGCAGTCGATCTATGATGCGGCGATGCAGTACGTCGCGGCCGACACGCCGACCGTCGTGTTCGCGGGCGAAGAGTACGGCACGGGCTCGTCGCGCGACTGGGCCGCGAAGGGCACGCAACTGCTCGGCGTGAAGGCCGTGATCGCACGCAGCTTCGAGCGGATCCACCGTTCGAACCTGGTCGGCATGGGCGTGCTGCCGCTGCAGTTCAAGGGCGCGGACAGCATCCAGTCGCTCGGCATCACCGGCGAAGAGACCTACGACATCGAAGGCCTCGGCGACGACTTCAAGCCGCAGCAGGACGTCACGCTCGTGATCCACCGCAAGAACGGCGAAACGACCCGCGTGCCGGTGCTGCTGCGCATCGATACGCCGATCGAAGTCGACTACTACAAGCACGGCGGTATCCTGCCGTTCGTGCTGCGCTCGCTGCTCGCAGCATAAGCGCCCTGCTTTTGCAGGTGCCGCGGCCGCCTCGCGGGCGGTTGCGGCCGATTTGGATGCCCGACCTCGTGTCGGGCTTTTTTTGGTTCATCGCGGATTACCGGGGAACGCGGCGGCCGGACTGCGTGCCCGGTGCGTCGGTGCGTCATGCCTTGCCGGTTCGCGCCTTCGCGGCGGTGCCGGCCCGCGCGTTCTTCTTCAGATGCGCGCGGTTGTAGTCGATCGCCGCGCGCACGAGGCGCTTCAGCGCCCGCGTGTCGAGCTTGTCGCCCTCGAAAAAATCGATCGCGCGCCGCGCGTTGCCGCCAAGGCCGTCGTTGAACACATGGTCGGGATCGGGCAAATGCGCGCCGTGCATGAACGTGAGCTTCACCTTGCCCTTGTGCGCGTTCGCGACCGCGATCATCCCGTCGCACGACCACACCGGGCTGCCCATCCATTTCCATTCCTCGACGATGCCGTCGTCGACCGCGACGATCGTCTCGCGCAACTCGGCGAACGTCTTGCCGCGCCAGTCGGCGATGCCGGCGATCAGCGCGTCGATGCGGGCCGACGGTTCCAGGTCCGGGGTGGATGCGCTCATGCTCGCGCCTCCCGGTCGGCATCGGGGCGCGCCAGCACCTGGTCGAGCGACGTGAAGAATTGCGCCCAACCGTGCTGCGCACCGCGGTACGCCTGCTCCTGATCCGCGCGGAAGCCGGCCTGCTCCATCCGCAGCAACGTGCCGCGCGGCGTCGGTGTGAGCGTCCAGGTGACGACGCTTTCGAGGCCATAGGCGGCCCATGTATAAGACAACACACGCTGGGGCTCGATCGTCAGCACCGTGCAGTCGACCGAGCCCCAGTCCGCGCGGAAGCTGAACGCGCGGCCCGCGACGGGCTCGAAATCGCTCTTCATCAGCCACGCCTCGATCAGGTGCGGTTGCGTGAGCGCGCGCCAGATCTTCTCCGGCGGATGCGACAGTTCCCGTTCGACGACGACGGTACGCGTTTCGGTCGTGGCCTGATTCATCATTGATCCATCCTTTTCAGCAGATCTTCGAGCGCGTCGAACCGGTTCTGCCAGAAACCCGCCATCTGGCTGGTCCAGTCGATCAACGGAGTCAGCGCCTGCGGCTGCGCGCTGTAGTGCGTCTGCCGGCCCTCGTGACGGTCGCTCACGAGCCCGGCCTGCTTCAGTACGCCCAGATGCTTCGATACCGCCGGCTGCGACACGCCTGCATGGGCCGTCAGCGCGGCAACCGTCAGTTCGCCCTCCTCGCACAGCCGCTCGAAGAGCGCGCGGCGCGTCGGATCGGCAAGCGTCCTGAACAGCATGTCGTGAGCGTTTTGCATGGTTGAATTCATAACCCGATGGTTATGGGTTGAAGGATAGTGGCCGAGCGGCACACGTCAAGGAGGAATTTCGCCGCGGACGTCGTCCGCGCGTGCCGCATCCCGCATTCGCCACGACGGGCCGCCCGGCGCGGAACCTGCCTGCAACGAACGTCGGGAGCGCTTCGGGTTCGCTTCGGGTTCGTTTCCCGCCCGAATTCGAGCATTCCCTCTAATCGACTCACCCGACCCGCGAACCGAAAGCACGCTGCAAGACTCGGCCGCACGCTGTTCCACAGTTCGGGAAACGCTCGCTCCCGACTGGCCCTGTTTTCGTGTATCCGCTTATCCGGACACCGTCGCGTGGGCGCCGCGACGGCGCTTGACCACATAGTGCAACGTGCGACGTGCCCACGACCGATCGCGACCGATGCGGGCGCGCGGCGATTCGCTCCGTCATCGCGCGCATTCCGATGGCGCAACGAACGAGTCGTGCGTGCGAACGTCGTCGACCGTCGCGCGGTCGCGCCGCAAACCGGTTCCCTTTGCCGGCGGCCGCTATGGATGCATGAACGATGCAACGGATGCGCACGGGTACGCCGATGTCAGAACTGACAGCTATGGAAACTGGCAGCTACCTGAACGGCACCGACGCCCTACGCTCGTCTGCGCTCGCGGCCCCACAAGGGCCGGGTGCTCCAGCAACGTCGTCTCTCCTAAAAAGGACTCCCGATGAAAAGGAACGCCTGGTTTGCCCTCCCCCTTCCGTCGCCTCGCCGCCTTGCGTGCGCGGTCCCGCTCGTGTTCGCCGCCGGCGCGGCGCATGCGACGACGGACTGGGTCGACACCCACACGAAGGCCTTTCTGACCGGCCCGCAATTGATGGCGCGCAGCGCGGCGCCGTCGCTCGAACTCGCGGCCGGCGAGACGACCGACGTCGTCGTCAGCCTGAAGCTGCGCAACGCCGCGCAGCTCAAGCAGCTCGCACACGACGTGAACCGGCCCGGCAACGCGCATTACCGCCAGTACCTCACGCACGAGCAGTTCCTCGCCCGCTACGCGCCGACCGAAGCGCAGGTGAAATCGGTCGTCGACTATCTGCGCAAGAGCGGCTTCGTGAACATCGAAGTCGCGCCGAACCGGCTGCTGGTGTCCGCGCGCGGCACGGCCGGCACGGTGAAAACCGCATTCAACACGTCCCTCGTGCATTTCCAGTACGCCGGCCGCTCGGGCTTCGCGAACGCATCGACCGCGCAAGTGCCGCATGCGCTCGGCGGCATCGTCGGCTCGGTGCTGGGGCTGCAGAACGTCGCACGCGCACGGCCGATGCTGCGCATCGGCAACGTCGCGAAGCCGCAGGCGCTCGCGGCCGGCACGGCCACGGGCCACTATCCGAAGGAATTCCCGGGCCTCTACAACGCGACCGGCGTGCCGACCGCGGCCGGCGTGACCGTCGGCATCGTCACGATCGGCGGCGTGTCGCAGACACTGCAGGACCTGAAGCAGTTCACGTCGGCCAACGGTTACGGCACGGTCTCGACCCAGACCGTGAAGACCAACGGCACCGGCACGACCGGCAGCTACAGCGACGACCCGAGCGGCCAGGGCGAATGGGATCTCGACAGCCAGTCGATCGTCGGCTCGGCCGGCGGCCAGGTCGGCAAGCTGATGTTCTACATGGCGGACCTGAATGCCGCCGGCAATACCGGACTCACGCAGGCGTTCAACCGCGCGGTGTCGGACAACACCGCGAAAGTGTTGACATCCTCCCCCGCCTGAAGGCGGTGGATTCCTGCCGCGTCTGAAGCGATGATGCTTGCCTCAGATCGCCTCGGCGGGTTCCTGCTTCACGGAGCGGCCCGACTGCACCGGCTCTCCACAGGCTGCAACGCGGTGTCCCCGCGCCAGTATGTTGATCGCACCGACCACATCGGCATGGTCCTCATGACCGCACGCGACGCAGCGGAATGCGGCCTGCGTTTGCCGGTTTTCGGTGCTCACTGATTCGCAGGCCGGGCATGTGCGACTCGTATTCGCCGGCGGCACGGCGATGAGCCAGCCGCCATTCCACGTCAGCTTATAGTCCAGCTGACGACGAAATTCGAACCACCCCTGATCGAGGATGGCTTTGTTCAGGCCGGATTTGGCCCGAACGTTTTTGCCCGGCGCATCGGGGCTGCCAGCCGCCGACCTCGACATGTTGCGTACCTGCAAGTCCTCGATGCACACCATCGCGTGTTTTTTGCTGATCGTGGTCGTGGCTTTGTGCAGGTAGTCGCGGCGAGCGTTGCCGATGCCGGCATGGATACGCTGGATGCGCGCCTTTGCCTTCTTCCAGTTGTTGCTGAACTTGACCTTTCGGCTCATCGCCCGCTGCGCACGACGCAGCCTGGCCTCGTGCCGCTTGAAGCTGTTGAGCGGCGCGAGAAAGCTGCCGTCGCTCAGGGTGGCAAACCGTGCGATGCCCATATCGATGCCGATCGCGCTGGTGGCCTGCGGCACCGGCTGCGCGACTTCACGCGCGGTCTGGATCGATACGAACCATTTGCCCGCGTTTCGCGACGCGGTGGCATTACGCACTTCGCCCAACACATCCCGACTGTTGCGATAACGGAGCCAGCCAAGCTTGGGCAGAAAGATGCGGTTGTTGACCTGATCGAGCTTGATCTGCTTCGAGTCCGGGTAGCGAAAGCTGTCGCTGCGCCCCTTCTTCTTGAAGCGCGGGAACGCCGCACGCTTGGCGAAGAAGTTCTTGTACGCGCGCTCCAGATCCTTGAGTGCGTGTTGGAGCGGATGCACCGGGGCGTCTTTGAGCCAAGGTGTGTCCGTACCGTTGCGCCACGCCGTCAGGTGCTTTGCCATTGCCACATACCCGATGAACGTGCCGCCCGCCTCGTGGTTTTCCTTCTGCAACGCCAGCGCCTTGTTGAAAACGAACCGGCATGCCCCGGCGAAGCGGCACATCTTGCGCTGCTGCTCGCCGTTAGGCACCAGTTCGAACTTGAAAGCCTGGAGTCGTTGCATCGGGCCATTGTATGCTTGGCCCACAAGTGAGAGTCAAGCCATTCGATGTGGTCGCCATTGCATCTTTCTGATGCGCGTGCATTTTGCCATCCTGACCAAGTACCGGCGAGATGTGTTGCCCAAGGAAATTCTGGACAACATGCGCAGCATCTTCAAATCGTCCGCCAATACATCGAACAGCAAAAAACTCCGCATCAGCGGCCGCAAAGGACGCCTACGGCGTCCGCGCTATCCTTCCCCGTCCTGAAGAACGAGGTTTGACGCGCATTCAGATCAACGTCTCGCTCGGCTGGTGCGAGACGGACGCGAACGCAGACGGCACGATCGACGCCGAAGAGCAGATCTTCACGACGGCCGCCGCGCAAGGCCAGACGTTCTCGGTGTCGTCCGGCGACGAAGGCGTGTACGAGTGCAACAACCGCGGCTATCCGGACGGCGCGAACTACACGGTGTCGTGGCCGGCCGCGTCGCCGCACGTGCTCGCGATCGGCGGCACGACGCTGTACACGACGTCGGCGGGTGCGTTCTCGAACGAAACGGTGTGGAACGAAGGCCTCGACGCGAACGGCAAGCTATGGGCGACGGGCGGCGGCGTCAGCACGGTGCTGCCGGCGCCGGCGTGGCAGTCGGGCAGCAACCGTCAGTTGCCCGACGTGTCGTTCGACGCCGCGCAAAGCACGGGCGCGTACATCTACAACTACGGCCAGTTGCAGCAGATCGGCGGCACGAGCCTCGCCGCACCGATCTTCACCGGCTTCTGGGCGCGCCTGCTCGCGGCGAACGGCACGGGCCTCGGTTTCCCGGCCGGCAACTTCTATGCGGACATCCCGTCGAACCCGTCGCTCGTGCGCCATGACGTCGTGTCGGGGAACAACGGCTATCAGGGGTATGGCTACAACGCAGGCACCGGCCGGGATCTGACGACCGGCTTCGGCAGCCTGAACATCGCGAACCTCAACACGCTGATCAAGACGGGCGGCTTCTGAGTGCGATGTGACGGCCGGCGCGCGCGTCAGCGGCCTCGCGCGCCGGCTTGCGACGAGGATACCGCGCGGCCGGCGCGCCCGTGCCGCGTCACGTCACCGCGCGCCGCGCGTTGCGTCCGCGCAGCCACTCGAGCGCGAGCAGCAGGCTCGTCGAGAAGACGATCAGGATCGTCGCGAGCGCGGCGATCGTCGGGCTGATGTTCTCGCGGATGCCGGTGAACATCTGGCGCGGCAGCGTCGTCTGGTCCGCGCCCGCGAGGAACAGCGTGACGACGACTTCGTCGAACGACGTCGCGAACGCGAACAGCGCGCCCGACATCACGCCCGGCGCGATCACCGGCAGCGTCACGCGGAAGAACGTCGTGACGGGATTCGCGCCGAGCGACAGGCTCGCACGCACCAGGTTCTGGTTGAAGCCCTGCAGCGTCGCGGCCACCGTCGTCACGACGAACGGCACGCCGAGCGCCGCGTGCGCGGCGATCAGCCCGGTGTAGGTATTGGCGAGCCCGAGCGGCGCGAAGAACAGGTACATGCCGACGCCGACCACGACGACCGGCACGATCATCGGCGACAGCAGCACGGCCATCAGCAGCCCCTTGCCGCGGAAGTCCGCTTTCGTCAGGCCG
Source organism: Burkholderia sp. 22313 (assembly GCF_052045245.1). Lineage (NCBI taxonomy): Bacteria > Pseudomonadati > Pseudomonadota > Betaproteobacteria > Burkholderiales > Burkholderiaceae > Burkholderia > Burkholderia sp. 22313. The sequence continues at coordinate 182,415 of NZ_JBQEON010000001.1, forward strand.
ATCGCGGCGAGCGTGCCGAGCACGGTCGCGACGATCGTCGCCGACGGCGCGACGATGAAGCTGTTCTTCGCGGCCATCCGCCACTCGTCGGATGCGATCAGGTTCTCGTACCAGCGCATCGAGAAGCCCGGGATCGGATACACGAGGAACGTGCTCGACGAAAACGACAGCGGCACGATCGCGAGCACCGGCAGGATCAGGTACAGCAGCGTCAGCACGACGAGCACGCGCAGCGCGACATACCACGCGCGCTCGACGAACGACATGTGCGGCGCGAACAGCGGCCTGGCGAGTTTCATGGTCGGCATCCCCTTTCCGTTTCCGTATTCGTGTTCCGCCCGGCGCTCAGCCGAGGCTCACGTTGGTGCGCGTGAAGCGCCCGTACACCGCATACAGCACCAGCGTCGCCGCGAGCAGCAGCCCGCCGAGCGCGCACGCCATGCCCCAGTTGATCGTCACGTTGGTGAAGTACGCGACGTAGTAGCTGACCATCTGGTCGTTCGGCCCGCCGAGCAGCGCCGGCGTGATGTAGTAGCCGATCGCGAGGATGAACACGAGCAGCGCGCCCGCGCCGACGCCCGGATAGGTCTGCGGCACGTACACGCGCCAGAACGCGGCGAACGGATGGCTGCCGAGCGACACGGCCGCGCGCTGGTAGGTCGGCGGGATCGATTTCATCACGCTGTAGAGCGGCAGGATCATGAACGGCAGCAGGATGTGCGTCATCGAGATGTACACGCCGACGCGATTGAACAGCAGCGCCAGTGGATGCGAAATGAGCCCGCTGCCGATCAGCGCGGTGTTGATCAGCCCTTCGCTCTGCAGCAGCACGATCCACGCGGCGACGCGCACCAGCACCGACGTCCAGAACGGAATCAGCACGAGGATCATCACGAGGTTCGCGCGGCGCTCCGACAGCGTCGAGATCCAGTATGCGAGCGGATAGCCGAGCAGCAGCGCGAACAGCGTGACCGCGACGCCGATCACGAACGTGCGGCCGAAAATCGCGAGATAGATCGACTGGTCGGGATCGGCCTGCACGATCCGGCCGAAGCCGTCCTGCTTGTGGTCGAGCGCGGCGAGCAGGTAGAACGGCGACACCTGGCTGCCGTTCTTCGCGATCGACTGCCAGTATGCGACGTCGCCCCAGCGTGCATCGAGGTCGATGAACTTCGCACGGGTCTGCGCGGGCGTCAGCGCCGCGGCGCCGGCACTGTCGTCGCCCTTCAGCGGCATCGCGCGCGCCGTCTTCGCGACGAGCGAGCGATAACCGGGAATTTCGGTGTTCAGGCGCCGCGCGAGCGCGCCCATCGCCTCGCTGTCGGCGACTTTCGTCATGTCGGCCGCGAGCGCGACATATGCGGCATCGGCCGGCGGCGCCTTGCGGTCCCAGCCCGACAGCGCGGCGATGGTGTTCGGCAGCGCGGTCGCGATCTCGGGGTTCTGCACGGCGCGCGTGAGCAGCGTGCCGATCGGCACGACGAAGACGAGCAGCAGGAAGATCGCGAGCGGCGCGATCAGCAGCAACGCCATCGTGCGCTTGCGGGCCTCGGCGGCCTTCAGCTCGCGCTTGAGCGCGACTGTCGACGGCGAGGAAGGAGCGATCGTCATCGTGTTCAACGGTTCTCTCCGGCCGGGCTCGATCCGGCGGAATGCCGCGCGACGCGTTCGGCGCGCCGCGCGGCAGGTTGCATCAGGACACCTGAACGGCGCTTACTTCGTCGCCCATGCGGCGAAGCGCTGCTCGAGCTCGTCGCTGTGATCGGTCCAGAAACCGATGTCCTCCAGCACCGCGTTCTTGCCGTTGGCCGGCGAGTTCGGCAGGTTCGCGAGCGTCTTCGCGTCGAGCGACTTGATCGCCGCGACGTTCGCGGGGCCGTACGCGATGTGCTGCGCATACCCTTGCTGCGGCTTCGGCGTCAGCGTGTACGCGATGTACTGCTCGGCCAGCGCCTTGTTCGGCGAGCCCTTCGGAATCGCCCAGTAGTCGAGGTCGTAGATGCTGCCGTTCCACACGACCTTCAGGTTCTTGCCTTCCTTCTGCGCGGCATCGATGCGGCCGTTGTACGCGGTCGACATCACGACGTCGCCGGCCACCAGGAACTGCGGCGGCTGCGCGCCCGCTTCCCACCACTGGATGTACGGCTTCAGCTCGTCGAGCTTCTTGAACGCGCGATCCTGGCCGGCCTTCGTGCCGAGCACCTTGTATACGTCCTTCGTCGGGACGCCGTCGGCCATCAGCGCGAACTCGAGGTTGTAACGCGCGCCCTTGCGCATCCCGCGCTTGCCGGGGAATTTCTTCACGTTCCAGAAATCGGCCCAGCCGGCCGGCGCGCTCTTCAGCTTGTCCGCGTTGTACGACAGCGCGGTCGACCACACGAAGAAGCCGACGCCGCACACCTGCGGCGATTCCGGAATCAGGTCGGACTTCTTCGCGATCTTCGACCAGTCGAGCTTCTCGTACAGCCCTTCGTCGCAGCCGCGGTTCAGGTCGCCCGATTCGACTTCGACCACGTCCCAGTTGACGTGCTTCGCCTCGACCATCGCCTTCACTTTCGCCTGCTCGCCGTTGTACTCGACGGCCGTGACCTTGTTGCCGGTCGACTTCTCGAACGGCTGGTTGAACGCGGCCTTCTGCGCGTCGCCGTTCGCGCCGCCGAAGTTGACGACCGTGAGTTCGGCCGCCGTGGCCGATGCGCCGACGACGGCGAGCGCCAATGCGAGCGCGGTGCGCCGCGCGGTAAAGCTTGCTCGGTTCATGGTGGTTCCTCTCCTCTCGTGGTGGAAGTGGGCTTTGTTGTTGACGACGTGCTGCGGAAAAACGGAAAGACGGGAAACGGCAAAAGCCTGCGTCACGCGAACACGCGCAGGTGCTCGGGCGAGAATGCGAGCGATACCGGCGTGCCGGGCGAGAACGCGTCGAGCGCGCCCGTGCCGAGCGGCACCTTCACGAAGCATTCGTCCTGGCCCGGCAGCGCGCAGCGCATCCGCACGTGATCGCCGAAATAGATGAGGCTGCGCGCCTCGCCGGTCACGCGATTGGCGGTGCCGCCATTCATATGCCCGTTCGCGAGGCTCATGCGTTCGGGACGGATGCACGCAACGGCCGGCGCGCCTTCGGCGGCGTCGCCGATGCGGCGTCCGACGAGCTGCGTGCCGTCGTCGAGCCGGAAGTCGCAGAATTCGCCGTCGACGCGCGCGATGGTGCCGCGCAGGCGGTTGCTGTCGCCGATGAAGTTCGCGACGAACTCGTTGCACGGCGATTCGTACAGGCGGTCGACGGTATCGAGCTGCTGCACGATGCCCTTGTCGAACACGGCGACGCGATCCGACATCGTCAGCGCCTCGCCCTGGTCGTGCGTCACGTAGACGAAGGTCACGCCGAGCTTCTCGTGCAGCGCCTTCAGTTCGTACTGCATGTGTTCGCGCAACTGCTTGTCGAGCGCGCCGAGCGGCTCGTCCATGAGCACGAGCTTCGGCTCGAACACGAGCGCACGGGCAAGCGCGATGCGCTGCTGCTGGCCGCCCGACAGCTGCGCCGGATAGCGCTTCGCGAAGCGTTCCATCTGCACCATCTTCAGCGCATGCGCGACGCGCTCCGCGCGCTCGGCCGCCGACAGCTTGCGCACCGTCAACGGATACGCGACGTTCTGCTCGACCGTCAGGTGCGGGAACAGCGCGTAGTTCTGGAACACCATGCCGATGTTGCGCTTGTGCGGCGGCACGGTATTCAGCAGCTCGCCGTCGAGGCGAATCTCGCCGCCCGTCGGAAACTCGAAGCCCGCCAGCATCATCAGGCAGGTGGTCTTGCCCGAGCCGGACGGCCCGAGCAGCGTCAGGAATTCCCCTCGGTGGATGTCGAGGTCGAGCGATTTGACGACCAGCGTCTCGCCGTCGTAGGTCTTCCGCACGCCGCGAAAGCTGACGATCACATCATCGGACTTCATCGTGGCTGTCCCCTTGCTGCGCGACAATCAATTTTGAGATGGACCCACTATACGGCGCGCACGGTTCTATACTAGGGAACCATTTCAATATTCCCAGTGGGACCACTTTGGATACCGTGATCCTCGCCGACTGGCTCTCCGCCCGTCTCGACCGCAGCTCGTCCGAGCCGATGTACCGGCAACTGCTGCAACAGATGCAGCAAGCCATCCTCACCGGGGAATTGGGGCCAGGCACGAAGCTGCCGAGTTCGCGCACGCTGGCGGCCGACCTGTCGATCGCGCGCAATACCGTGCTCCACGTGTACGACCAGCTGACCGCCGAAGGCTACGTGCTGACCACGACCGGCAGCGGTACCTACGTGGCCGACACGCGCCCGGACGCCGCCGCGATTCGCGTGCCGGGCGCCGCATCGGCGTCGCCCGACGCCGGCACGGCACCGCTGCCGGACGCGCAGGGCGGCCTGTCGGCGCGCGGCCGGCAACTGATCGAGCACGCGGGGGTGTCGCGGCGCCAGTGGGGCGCGTTCATGCCGGGCGTGCCGGACGTATCGGAATTCCCGAGTCGCACGTGGAGCCGCCTGCAGGCGCGGCTGTGGAAGGAAGCGAATCCCGAGCTGCTGACCTACGCGCCGGGCGGCGGCTACCGGCCGCTGCGCCGCGCGCTCGCCGACTACCTGCGCGTCGCCCGCTCGGTCAAATGCTCGCCGGACCAGGTGATCATCACGACCGGCATCCACCAGTCGATCGACCTCGCGGTGCGGCTGCTGTCCGACATCGGCGATCGCGCGTGGGTCGAGGAGCCGTGCTACTGGGGCGTGCGCAGCGTGCTGCAGGCGACCGGCCTCACGCTCATGCCGGTGCCGGTCGACCAGGAAGGCCTCGACCCGAGCGCGGGCGACATGCAGCATCCGCCGCGGCTCGTGCTCGTCACGCCGTCGCATCAGTATCCGCTCGGGATGGTGATGAGCCTCGCGCGGAGGCGGATGCTGCTCGAGTACGCACGTCAGCACCGCTGCTGGATCATCGAAGACGACTACGACAGCGAATTCCGCTACGGCAGCCGCCCGCTCGCGTCGCTGCAAGGGCTCGACGACGGCGGCCGCGTGATCTACGTCGGCAGCCTCGGCAAGATGCTGTTTCCCGGCCTGCGGATGGGCTACATGGTCGTGCCCGAGCACCTGGTCGACACGTTCCGCACCGGGCTGTCGGAGCTGTATCGCGAGGGCCAGCTGATGCAGCAGGCGGTGCTCGCCGAGTTCATCATGGACGGGCACCTGACTTCGCACGTCAGGCGGATGCGCACGCTGTACGGCGAGCGCCGGCAACTGCTGATCGATGCGATCCATGCACGCTTCGGCGACGCACTGCCCGTGATGGGTGACGAGGCCGGCCTGCATCTCGTGCTCGGCCTGCCCGACACCTGCGACGATCGCGCGGTCACGCAAAGCGCGTTCGACGCGGGCGTGATCGTGCGCCCGCTCACCAGCTACTACAGCAGCCTGGACACCGCGCGGCACGGGCTGCTGCTCGGCTATGCGTGCGTCGCGCACGAAAGCATCGGCCCCGCGTTCGACACGCTCGCGGCAACCATCGAGCAGCATCTGCCGCGGCACTTCACGCGCGCGGCATGATCGCATGCGCTAGGGCGCGGCGGCGGCACCGCGGTCGAGCGACGCCGCACGCACCGCTTCGCCGGGCCTGGTGAACACGCGCTGACGCAGCGCCGCGATCCGCGCGTCGCGATCCTGCGAAGACAACCCGGCCGTGTCGATCTGCGCCCGCTGCGCCGCATAGTCCGCATAGCGGCTTTGCCACGATGCGTCGTCCCGCTGCATCTGCGCGACGCGCGCGGCGGCTTCGGGGCCGAGCGTCTGCGTCAGTTGCGCACGCATCGTGTCGGGCGTCACCCCGCGCTTCTGCAACTGATCGATCTGGTCGATCGTGGCCCGCTGCCGCTCAGCCTTCTGTTGCGCCGCGCGTTCATCAGCCGGCATCTGCTGCGCGAGCGCCGCGAGCCGCTCCGCCTTCTGCGCGTCCGTCAACGTGCGGTCCTGCGCAATCTTCAACCGCGCGAGATCGTAGCGCTGCCGCCACTGTTCGGCGCCGAAGAACGGCTGGCTCCAGTCGCCGAGCGTCCGGTATGCGAGCGACGCGCGCTGGTCGAGCGCGAGCTGCAACGCACCGGGATCGGCCTTGTCGACCGCCCCGGCGTCGGGTAACTTCGCGAGCGCGTCGAGATAGGCACGGTATCGATGCCAGATGTCGAGCGCCTCGGGTTGCGCCACCGTGCCGTCCAGCTGCGCGGCGATCTCGCGCACGACGAGCGCATCGAGCGCGGTCGCGCTCAGGTCGTTCTGCGCGGTCAGGCAGTAGTCGAGGAAATCGCGCACCGCGCGCGACTTCGCGAGATGGCCGCCGGCGTCGAGCGGCAGCCGCGGCGCAACGGAACCGGCCAGCGGCGACGGCAGGCCCGCGCTCGCCGGCAACGCGGCCTGCGGCGCGCCCGTCGCGACGCGCACGCCGTCGAGCACCGCCGCATCGGCCGACGCGCGCGCGGCGTCGGCGCCGCGATGCGATGTCGCGCCGCTCCACACCGCGACGCCGGCGATCGCCGCCAGCCCCACCGCACCGTAGATCGCCACGCGCCGCGCGAGCGGCGCGCGTCCTTCACGTGCCGTCATCGATCACACGCCCGCGAGCTTCAGCCGGTTCGCATGCGTGCGGATCACCGCGACCGGATCGGCCGCGTACGCACCGCGCACGCCGAGCAACTGGTTGATCTCGTCGAGATGGTTCCACTTGTAATTCGTGCCCAGCACCTGCCCGTACAACGCGCTGCACTTCGACACGAGCCCGTCGTTCTGTCCCGAGCCGCGATTGATCATCACCGTGCCGGTGCCGAGCAGCGCAAGCGTCGACGGGTCGAGCGCATTCGCCGGATCGATCAGCGGGATCGTGCTGGTATCCGCCGCGCCCGTGACGCCGAATGCCGAGATCGTCGGCTGGATCGCCGTGCCGGCCCATGAATACAGCAGATGCGTATTGCCGCCGACGGTTTCGGTCGGCGCACCCGTCTGGCAACTGCCCGGCGCGCCGAGGCCGGCACTCGGATAGTTCTGGTTGTACGCGGCGGCCTGCGCGGTCGTCAGCGTCTTCAGCGCGGCGAGCGCGTCCTGGTTCGTATTGTTGTTGCTGCTCGTCAGGATGCCGAACACATTGACGAATGCAGCGATCACCGACGACGACAGCCCGGTCGGATCGTAGGCCAGCACGCTCTGCACGAAGTCGGCGAATTCCGAGCCGCGATGCGGCGTGCCGATCGTCGTCACCGACGCGACGAGGTCGGGCGCGACGGCCGCGACATAGCGCGACGTGAGGCCGCCCTGGCTGTGGCCGATCAGGTTCACCTTGGTCGCACCGGTTGCGGCAAGCACGGTCTTCACGTAAGCGAGCAACTGTTCGCCGCGCCCGTTCGGACCGTCGTCGCTCTGGAATCCCGACAAGTTCGCGACGTAGACCGTCGCACCGTGCTGCTGCAGGTCCTCCTGGATGCCGTACCAGTACTCGAGCACGCCGGCGTACTTGTCGGTGCCGGTGAGCCCGTGCACGAGGATGATCGGATAACGCGTCGCCGCATAGTTGTCCGCGGGCGCGGTTGCCGCCATCGCCGCGTGCGTCGTCGCGAGCGTCATCACCGCGGTCGCCCCCGCCAACGACGCGACGCTCATCGCGCATGCCACTGCCCCTGCCACCACCCTGGAACGCATCGATCTGGCCATGCATGTTCTCCTGATTATCGTGCTGCCGGTGCGAATGAGATCGGATCGACGCGCACGGCACGTCGCGAACCCTCGCAGGCATCGTGTGCGTCGAATGCGGGAGTGAAGCACGAGCGGCGAACGTTTGCGCCCTGACTAGACACGGTTCTCTAATCGGTTGACGCGCCCCACCCGTTCGGGCGGGGCCGCGTTCGTGCGCGCGCATGCTGCATCGCACATGCGCGTCGCGCGCTACAGCTTCGCGCTCACACGCACCCATGCGGTGCGCCCCGGCTCCCTCACCGGCGTGTTGGCCGGATAGCCGAAACCTGCGTTGCCGGCGAGGTTCAGGTGCTCGGCATAGGCCTTGTTCAGCACGTTGTCGACGCCGATCGAGATCTGCACCTGCTTGCTGACGTTGTACTGCGCATGCAGCGACAGCACGCCGAACCCGGCGCTCGGACCGAAGTCCTTGCCGACCACGTTGCCCTCATTCAGTGCATCGCGATGCTGCGGCGCAACGACCCGCCACAGGCCGCCGGCCGACCATGCGCCGCGCGCGTATTCGAGCCCGAAGCGCGCCTCGAGCGGCGGCATCTGCGGCAATGGCTCGCCGCTCGTCGCGTTGCGCCCCCACGCATACGCGAGCGACGTCTCGACGCGCAGCGGCGCAACCGGCCGCCACGACACGCCGGCTTCGCCGCCCATGATCTGCGCGTTGACGTTGGTCGCCTGCGTGGTCGGGCCCATCATCCCGGCCGCGTAGTTGAACAGGATGTAGTCCTGTACATAGCCGGCATAGGCCGACACCCACGCATCGAACCGGTCGCTCCTGTATTGCGCGCCGAGGTCGAGCTGCGTGGTCCTTTCCGGCTGCACCGCCGAGAACGCGTTGATCGAACCGGCCGGCCCGCGCTTCGCGGAGAACAGCTCCCAGTAGTCGGGATAGCGTTGCGCATGGCCGATCCCCGCGTACCACGTGACCGGCAGCGACACGAGATCGCGCTCGTAGCGCACGAAGCCGCTCGGCAGCACGCGCGCGCGATCGTCGTCGAAGGTCGGATTCGGCTTGCTCGCCATCATCCCGCGCGTCATCGCACGCTTGTCGCGCGCGCTCGCGTAGTCGATCCGCGCGCCGCCGATCACGCGCGACGCATCGCTCGCGTACCACGTCAGTTCGCCGAACGCGCCCGCGTTCCACATCGTCGCCTGCGCATCCCACGGCTGGTCGCCGTCGTTCTGCCGCCCCATCGCCGAACGCGTGTCGAGCCGGTTCGACTGCGCATCGACGCCGGTCACGAGCTTGAAATCGTCGCCGAAGCGGAACGTCGCCGCCGCCCGTGCGCCGAGCGTGCGGCGCCGCACCTCGGAGGCCATCCGCATCGGCATGCTGCTGGTCGGGTCCGGTTGACGCAGCGTGGTGTTGTCCATCACGTGGTCGGCTTCGTTGTAGTACACGCGCGCCTCGATCCGATCGAGCACGTCGCCGAGATGCCGCTTGTCGAACGACAGGCCGAACGTCTCGCGACGGAAATGCGCGCCGTCCATCCCGCGCCCTGCGTAGCGCGCATAACCGTCGCCGGTGCCCGCCGTCAGCTCGACGCGCGTGTGGTCGTCGGGCGTCCAGCCGAGCGCCGCGTCCGCATTCCACTTGTCCCATTGCGACGGCACGGTATTGCCGTTGCCGTCCTTGTAATCTTGCGCATGTGCATGGTTCGCGGTCACGCGGCCATAGACGTCCGGCGTGCCGGCCGTCACGTCGACGTTCTGGTCGTTGCGGCCGAACGACCCGCCGACCACGCTGCCCTCGAAGCGCATGCCGGGGCGCTCGAAACGCGGCGTCACGCGTTCGAACAGCACGGTGCCGGCCGATGCGCCGGGACCGTACAGCACGGTCTGCGGGCCCTTCACGACGGTGACCTTGTCATAGCTTTCCGGTGCGATATACGAAGTCGGCGCGTCCATTCGGTTCGGGCACGCGCCGAGCGTCGGCAGCCCGTTCGCGAGAATGTTCAGCCGCGAACCGAACATCCCGCGCAGCACGGGGTCGCCATTGGTCCCGCCGCTGCGGATCGACGTGAAGCCGGGAATGGTCTTCAGGTAATCGGCGCCGTCGCTCGCCGGCAGCGGCTGGCGTGGCGTCTTCGGATCCGTGACGACGACGAGCGGCGTCGTCAGCGGCGACGCGACGACTTCGACGGGCGGCAGCAGCGCGGCCGTGTCGCCGGCCGGCGCACCGGCAGCACGTGCGGTCTCGGCCGCTGCGGCCGCGGTCATCGCGCTGACGGCCAGCGCGGGAACGGTGAGTGTCAGCATGCGCGGCACGCGCCGCGCACGGGAATGGCGCGACGCCCGCGGCGCGCGCAAGGAAAACATGGTCATGATCGAAAGCCCGAGTGACGCCCTCCACGCGGCCTCGACGGACCGCACGGATATCGGCGATGAAGGAAACGAAAAACGGCGCGTCAGGCGCGCTCGGGCGGTGCGCGCGGATACGCGCGCGGATAGCGGTCGGCACAGGGCGCGGCCGCATGCGGCGCGGCGGCGGAAACGGTAACGACGGGAACGAAAGCGAACGATGCGGCGGCCGGGGCGCCGATCGCCGGACTGTGCGCGAAGAAGCCGCAATAGCCGCACGCATCGAGATGCCGCGCGTGGTCGTGCGCGGCGCCTGCATCGGGCGCGCGGTGCGCGCCATGCTCTGCACTGCAGACAATCGCGTCGGGCGTGGCCGCCTGCGCGATGCGCCACTGCGACACCAGCGGCGCCGCGATCGCGAGCCAGATCGCGAACACGCCGAGCCAGGCGGTCAAGTGACGATGTCGGTGCAGCATGCGCGGCGATGCGTAAGCGGAATGTAAAAACAGCCGAGATGTTACCGAATGTTCGCCGCGATGGCCAGCCGCACATGACCGTAAACGAGCCAGGGGCGCATGGTTGTCAACGCAACCATACGCCCCTGGATTGTCGTGCGCGACTTCAGCGTATTGCGATCACGGCGCCATGCGGCGCAGCACGTCGTCGCGCCGGATGAAGTGATGGTAGAGCGCGGCCAGCGCGTGCAGGCCGATCACGAAGTAGAACGCATTGCCGATCAGTTCGTGCGCCTCCTTGATCACCCGCCCCAGCGCCTTGTCCGGGCCGAACAGCGTGAACGACACGCCGATCCAGTCGAGCGACACGGGCTTGCCGCCCAGGTTGACCATCATGATGCCGAGCAGCGGCTGCGCGATGATGAACACGTACAGCGCAATATGCGCGAGCGTCGACAGCCACTTGAGCAGCGTTGCCTGCGGAATGGGTTGCGGCACGCGGCTGATCATCCGCCACAGCACCCGCAGCACGGACAGCACGAGCACGGACGTGCCGGCCAGCAAGTGCACATTCATCCAGAACGCGCGGCTGTCGCTGCCTTTCGGCCCGCGAATCTCGATGGCCAGGTAGGCGAGCGCCACCATCAGGAAGACGATCCAGTGGAAGAAGATTGCCGGCGCGCTGTAGCGCGTCTGTTTCGCGAGGATGTTTTTCATGCGGTGTCTCGTGTATTTCTCGTGTGGGTTACGCGACCGGCACATGCCGCGGCTCGCCGGTGCCCGGCGCTGCCCCGATTGTAGCCTCACGAGCGACCGGTATTGCGCGACCGGATCAAATATCCGAAGAATCCGCCTCGCCCCGCCTCGCGGCCTCGTCATATGGAAAATCCGCATCGCGCGCGCCCGCGGCTGTGGCACGATGAAGTTTTCGTGCGACGTTGCGCGGGCATCATGAGCAAAGCGTTCTTCGTTGCGGCCTACCGGCTGATCGCCGCGCTGCTCGCGGTGTCCATCACGCTGCACAGCGTCGCCGACTACTGGAGCTTGCCGACCTTCCGCCTCGGCAACTACCTCAGCTACTTCACGCAACTGAGCAGCCTGTATGCAGCGGCCATGCTGGTCGCGGGGCTGTCGCGCATCACGCGCCGCGGCTCGGCCCGCTACGAATCGATGCGCGGCGCCGCCGTGCTGTACATGCTGATCACCGCGATCGTCTACGAGTTGCTGCTCGCGCGGCTCGATGCGCTGCGCCACATCACCCCGGCCCTCAACAACTGGGTCCTGCACCGGATCGTGCCGCTCGTGGTGCTGTGCGACTGGCTCTATGTGGAGCCGCGCTCGCCGATTCCGCGGCGCAGCGCGTTCGCGTGGCTCGCTTTTCCGGTCGTCTATCTCGGCTATACGCTCGTGCGCGGCGCGGTGGAGAACTGGTATCCCTACCCGTTCGTCGATCCGCGGCCGCACGGCTATCTACCGGTCGCGATCCAGTGTTCGCTGATCGCACTCGGCGCAGCGGGGCTCGCGCTGGCCATTCGCTGGCTCGGCAATCATGCGAGGCAGCCTGACACCGCGGAGCTCAAGGAAGGTTGAAGGCGGGAACGTGTGCGCCGCGCGGCGCACACGTTGTCACGCGGCGCGTCAGCCGCCGTTGCGCGGCAGAAACCCCATCGGATCGACGACCTTGCCGTTCTGCCGGACTTCGAATTCGAACGTCGCGCGGCCGCTCGCGTCGGTGCCCATCTCCGCGATCGGCTGGCCCGCGCGCACCGCGTCGCCTTCGTTGACGAGCAGCTTGCCGTTGTGTCCATAGGCCGTGATGAGCCCGTTGTCGTGCTTGAGGATCACGAGCGGCCCGTATGCCTTGACGCCGGACCCGGCGTAGACCACCCGCCCGTTCGCCGCGGCCCGCACCGAATGGTCGGGCCCCGATGCGGCGATCACGATGCCGCGCGTCTTGCCGGCCGAGAACGGCGTCGCGACGATACCCGTGGCCGGCCAGGCCAGCGAGCCGGGTTGCGCGGCCGCGGCGGACGGCTGCCCGAGCGACGTCGCGGCAGGCGGCGGCGCGACGCGCAGCACCTGGCCCGGCGACACGGCGTCGTTGGGCGACATGTGGTTCCAGCTGGCCACGTCCTGCACGCGCTGCCCGTAGGCGGCGGCGATGCCGGCGAGCGTGTCGCCCGGATTCACGCGGTAATAGCCGGCGATCACACCCGGCGTGGCGGCCGACATCGGCGTCGACGGCCGCATCGGCTGCCAGTTGTCGGTCCACGGCGTCATCGTACAGCCCGTCAGCGCCACGGCCGCGGCGACGAATGCCGCCTGCGGCAACCAGCGCGTCAGCGCATCGTGGATCGGAGTATTGTTTCTCAAGGGTCCTCCCGGATTTGCGTCGTTGCGCCGCCCACCGCCCTCCGGCGCGCGACGCACGATGTCCGGCCGGACGGCCGGACCAACCAGTATCCGACCGCTCTCGCGGCCGTCAGTTTCCACAGCGGAACATCGACGTGAACGGGCTCACCGGCCCTTTTTTCGCGTCGTCCCGATCGGCAAAGATACCATTTGTCGTGGTCGGGACTGCGGCAGGCGCCTCCGCCGGCAACAATCTTGCAGCACCGCAAACGGATGCCGACTGGCCGCAAACCGCGTCGCACGGGGCGTCCGGCGGGTGTCCGGCCGGCCACGCGCGCCGCCTCCTATACTCGGAAAGGCACCGCGCGATCGAGCGATAACGAGGAGATCACCATGAACAATGCGACGTTTCTGTCCGTGCAACTCAACGCCGAGGATTTCGCCGGTACCAGCGGCCTGGTCGAATTGCTGAACCGGCACCTGCTGTTCGCGACCGACGTGGCCGAAGCCGCCGACGCCCTCGTCCAGCTGGCGAGCGTCGCGCACCTGAGCGGCGCCACCCGGCACAGCGTCGAGCTGCCGGTGCTCGCAATCGAGCGGCTGCGCGACGCGCTCGACACGCTGAGCGGCTACGACGAAGCGTGGCTGCAGGCACTCGAGCCGGCCGACACGCTGTTCCGGGACATCGCTCGCGGCCCGCGGCCGCTGCACTGACGCGGCGCACCGCCAATGAAAACAGCCCGCCGTTCCGTGATGCGGAACGACGGGCTGCCTGCACTGCATTACGCTGCTCGGGGTCAGATCGGGCCGCGCGTGCGGCCTGCGATCAATGCCGATTAACGACCCTTGTAGACCGGTGCGCCATCCGACACGCGCTTGACCTGCCAGCCGGTCTTGGCGACTGCCGGCGCGCCCGACTCTTGTTGGGCAGCGGGCTGGGCACCGTAGCCGCTCGTATCGGCAGCGGCGACGTTCTGTTGCGGGTTCAGGCGAGCTTCGGCGGCCTGGATGCTTGCCGGGTAGTCGGTACGGTCGCTGCCCAGCTTGTAGCCGGCCTGTTGCAGCGCGGACAGTTCAGACTTCACCTGCGCACGGGTGACAGGCGCGCTCTGTTGGGCAAACGACACGGCGGGAACGGCGAGAACGGCAGCTGCAGCGAACGTTGCGATCAGCGATTTCATGATTACCTCCGGGATTTTTTTGCTTCGCCGCACACACCATGTCTGCAGCGATTGATCAAAGTTTAGTCCGGAGATCACCTAGGGAAAACCATGAAACAACGAAAACACTGTTTCCTGAGTGCCAACAATTCCGACATCCGGGAAGGAGAAACCCTACTCGAAGAATAGAATTTCGCAACAATACCGCCTCGCCTGCTAGTTACGACCAGTTCGCGTGGAAGCTGCCCGGCTTGTCGGTCCGCTCGAACGTGTGCGCGCCGAAGAAGTCTCGCTGCGCCTGCACAAGGTTCGCCGGCAGCCGCTCCGAACGGTAGCTGTCGAAGTAAGCGACCGCCGACGCGAACGCCGGCACCGGCACGCCCGCCTTCACCGCCGCCACCACGACGTCGCGCAGCGAGGCCTGGTAATTCGCGGCGATGTCCTTGAAGTACGGATCGAGCAGCAGGTTCGCGAGCACCGGATCCTGCGCGTATGCGTCCGTGATCTTCTGCAGGAAGCGCGCACGGATGATGCAGCCCGCGCGGAAGATCTTCGCGATCGTCCCGAGATCGAGGTTCCAGCCGTACTCTTCGGACGCCGTGCGCAATTGCGCGAAGCCCTGTGCGTACGAGATCACCTTGCTCAGGTACAGCGCGCGGCGCACTGCTTCGACGAACGCGGCACGATCGCCGTCGAACGGCGCGGCGGCCGGGCCCGACAGGATCTTGCTGGCCGCGACGCGCTCGGTCTTCAGCGACGACAGCACGCGCGCGAACACCGACTCGGTGATGAGCGGCAGCGGCACGCCGAGATCCAGCGCGTTCTGGCTCGTCCACTTGCCGGTGCCCTTCTGCGCGGCGCGGTCGAGAATCACGTCGACGAGGTGCTTGCCGGTTTCGTCGTCCTTCTTGCCGAAGATCTTCGACGTGATCTCGATCAGATAGCTGTCGAGTTCGCCCTGGTTCCACTCGGTGTACACCGCGCCGAGTTCGTCGTTGGTCAGGCCGGCGACGTCCTTCAGCACCGCATAGCTCTCGGCGATCAGCTGCATGTCGCCGTATTCGATCCCGTTGTGGACCATCTTCACATAGTGGCCCGCACCGTCCGGGCCCATGTACGCGACGCACGGCTCGCCGTCCGACGGCGCCTTCGCGGCGATCTGCTTGAGGATCGGCTCGACCAGGTCGTACGCGTCGCGCTGGCCGCCAGGCATGATCGACGGGCCGCGCAGCGCGCCCTCTTCGCCGCCCGACACGCCGGTGCCGATGAAGTGCAGGCCCGATTGCGCGAGTTCCTGGTTGCGGCGGATCGTGTCGGTAAAGTGCGTATTGCCGCCGTCGATCAGCACGTCGCCCTTCTCGAGCAGCGGCTTGAGCGATGCGATCGTCGCATCGGTCGCTTCGCCGGCCTTCACCATCATCAGGATCCGGCGCGGCGTTTCGAGCGATGCGACGAATTCTTCGAGCGTATAGGTCGGCACCAGATTGCGGCCGGGGAATTCGGCGATCAGTTCGTCGGTTTTCTCGCGGCTGCGGTTGTACACCGACACCGCGTAACCGCGGCTCTCGATATTGAGTGCGAGATTGCGGCCCATCACCGCGAGCCCGATCACACCGATTGCTTGTTTGCCCATTATTCAATTCTCCGGAAAAAACGGGGCGCGACCCGAACCGGGCCGCGCGCACAGGCGAAAGGATAGTGGAAACCCGGCCGCGATGCGCGCATGCGCGTCACTGCTCGGCGTGCGGCAGACGCCGGAACACGACGCTCAGGTTGTTGGCCGGCATCTCGACGACCTCGACGCAGTCGAGCCCGCGGTCGAGGCCGAGCGCGACGACCGCCTCGAGATCGCGCACGCCCCACGACGGGTCGCGGCTGCGCAACTGCTGGTCAAATGCTTCGTTGGACGGTGCCGTGTGCCGGCCTTCGCGGCGATACGGGCCGTACAGGAACAGCACGCCACCGGGGCGCAATACGCGTGCCGCGCCGGCAAACAGTGCGTCGGTGCAGGCCCACGGCGAGATGTGAATCATGTTGATGCAGACGATCGCGTCGAGCGCCACGCCCGGCCACGACGACGCGTCGCGCACGTCGAACGCGAGCGGCTCGGCGAGATTCGGGAGGCCCGCATGCGCGACCCATGCGGCAATCGAGCGGCGCGCGTGCGCGTCGGGGTCGCTCGGCTGCCAGCGCAGGCCCGGCAGCGCCTGCGCGAAGTGGACGGCATGCTGCCCGGTGCCGCTGGCGATCTCGAGCACGCTGCCGCTCGCCGGCAACACGCGGCGCAGCACGTCGAGGATCGGCCCGCGGTTGCGCTCGGCCGCGGGCGCCAACAGCCGCGCGGACGGATCGGGCGTAGACGCCGGCCCGGTCACGATGCGTGCTCCGGCGCGCTGCCGGCGACACCCAGCCGCGCATTCAGCGCATCGAGCGCAGGCGCGCAACGCGCTTCGATCTTCAGCGTCAGCATCGGATCGGCACGCGTGTGGCCGAGGTTCAGCGCGGCGACAGGCTTGTCCTGCGCCTGCGCCCACACGCAGAACCGGTAGCCGGAATACACCATCAGCGACGAGCCGACCACGAGCAGCGCATCGGCCGCGTCGAGCGCCTGCGACGCGCGCGCGACGCGTTCGCGCGGCACGTTCTCGCCGAAGAACACCACCGCCGGCTTCAGCAGCCCGCCGCAGGCCGGGCAGGCCGGGATGCGGAACGTGTCGAGCGCGGCCCATTCGAGGTGCGCGTCGCCGTCGGCGGCAGGCTCCGCCTGCGCGCCCAGCAATTCGGGGTTATCCGTTTCGAGCACGGTCTGGATCGTCGCGCGCGCATGATCCGCGCCGCAATCGAGGCACGTGACGCCGTTGATGCCGCCATGCAGTTCGATCACGTCGTCGCTGCCCGCGCGCTGGTGCAGGCCGTCGACGTTCTGCGTGACGAGGCGTTCGATCCGGCCGGTGCCGCCGAGCCGCGCGAGCGCGACGTGCGACCGGTTCGGCTGCGCGCGGCCGACCACCGGCCAGCCGATCATGCTGCGCGCCCAGTAGCGTCGGCGCGCGGCGTCGGAACCGAGGAATTCGTGGAGCTGGATCGGCGGCGAGCGCATCCATTGACCGTTGCGGTCGCGATAACCGGGAATGCCGGAATCCGTGCTGATGCCCGCGCCGGTCAGCACGAACAGCCGCGGATGGCGCTCGACGAACGTGTGCAGCGCATCGAGCGCGGCCGGCTCGATGCTGGCGGATGAGGGGTCGTGCAAGTCGGTATCGTTCATGTTGACGGCGGGTGATCGGGCACGCAGGCAGGCCGTGCGCCCGCACGGGCGGCCAACGCGCCAGCACATGATACAGAACGCCGTGCGATCGGGCCGGCGGTCCACGCGCGAAACCGGCGCTGCCAAAAAAGACGCCCATCGACCACATGGCGATGGGCGCTTCAACAATTGATCCATCGGGGTAGTGGATCAACTGACAGCACAATGTCGTCGGATCCGCCGCGGTGCGGCCGGCGGACCATTCCCCTGAACTACGCCTGCGATTTGCTGATGTTGCGCGGATCGCCGCGCCGCCGGCCCGTCCTTCCGGACCGTTTCGGCTTTGCCGGTTCGCCGCCATGCGCCGCGTGCGGCACGCACGCGCATGCGACGCGTGCGGCGCGCTGGCAATTCGCGCGTCGGAATGACGGTCCGGAAGTCATGGTCGCCCATCGGCGCGCACTCGCGGTTCATTCCCGACGGCCGACTGGCACCGGTCGACCTCGTGCGTCACACCTGCACGTCGTCGTTCGGAACAAACCCGATTGGTCCGGATGGAACGGAAAGCCGCGCGCTCATGTCGCCGCAATCAACGGCGAAGCGAATTCACGGGCAGGTCGGCGATTCATGTTTGCAACATGACTCGTTGCGATTTGGTCTGTTCTCATTGTCTTGTCCCTGTCTTCGATGCATCCGACCCACTGAAGCGATCGCCCGGTCGTACTCCGCCGGCGATCGCGCTCACGGCGCATACAGACATGCAAGGAGCGCACCATGTTTCGCGGCGCAAGGCCACACGGGCCGATGAAATGATCCGATGCAAATTGCACGGCGACAGATACGCGCAAACGTTTCGAAAGTGAAACGACGGGAAACGGCCCGCCCGGTCGACGGGAAGCGGGCAGGACGCCGGTGTTACAGGAATGGGACGCGTGCGCGGGCCGTGGAGCGGCGTCGCGCTCGGGCCCGCACGATGCTGACGATCAGCCTGCAACCGCCCGCGTCGGCCGAGTGCCGGCGCCGCCGCTCGAACGCTGCCGTCAACGATAGGCTTCGAGCACCTTCACGCGGCGTTCGGTGGCGTCGACACGGCAACCGTCGTATTCGATCAGGCCGAGCGTGCCGCCGGCGTCCGACTGCCGCGACTCCGCGCATCGTGCGCCCCGCGCCTTGAGCCAGCGCCGCTCGTGCGGCGCAAGCGGCGCGCAAACACGTTAGCATGCGGACACGGCGCGGCGCGCACGCCCTTCGCCCCGTCTTCAAGGAATGGACATGACCCTGCCCGCCTCCGAGCGCGCCGACGTTGCCCATCGCGTATTCGCGCCCGAGCGGCTGTCGATCGGCCTCACGCTGCCGCTGCTGCGCCGCGGCCATGCCGTCGCCGATTTCAACGAGCAGCTCGAACTGGCGGCGCTGGCCGATTCGCTCGGCTTTCGCGCGCTGTGGATTCGCGACGTGCCGCTCAACAGCGCCGACTACCCCGACCCGGTCGGGCATCTCGATCCGTGGGTGCTGCTCGGCGCGCTCGCAGCGCGCACGCACCGGATCGCGCTCGCCAGCGGCGCGATCGTGCTGCCGCTGCGCCATCCGCTGCATATCGCGAAAGGCGCGCTGTCGGTCGCGACGCTGTCCGGCGGACGCTTCATCCTCGGCCTCGGCTCCGGCGACCGGCCGCCCGAATATGCGGCGTTCGGCGTCGATGCGGACACGCGGCGCGACCGCTATCGCCGCCATTGGGACATCGTCGCGGCCGCGCTCGGCGTGCCGTCCCGCGTGCTGCCCGACGAGACGCCGCCCGACGCGCCCGATTTCACGCTGCTGCCGCGCGGCGACGACGCGGTGCCGATGCTCGCGGTCGGCTCGGGCGGGCAAAGCGTCGACTGGATCGCACGGAACGCGATCGGCTGGATGACGTACCACCGCGATCCGGACACGCAGCGCGCCCGTTATTCGATGTGGCGCGCGGCCGTCGAGCGGCTCGCCCAGCCGGCGTTTCGCGCGTTCGGCGTATCGATGCGGCTCGATCTCGACGCGAAGCGCGATGGGCCGGCCACCGCGCTGCCGCTCGGTTACGCAACCGGCCGGGATGCGCTGATCGACATCCTGCAGGACATGCGGGCGGCCGGCACCCATCATGTCACGCTGAATCCCGGTTCAGCGCGGCCCGTGCGCGAGGTCGTCGAGGAAATCGCCGAGCACGTCCTGCCGATCTTTCACGGCGGGCAGGACTGATTCATCAGGAATCCGGAACGCATCGCAGGTAGCGTAAGACGTGGATTGCGCCGGACCGATGCGCCGCCGAGCATGCTTCGTTCCCGGTCCGGCCGAAACGACCTGCCCGAACAGCGGAGCACGAACGGCCCGGACTGACGCCGACGTCACTCGAAACGAATTGTCCG
The DNA here is from genome assembly GCF_052045245.1 of Burkholderia sp. 22313. Classification (NCBI taxonomy): domain Bacteria; kingdom Pseudomonadati; phylum Pseudomonadota; class Betaproteobacteria; order Burkholderiales; family Burkholderiaceae; genus Burkholderia; species Burkholderia sp. 22313. The sequence goes on from NZ_JBQEON010000001.1 coordinate 202,091, forward strand.
GCATGCTGTAGACGCCCGCAGCGCTTGCCGCATGCCCGATACGAATACTCATCGAAGGAACTATTCGGCCCCGCTCGCGATCATGTTAACTTCCGTCCATCGTCCAGCCTGGCGGGCCGCACCGCGATGCGCGCCCGCCTGCCCATTCATGCGACATTTCCTGCTCGGCTGGCTGCTCGCCGCCATCGTATCGGCCGCCCACGCGGCCACGCCTGCCCCCGCCGCCGCATCGGCCGCCTCCGGCGCCGTGCCCGCGCTGACACCGCAACAGGCGCAGCAGGCGCTCTCCGTCCTGCAGAACCCGCGCGAGCGCCAACAAGTCGAAACGACGTTGCGCGCGATCGCGGCCGTCGGCGTGCTGAGCACGCCCGCGCTGCCGGCCAGCGGCGCGGCGCCGGCCAGCGCGGCATCGGCCGCCGCCCCCGCCGCGCTCACCACGAACGGGCTGGCGTCGATGCTGGTCCGGCAGGGAGCGCACTGGGCCGCCGAAATCGGCGGTGCGCTGAACGAATCGCTGCGCTCGCTGCTCGATGTCGGCTCGGTGGGCACCTGGTGGCACGAGCGGCTGGTACGGGCCGACGAACGCGCGGATCTCACGCGCGCGATCGGGATCCTCCTTGCGGTGCTCGTGCCCGCGCTCGTCGTCGAATGGTTCGCGAAGCGACTGCTGCGACGCGCACTGGCCGCCCTTGGCGTGCGCCGCGCCGAATCGCCGCGCCCGAATGAAGCCGAATCGCCCGAGCCCGACGACGACGACGAGACCGCGCCACCGACGAAGCCGGGCGACACCGCGGCCGCGGCCACGACCATCAAGGCCGACGCGGCCGCCACGCCCCATACGTCGTCGCAAGGCCGCGGCCATGCGCGCCGCCACACCACGCTGCTGCGCCGGATGCCGCGCGCGCTGGTCAGCCTCGCACTGCGGGTGGTGCCGCTGCTCGTGTTCGTCGGCGTCGCGAGCCTGACGATGTCGGTCCTCGACGGTGCCGACACGCCGACCGATACCGCGCTCGAATCGCTGATCGACATCTACGTGATCTGCCGCCTCGTGACGATCGTCAGCCGGCTGTTCTTCCAGCCCGACGCGCGGCAACTGCGGCTGGTGCATATCAGCGACGCATGGGCCGCGGTCGCGCAGCGCTCGATCGCGCGGATCGCGATCGTCGTCGGCGCCCTCACGGCCGCGGTCGAGGTTGCCGCGAGCTTCGGCCTCAGCGACGCCAGCCACATCGCGCTGCTGAAGGCCGTCGCGCTCGTCGGCCACCTGATGGTCTCGGTGCTGATCCTGCGGTGCCGTCAACCGGTCGCCACGCGCATTCGTGCAGCCGGCGAAAACCGGCCGACCGCCGCGATGGTCAGCAATGCGCTCGCCGACGCGTGGGCGCCCGTGTCGGTATTCGTCGTGATGGCACTGTGGTTCGTGTGGGCACTCGACGTGCACAACGGCTACCGCGTGTTGATCACGCTCGGCGGCCGCTCGATCGCCGTGATGATCGGAATGCGGATCGTGTCGATCGTCGTGTTCGGCGCGCTCGCGCGGCTGTTCCAGCGCCGCGACGACGATCGCACGCTCGTTCATCTGCACGCGTACCGCTACTACCCGCTGCTGCGTCAGATCGTGTCGGCGGTGATTGCCATCGTGACCGTCGTGCTGCTGCTGCAAATCTGGGGCGTGCCGATCTTCCACGCGTTCCAGGCCGGCACGATCGGCCATCGGCTCGCGTCGGCGCTGATGACGATCGCGATCGCGGCCGTCGTCGCGCTGATCGTCTGGGAAGCCGCGAACATCGCGATCGAGCGCCGCCTGCAACAGTGGACGCGCGAAGGCAACCTCGTGCGCGCGGCGCGCTTGCGCACCCTGCTGCCGATGCTGCGTTCGCTGCTGTTCATCATGATCGCGCTCGTCGTCGTGCTGACCGGCCTGAGCGAAATCGGCGTGAACGTCGGCCCGCTGCTCGCCGGCGCCAGCATCTTCGGCGTCGCGCTCGGGTTCGGCTCGCAGAAGCTCGTGCAGGACTTCATCACCGGGATCTTCCTGCTGATGGAGAATGCGATGCAGGTGGGCGACTGGGTCACGCTCGCCGGCGTGTCCGGCACGGTCGAATACCTGTCGATCCGCACCGTGCGGCTGCGCGCGGGCGACGGTTCGCTGTACACGATCCCATTCAGTTCGGTGACGACCGTCAACAACACGAATCGCGGGCTCGGCAACGCGGCCGTCAAGGTCAGCATCGCGTATGGGCAGGACATCGATCTCGCAATCGCGACGCTCAAGGAAATCGGCGCGGCGTTGCGCGAGGATCCGAATTACAAGGACGGCATCCTGTCGGATTTCAGCTACTGGGGCATCGACCAGGTCGACGGCGCGACGATCGCGCTGGCGGGACAGATCCAGTGCAAGGACTCCGCACGCTGGGGCGTGCAGCGCGAATTCAACCGGCGCATCGCGGTGATGTTCCGCGAACGCGGGATCCGGATCGCGAATCCGCAGCGCAGCCTCGTCGCGTATGACGACGGTTCGCGACATGTCGTGCCCGGCAACGGCGAGCGCAACGCGAACGGCGACAACGCCGCGGGCCCGCCCGCTGCCGAACCGCCCCCCCCGCCGCCGGAGCGCAAGCCGGGCTGATCATGCGAATGCCGGTGGCGCAACCACCGCGCGTCGTGCCGTAATCGGGCCCGTGCCGCCTGACGGCTCACCGCTGCGCTCGGCGCGCGGCGCTTTTCTTCCCCTTCGCGGTCGGCCGTGCCATTACGAATCGAACCGCGGATTATCCGGTCGATGAAGTTGCCATTGCAACTGGATCGAACCTCGGAAATTACAAAACACCGACACTGCTGCACGACGTCACCGCCGGCAACAACGGCAGCGGCACGTACGGCTACAAGGCGAAGGCCGGCTGGGATGCGACGACGGGCTTCGGCAGTGTGAACATCTCGAAGCTGAACGCGTTCATCCAGAGCACGTCGGATTTCGCGCGCTGATCGAGCGATGAGCGGTGCGGTTCCGGGGGCGGAGTCTCGCACGCCCGGAACCGTGTGCGCGGCCTTCGGCACATCGCGTAAGGATCGACGATGCGCGTCCGCGCAAACCGCCCGCGCTGGCAGCGGGATCACAGCTGCGATTCGATCGGGAACAGCCCGAGAAACCACACCTCCATGCGCCGCGCCGCCGACACTTCCGGCTCGTGATCGATCTCGGTCACCTTCCCGTCCGCATCGGTCTGAATCCATTTGAGCCGCCCCTTCCCGGCCGGGTCGGTTCTCGCTTCGACCCGCCACGCGATCAGGTCGAGCCGCGGCTCCAGATCGGCCGCGACTTCCGACGCAATCGCCGGACTCTCGCAGTAAACGCCGATCTCGGTGTTGAGATTCAGCGAGCGCGGATCGAGATTCATCGAGCCGATGAAGATGCTCTTGCGATCGAACACATACGTCTTCGCGTGCAGCGACGCGCGCGACGAACCGATGATGACCTGCTTCGAGATGCTCTTGTCGCCGGACGGCCGCCGCTCGTAAAGCCGCACGCCGGCGTCGACCAGCTCGCGCCGATAGCGCCGGTAACCGGCATGCACGGCCGCGACGTCGGTCGATGCGAGCGAGTTGGTGAGGATCGTCACGTTCACGCCGCGCGCCGTGAGCGCTCGCAGTCGATCGACCATGTCCTGGCCCGGCACGAAATACGGCGACACGATCAGCAGTTCGTGCTCGGGCCGCAGCGCGAGCGCGCGCAATTGCGGCATCAGGTGCCCTTCGCTGTCCTTCGGTGCGCGTGCGATCTTCGCCGGATCGTCGTACAGGACCGTCGCATGGCCCCATGACAGCTCGGTTCCCTGGCCGTGCACGATCTGATCGAGCCGATGCCGCGCCTCGAGCACATACGGATTGTCCTCCATCGCGCGCAGGTAGTCGCGCAGCCGTTCGCGCTCGCGATCGAGCCCGCCCGGCGTCGCGTCATGCCCGACCAGCGCATCGATCGAAAAGGCATACGGCGAGTTCCAGAACGTATCGAACTCCGTCGAGATGTCGTTCACGACGGGGCCGTGCACGACCACATCGAGATCGCCGAACTCCAGCATCGACGACGCGCCGAAATACTCGTCGCCGATATTGCGGCCGCCGACGATCGCCGCCTGGTTGTCCGCGATCATCGCCTTGTTGTGCATGCGCCGGTTGACGCGCGAGAACTCGAACACCGTGCCGATCTTCTTGAAATGGCGCGTGGCGACCGGATTGAACAACCGGATCTCGATGTTCGGATGCGAACTGATCTGGAGCAGCTTGCGATCGTCCGCATTCGTGCCGAGATCGTCGAGCAGCACACGCACCCGTACCCCGCGATCGGCCGCGCGCATGATCGCGTCCGCGAGCTCATGGCCGGTCAGGTCGTCGTGCCAGATGTAGTACTGAAGGTCCAGCGAGCGGTCCGCGCGATCGGCGAGCAGCACGCGCGCGTCGAGTGCATCGACCGGATCGCGCAGCAGATGAAACGCGTCCTGCCCCGGATGGGCGGCAGCCTGCCGGCGGAACGCCGCACCGAGGCGCGTGTTGCCGGTATCGGTGAACCCATGCGTCGGCGCGCGGTCGACCTGCGGCGGCAGGCTGGCGCACGCGGCAAGCATCAGCAACGAGAGAATCGCACCCCACGAACGCAGCATGGTCATGATGGCCGCCCCTCACTGTCGGGCGAAGTCGGTTGGTGTTTGTTCTGGCTGCCGGATCGCACGCAGCGCGGGTCGGCGGCTTGCGCGCTCGACGGACATCCGGTCGTGCACGCCGGTCGCGCTACAGCATACTTCGATCGGGATCGGGACGGCACGCTCTCCGTGTTTCCCCGGTGGCGGCGATACGACATGCTGCGCCGACGTGAATGCGTTCAACGCGTTCGACACATTCCGTCCGACCGCAAAAGAAAAACCCGCGACGCGTGATGCGATCGCGGGTTTTGCGACGCTGTGCCGTTAGTCGTAACCTGCCCGCGGAATAAAGCATAAGCTGTCCGCGGATGGCGGCTCTCCGCCTCGGCTCGCATGTCGTCAGTCAAGGTGGCTTGCAGCACCTTGGTGGAAGACAAAGTGCGCATCAGCTGCTTGAACCGCGGCGCCTCATAATTGTTATAGCGCACATCACCCAACAGGAGATTTCGAATGCTCCGTGCCTGACTGGTACAGAACGTATTCTGCGAGGACGTCTCCGAGTCCTTGTACGCAGTGAGTCTCGCCAGGTCCTTGGCGAGCGCGTCCTTCTCCTCTTGTAGAGCGACTATCTCCCTCTGTTTCTCAGCACTATCCTCACCAAGATAGAACACTGGAGGCAGCGTTACGCCTGGCGTCTCAAAAACGTTGCGGTCAACGAAGTCGCGATTGAACACGCGAACGGAGGACACTTTCCCGCTAGCAAAGTCCGTCCCTGTGACCACATTGCCGTCAATTACCAACTCAACAGCCCCTGTCTCAAGAGGCTGTTGTCTTTGCAAGAACCTGAACACCGACGATAGCGACGTCTTTCCAGCACCATTCCAACCGTATATCAGGTTGTATCGCCCGAAGTCTGGCAAACCATCCCAAGTGAAGTCCCGAAATATCCGATAACCTTGCAATTTTTGGATACGCACAATCGCCACGCTGACCCTCTGTCTGATTCTTGATAACGATGGCCACCTGCACCGTGATTACGGCCTGCCTACTCGTTAGGCCACATAGGCGGTGCTCCCCACTGCTGCGTCCCAGAACGGAAACTATTCGGCTGCCGCATTGCCCGTCTCAGCGATATGCTGGAGCACGGTTCTTTGGTCCGCATACCACCTTGCCAGACATTCGCGGTCGTGACAGGCTTTCTCGCGGTAGTTCCACTGCTCCAGCGTTCGTGCCTTGAAAGCTACCTGGTCCGTGACAGCCGCCTTTGCTTTGGTATATATGGCAGCCAGCTCGACGTCAGCCGCAGCCAGCTGGGCATCAGTGCAAATGAGGTGTTCAGCATCCGAATGCGCCTTGCTGCAATCGAAGCTTGTCCGCAGGGTCGATTGCGCCGGAGCGAGTGCAGCTGTGTCTGAAGCCGCTTCGGTCTCCGTCGAGTGCACCCATTCGGCGAGCGGAGTTGAATCCAGCGGCAGGTCCTTCCATGTCACCCTTTTGATGATGGCCTTACCGGATGCGGGGTCGACAGTTTCCCGAAACGCAAAATCGCCCTTACCCGTAGACGCATCAATTGCAAACGCGGCGGCATCCGAACCACAAGCACCTGCCTTACATCCTTGCCCTACTAGAAAGCCGTCTCGCAACTCGATGCCCCTGGAATTCGCGACCGCGAGCCGGTCAACGAATCGCTTCCAGTCTGCCTTGGAAGCGTGGTTGAAGGTCGCGCGAAACCGCTTATCGGTAACCACGTCGACCGGCAGCTTTCCGACCATCCAACCGAAGTCGAGTTGCTTTCCGTCCCCCTGTGCCGTGTCGGCGGCCACGCTCGACGTCGATGCGACAGATTTCTCGGCACCTTGCGTCGCTGTCGCAGGCTGATAAGCATTCGGTGTTCGATACGACCACGCAACTGCAGAAACGGCTACAAGCAGAACGCCGCAGCCGATTGCCTTGACATGCGTGTTGTCCCGGACTTCACCAAGTGCCGGGCGCCCGGACACCTCGACAGCCAACAACGCATCGAACCGCTCGTTGGCATCCGCAATCGTGTTTGCAGCAGCAGTTTTTTTCTTGCTGAACGATACGAAGCTGAAGCCCCCAAGTGCAAGCGCGACCAGGAGCAGAATTAGGCCGGCGACAATGCCACCCATGAACAGGAGAAACGCTGCTATGAGCCCCACAACCAACGGGGCCATTAACGTGGGAGCCACCGGCCACGAGCGCACCACGCTTGCAAGGGTGGCGGCTTCGTTCGCCAGTTGCCCTCTATCGCCGAGATTTTCTGAACACTTGCGCTCGACTTCATAGACTGCAAGCATCGCCTTCTCTTTCTCGGCGAGCGATATCGAGCCGATGTCGACAGCCAACTTAATTGCCTTGGTCGTGGCTTCAAACTCAAGGGCGAGCGTCTCGACGAATCCTTGATGCTCCTCAAGCGTTACGGCATCCGTCAAATCCTCTCGTCGGACGTAGACACCGTGCGACATGAAGTACAACAACAGCGCATTCGCCGTGCGCTCCTGCACCTGGGCCACGAAGTCTCGAGCTGCCTGCTCCCGCTTCGAGAGACGTTCCGTGCTCGCGGAATCGATGCGACCACTTCCGGCAACCACGGAGCGTACCGGATTCGATGTACGTGTTGCGCGGGTGTTCTGGGTAAAGCGAACACCCGTGCCAGGAATACTAGCGGTCACACGGCCGCGCGAATTGTAGGTAAATCCTTTGCCACCAATCGACGTACTGACACCGCTCTTGCTCACGTTCAGACGAACGCCAGGCGCAATCTTTATGCTCTTCCTGAAACCCCAGCCCATTTTTAGCCCCGTATTGTCTCAATTCGTTTCGTCAGCTGGAGCTACCCATCAAGCCCCCGCTTGTACAGACGAGCGCGTTAGTGGGCCTCCAGTGAAGCCCCACCCACGACGTTCGACCCGACTCTCTCCAGGCGAGCCTTACTCACTGCAGAGACCTTGCTCAGACCAATCGCGTGCCATCGCGATAACACCCGACTCGTATCATGGCCTACCTACGGAATTTCTATAGCAAGCGCCTTGAGCTCGTCTAGCGAGATTCGTCAACAGAGCGCGCGGTGCTATCGGCGGCCCGTCTGAACTCAACGTTATTCACATCGCCATGCTTGCTCCAAACGCTCCCTGCTCGCGCCGCGCAGTCGAAGGAGGCCCAACTCTCGACTCATGGCGTTGAGCCCTGACTCCTCGTCATGCCCCTCGGCTTGCAGTTTTGTCGCAAGCGTTCTCAGCTCTGCGATTGAAACCTCATCTACCGGTCGTGTAGCTCCGGGCAGCGGACTTCTGAACGCTAAAGATGCCTTGACAGTCTTAGGCCAGATAAACAGGCCAACATCTTCAGTCTCGGCATCGAAGTGCTTCGACGCGAGGTCGACCACGCGACTCAGAATGCGAGAGCCGGTTCGGGACCATCCATGCGCCCGAGCAATACGTCTTGCCAGAACCTCGTCGCGCACGGGTCCCTCGACGTTGACGACTGCTGTAATCATTGCGAGCAGACGCTCGTCGTAAGAGTGAGCGAAGAACAGCTCCGGGTCACGCTCGTGGTCGGAAATCGTCAAGTCAACTTCAACGAATATCGCCTCCTCGCGCTCAACGGATATCGGCGTTGACGCGGCGCGAGCGTACATGACCGGCGCTTCATCTTCGGAGACTGCAGCCTTCGATACCACCTTCGGCGCAACATCTTCCACCGAATTTGCGTTACTGAATCCGCTGCCTGAACCCGATTTTGCGGCGGCGAGGACCTCGTCCGCGATTGCTGCAGCGCTCTGCATCTCCGCTGCCTCTGCTTCTCGTCTGACCGCAAGCAAAGCTCGCAGTTGACTATCCACCTTCTCGAGGGTGCCCGGCATGTCAACCCACCAGTCTGTCGACCAGATTCGGACGATTTCCCAACCAAGCCCTCTCAGAACCTGCTCGCGCAGCTTATCGCGGTCACGAGCCGTCGCTGAGCGATGGTAGGTCGCGCCATCACATTCAACGCCTGCCAGATAGCGGCCAGGAGCATCGGGGTCCACCACGCCAAGATCAATACGAAACGCCGATACGCCCACCTGAGGATGAACCGTCCAGCCCCTCTCCGCCAGTGCCACACACACCGCCTTCTCAAACGGGCTATCGAAGTCGCCGATGCTGCCGGCAACGGCTTCACCCAAAGCGCGAGCTCCTCGCTCGGCAAACTCGAGGAAGTGCTTCAGGTCTCGAACACCCAGCGCCTGCGTTCGGGACAGGTCCATCTTCTCCGGCTTGAAGCTGCCAAACACACGCAGTTCCTGGCGAGCACGCGTGATAGCAACATTGAGGCGCCGCTCCCCACCCTGCTGGTTCATCGGACCGAAGTTCATTGGCATCGTGCCATCAATGCCAGGGCCGTAGGTAATCGAGAAGTACATGATGTCCCGCTCGTCACCTTGAACGCTTTCCAAATTCTTGACGAACACCGGCTCAAGCGCCGACTCAGCAAAGTGCGGCTCGATTGACGGGTCCCTGCGACGCTCCTCGTCAAGGAGGTCTTCAATCAGGCGCTGCTGCTCGGTGTTGAACGTGACGACACCGACCGTCATCCGACTGTCGATGAATCCCGGGGACTTCAGTCTGCCGACCAAGTCGGCCACAAGCGCCTTCGCCTCTGGTTTGTTGGTACGGGCTCCACCGCGCTCATACTTGCCGTCAGGCACGAGATTGAAACTGACAGCCCTGTCGTTGGTGACAGGACTCGGGAATGTAACCAGGTCGCCGCTGTAGTACCGGTAGTTCGAGAAGGCAATAAGGCTCTCGTGCCGGCTGCGGTAGTGCCACGACAGCTTCATTGTCGGCAGGTTCGCTCCGATACATTCTTCCAGAATGCTCTCGAGTTCCGCCTCGACATCCGTATCGTCGACGTCGGATTCCGCACGGTCGAAGAAGCTGGTCGGCGGGAGCTGCTTCGGGTCACCGACCATGATGACTTGCCGCGCCCGCGCCATCGCACCAATCGCATCCCAGACCGGAATCTGAGAAGCTTCGTCGAAGACCACGACATCAAAGTCAGAGGTCTCAGCCGGTAGGTACTGGGCAATCGACAGCGGGCTCATGAGCAGACAAGGAGTCAACCTGAGAATTGCACCAGAAGCCTTCGACATAAGTTCGCGCAACGGAAGATGTCGCGTCTTCTTCTGCATCTCATAACGCAGGAGCCCCCACTCGGAGCCCAGTGCGACCCTCGCCGGCGAAGGAAGACCGGACGAAAGTTGCGCTCTGACCCAGGCCCGAGTCAGAGCGACGAACTGCTCATCAAGCTCGCGAAAATCTTGGATGCGTTTTTCGTGCTCGGCGGACACAAAGTTACGCAGAACCTCGTCGCCATCCACGACAGCATTCAACCACCAGCGGCAGTAGTTGGTCTCAAAGACCGCCTTCACCTGCCCACGCTGAATATTGCCGTCTTCGATACCTGAAACCAATGGGGCCAATCCCAGCGAAAGCGCATGCTGACGGACTTTCCGCCAGGCGCACCAGAGTTTCAGCCGATTAGCATTCTGCACCACCTGCCTAGCGCGTTCCGCTACTTGACCGGGGAGAAGCGAATGCAGAGTCGCGTGTTCCGAAGATGCCAGCCCGCTGGCAGTAGCAAATTGAGCGACAACTTCATTAAACGACTGCAGCGCTTCGGCATAGGTGCGCCTCGTACCAGCAACGATGCCTGACGGCTCAAGCAGAATATTGCTGTCGCCAAGCAGAAGGGCGACCGGGGCTTTGACCGCTGCAAGCAATTCAGGTGTATTCGCGAGGTTTGCCAGTGCGGCCGAGAGAGACTCGAGAAACTTGAGGGCCGGCTCAATGCCATCAATCTTAGTTTGTAGACCGCTCCACAGACCGGACGTCTTGCCTGACAGGTCTGCGAACTCCTGAATTCTGGCATGCAACGAAACCAATTCGCGCATGTTTCGTATGTCGGTAGCCGCGGTTGGGCCAGCGCGTCCAGACTCGATTACCGTATATCCGTCATCCATCCAGTGGGTTTCTGCTCGTGCAGCAGAGAGCGCTCCTTGAAAAGGTACATATGCTTTCGCAACTACAACATCAGTTTTGTAACCGGTCCAGACCTTGCCCGTCTCGATTTCCAGATGAGCGAGGCTCGCAATAACCTGCTCGATTTTCCGCAGCTCACGCATCCGCTGCAGGTCATCTTGAGCAGCATCGCCGCATTGCCCTCGGCTGACTGGGTCAAGGCCCACGTCATCCCAGTTCGAGCGTTCACGAGCACGCTCGAGGGCCGTCTGGAATGACAGGAGCGCACAAACTACATCAAGGTCTGTTTTTAGCCCCGTCCATACGCTCGAAGTGAGCGAGAACAGGTCACCGTATTCCTTGATTTCGTTATTGAGGGCGTCAATTCGCGCAAGACTCTCGATATCACCATCGATGTTCGGTTCGCCACCACCGTTTCCGCCTGCCAGCTCCCTGAGCTTCTTCGTCAAGGACCGTTTGCGCATCATGCTCATCGGCCAGCCCGAGTCCTTGAGCTCACGCAGGTCAGACTGCAACTCGGCAATTGTCCTTGTCTGGATGCCCTCCTTGTATGGAATCGAAAGCTGGCCGAGAACGTCAAGTCGGGTGCGCAGCAGTTCGATACCTTTGGCGAGGCGAGCGCGCAGTGTTTCGCTCCAAGGCACGGAAAGAGCTGCATGCAATTCCGAATCGCGTTGCAAATGGCTAATGCCTACTCGCAGGTCCTCGAGTGTCTGATTCGAGCAAGGCGTCGACAACGTGCCGAGCAATTCCCGGTACCGCTGCAACATTGGTGTTGCCTGGCGCAATCCATCCGCAATAGCCTTTGCATCCGGACGTAGCGCAAAACGCCAGTCGTAACCAGACGCGGACGACAGGACCGCGGCGAGCATCCGCATACCATCGCGTACTCGGGGGTCCAACGGCAGGTCCGGCAGCCCTATAGCCTGGCGCAGGTCAGCCGCTGCTTTCTCGAAGCGCACCACAACGTCTGGTACCGCGCGGGCAGCGTCGTCCAGCGCGGCCGCCCAGAGAGGCGACCACTCGGTCTGAGCCACATGTGCCAACGGGGTTGACGTCAACTTCTCTTCACCGAATGCCTTGGCATTGACATCGAGCAGTTCGGCGGTTTCGCGAAGGCCCCGCATCGCTTCCATGTCATGCGCCTGGGTCGACGACCACGTCAGCCGGAACACTGGCAGGTCATGACCGCCGACGACTCGACCGATTGCCTCATAGACGCTCAGGCCATTCGAGTGTCGAAGATGGAGTCGTTCAACATATCCATTCAGCTGGGACCTCAGTCCTTCAAGTCGGACCGCTTCTGCGTGCCATTGCTCAGGCGCGAGGACGGCGGAGGCATCCCATGACGTTTTCAACTGCTCAAGAACATCAGTCTTTCGCGCCTTGCTGGAGTGAAGCTCGAGACAGAAATTTCCAAGGCCGACGTCCGCGAGGCGCCGGTAGACGACATCCAGCGCGGCCATCTTCTCGGAAACGAACAGAACGCGCTTGCGCTCGGCGAGGCACTGCGCAATGAGATTTGCAATCGTCTGGCTCTTTCCGGTGCCCGGTGGTCCAATCAGAACAAAATCCTTGCCCTTGCTGCCCGCGACCACGGCGGAAAGCTGCGACGAGTCTGCTGGTAGAGGGCAGAACGTCTCCTTCACAGGCAGCTCGATATCCAGCCGCCTGACATCAGGGAACTCCACCGTACTTTGATACGAATCGCGCGGAGTATCGATGAGGTGACGAACTACCGCGTTCTGTTTGAGCTGCTCGGTACGTTCGGTGAGGTCCCGCCACATCAAGTATTTGGCAAAGGAGAAAGAGGCCAGAACGACTTCTTCCACGACCTCCCAGCCCTTGATGTCCTTGATGGCATGGGACACCGTTTTCCAGATTCCGGCAACATCGAGGCCTGAGTCATCCTTGGGCAGCTCGACGTCGTTCACACCGAGTTCGAGCTCGAAGTCCTGACGCAGCATTTCAATGAGCGTCGGATTGAATCGGGCCTCTTCGTCGTAAAGCTTCAGACTGAAGCCAGAGCGCGCACTGCGACGCTCGAGTGTGACAGGTACGAGGATGAGAGGTGCACGATATTTCTTGTCGTCTTTGTCGTCGCGCGTCCACGATAGGAAGCCGAGTGCGAGGTACAGTGTATTCGAACCACCCTCCTGCAAGGTGGTCCGGGAATTCCGGAACAATTCAGTCAGGCGAGAATCCATCTCGTCCTGCGGCAACCCGATAAACACTTCCTTGCGCGTCAACGCGTCGAGGGCGTGCTGGCGGCGAATGTGTTCGCGCTCGCGCGCCTCGTGGATAGCCTGGCTGCGTGGGTCCGAACCGTCCATGAGGTCCGGACGGGTCAGCAGCTTTAGCGCATGACCCTCCGCCAGAACATCCTCAAGCAGTCCTGGCTCAGGCGCGTCGAGCTTCAGGGACTTCTTTCCCGACTTGAAGCTCAGCAGATTGTTCCTGAGTGACAGGTCGAGGAGCCTTCGCTGCCAGCGTGTAAGACGGTCCTCCGGCCGCTCCTGCCCGTCGTCTGAATGCGCGTCTTCAAGCTCCTCCAAAAACTCAGGGGCATCCTCCCACCGCGGAGTCAGGTCCTCGGTCACATCGGTGCCAGCTGTGCCACGAACTACAGCGTGTTCGCTAGCAAGCGGTTTGATGCGCTGCAGGCGTGCGCGTCGAATATCAATTGCCAGCTCGAACTTCGGCTCTTCGTCTTCGGAGATGTGCTCCTCACCTTTGGCCGTAGTGAAACTGAAAGTCGGCAGAGGCCTCTGTGCAAGGAGGGTCGACTCGAACAGGACCATCTCTTTGAGCTTCACCCGCTTCCGCAGAGCAGTGATGTCGTCAATGACAGTGGTCGAGAACTCTTCGGGCTTCAGCCAGACGCCGGGAAAAGCGTGCCCCTGCTGGAAGACGAGAACTGGATTCAGTCCCGCCTGCTCCAGTGCCGCGCAGACGAACAAAGCCAGGTCGAGACAGGTAGCGAGTCCAGATTCCGCAATCTGGCTGGGCCCGCGCACTTTCTGCCCGTCCCGCTCGAAGCTCGCGGGAGGTACGGCATAGTCGAGTCCCATCGCGCCAATTGCATTCCAGATAGCAGAAGCGAGTTCCCATGCGCGCTTTGCACCTTCCTGATAGCCATTGATGCCGCCGGGCTTCCCCGCTTTGCGTAGCACCTCCGCAGCCTGCTTGAGCACACGTTCGACTGCCTGCTCGTTCGGCTGAACGAAGGCCGCAATCATGTCCGGCAACGACGACAGGCCGCCCCACTGATTCCTTGGAAGAAGCTCGACTGTCTGCTCGGAAACTGCAACCTCGGCTGACTCTCGGTTTGGCGCAGTGAGTGTGAGCGTGACCACCGACTTTTCCGACTCAGTCAGGCGGCCAAGCAGCGGACCGTCGAGAGACAAATCAAGGTCCGTGATACGCAGGGTCTGCCCCGCCGCCAGATGGTCTAGGTGCCAAGTCTTGGGCTTGAGGAATGGTGGGTTAGAAATCGCGGTGAGCTTCAGGTCCCGGAATGCGTCTTCCGTTTCGTTAACTATGGAAAGCTCCCGAACCACGGGCACCGCGTTCTGGAAGTCTGCCAGATTGACCCGTCCAGCGACGGTCGCCTGAATCTGGACGCAATAAGTCTTTGCCGATTCATCCGTCGGCTCGACAACCCCGGTATCCATCAATGGTCTCCAACTACAACTAGCTATTCGTCTAGACGTGTTGCCACGAACGCTCGCTTCCTCCGGAAACATCCGTGCCAACCGTACTTTCTAATCCCCGTTCAAGCGGTACAGAAGCTTCCACTTGGCGAACCCCACCAGCGCGTCGAACAACAGTCAGACCTCGGATGCGAACGGCAGTGGGAAAATTAGGATACCAGCGGCAAGATGTATTACAAGGACAATAAATGTCACCAGAATGCTGAAAGCAATAAAGTCGGTGTCGGGCTTATCTGATGGCTGCACGGAGCGGTGTTGGTTCAGCCGCCTTGCGTTGCTTCATCGCTAACCTAGTCCCTGACCTTGTCCGTGTTTCTCCGAAGCAGGCAATTATTACTAGGGATATTTGGCTATTGACTCATCACAATGTACGACGGTCGCCAGTCTTGCTCGCAGCGATGGAATTCCTCCCCGAGCTTGCAAAACACCCGCCATCTAGGTTACAAAACGTTGCAGCATCAACTTGAGGCGAGGGCCTCTTGATTAATTTTGCTGTACTGGTGTAACCACACCTTGTCGACAGATGGTAATGAAACGGCAGCCATAAAAATCCTTGCGCATAAGGCTCAGCCCTGAGCATTCCCGTGGGTCTGGGCTCCGGGTGGTAAGGCTGAGCCCAGCCCTCCCTATGGCAATTGCCTGGGAAAGCCTTCCACTCAGCCTCCCCACCCGGATTCCCCGGTTTGGAGCCGCCTCGCCCGCCAGCCTCTACGCGCCCTCCGGGACGCTAGCTTCGCCATCCCGTTGCCGATATCTCAGACGCTATCCCCCCTAGTTTCGGCTATCCCCTGCACGCTAGTGGTAGATTCAGCCCCCGTCCATGCAAGCGGCCACTCACCGAAGCCCGTCAGTTGGACGGGGCGGCCCTAACGTCGGGCGGCTTCGTACTCGGCCGACGCGTGGCATGACCGTATAACGCAATTTGAAGGGCATGACGGTGCTCGAATGCTTCCTTGAATCACTGCGGGAATCCCGACAATGGGAAATTCTTGAAAGCGGACTCTGGATTTACTAGGTTGAATGCTGGCGCAACGCCAGCCTGAGTAGGTCGCACTTGACGACGCCGTGGCCCATCGGACCAGGGCCTCCTCGCCTTTTTGTGAGAGGGTACGAGGCGAGGGCGTCATGCGACAAGCAAAGTGGCTTCGAGGGGCGAATCCGCACGGATGCGCTACGGGCGCTCGAATTTCGAAAAAGCCGACCCTATTTAATCCGGACAGACTTCACGTCCATTGCGGCCAAGCAGGCCAGCAAGAACGCCGACGAGAATCGCTTCCGGTTGACCTTTCGGTTTATCTGGTCCGGCGACTCATCAATTCCGAGTCTCTCCAGTCGCTTCGAAAGCTCCTTGTAACTCAAGAGCTGACGCGCCATCTCCTCCACTATCAGCTCCTTCGCCGCCTCTTCCCACGAGCCGTACGGCTCCGCTGGCGACGATGCCCTTTCGAGCGGCGTCTCGCTCATCCTTGCACCCATAGCCGGATTTGGCCCCTGATTTTTGAGGAAAGCACGATTCTGGCACAAACAAATCGGTCATATACGACCGACCCAGCGCCAGCGTCCCTACACGTCCTTTGTAGGCATTTTTTGTGAGGACGTAATGCTTAACAAGGCACAACTGGTCGACCTGTTCGACCATCTGGGCACGCCACCTACGGGCCGCAAGCTGGTCCAGGAAGCTCGCGTCCACGCGCCAGTACGCAAGGTGGCATCCCGGGGAGGCAATGTCATTACCTACGTGGCAAGCAGGAAGATGGCGCGCGAAATCGCCACGGAGAGCTACGGCATCGAGTTCGCTGCAGCTATCGGATTCGAATACGACGAACGTGTTCTGGAGTTCTATCCGCAGCCGTGCAAGTTGCAATTCAGTCTGGTCGATGGCGCCACCGGTGAAATCCGAGCGATTCATCACACCCCGGACTTTCTCGCGATTTGCCAGGACGGCATCACACTTGAGGAGTGGAAGTCTGAGACGAAGCTGACCCACTTGGCCGAGAAGTACCCCTACCGCTACCAGCGGGACGCCGACGGAAACTGGTACTCGCCACAAATCGAGGAACAACTCGCCAAACTCGGCATTCGCTACCGGATTCGCAGCGATGCTGCCATTCCCCGGCGCCGAATCGAAAATCTGCAACATCTCGCGGACTACCATCTCCCCACTGCCGCCCCGTGCCCCGCGGACGTTCTCGCTCGTCTCGAAGCAGGCCTGAAGGAGCAAGGTGCACTCCACTTTTGTGAACTACTCCAGCCGCCGTATTCATTTAGCGCCGACCAGGTGCACAAGGCCATCGCAGACCATCTCGTTGTCACCGACCTCGACCGGGAGTCCTTGCGCAATCCTCGACGTTTCCGAATCTACCGGGACGAGATGCTGCGCGAGTTTCTGTATGCGGAGGCACATCGAGCAACGCCGCCAGGTTACGAACACTTCGCGCTCCACATCGCCGTCGGCACCAGGTTCGAGTTCGAAGGTCAGGAACTGACCATCACACTGGTCGGCGAAAAGAGCGTGGTCTGCAACAGGCAGGACCATACGACCATGGAGCTTCAGCGTGACTGGTTCCTTGCGGCTCACGACGAAAATCGCATCCGGGTCCTCGAGGCGGCACCGCCTGCCGACCTCGGTCTGAGCCAATATACCGAAGAAGAGTACGCGGAAGCACTTCGGCGCCAGACGCTACTCCAGTCGGAATCGGCAACGGCGACGGTTTCCGCGCGCACGTTGCGTCGCTGGAACGCCCGTAAGGCCATCGCACGAGCCAATGGAGACCATGAGATTCTCGCCCTAGTGCCGCACATCAGCGCACGCGGAAATCACACTGCCCGTCTGAGTGACGAGCAGTTCGACCTGATGGACCGCGTCATCGATGAAGAATGGCGAAACAGCAAGGCGATTAACTACAAGACCTGTCATCGGCATCTTGTGGTGGTGTGCTCGCAGGAAAACGTGCCGGCGCCGTCATACCCGACTTTGATTAAGCACATCAAGTCACAGGCAACCAACCGCGACATACGGACCCGTGAAGGTAAACGCATCGCATACCAGAAGGATGCGTTCGTAGACGTTCTGCACTACCACACGCCGATACATGGCAGCCGCCCGTTCCAGTATGTACATATCGACCATACGGAACTGGACATCGAACTCATCTCCAGCCGCACTGGCAAGAATCTCGGCAGGCCGTGGTTGTCGCTCGCCGTGGACGCATATACACGGCGCATTGTCGGCATGTTCTTGACGTATGACCCTCCGTCGTACCACTCAGTCATGATGGCGGTTCGCGACATGGTGCGCCGCTTTCATCGGTTACCCGAAATTGTCGTCGTCGATAACGGCAGCGACTTCAGGTCCAATGCATTCAAGTCCTTTCTCAAGGCAATGGGTTGCCACCTGCGTTTTCGACCATCCGGCAACCCGCGTCACGGTGCGGTACTCGAGCGCATGTTCGGCCATCTGAACGTTAATTACATACACGGTCTCGCGGGCAATACGAAGGCCACCAAGCACGTCCGGATGGTCTCCGGTTCGCATCTGCCCAAGAACCTCGCCGAGTGGACGCTCGAGCCGCTCTATTACGGAGTCGAATACTGGGCCACGGAGTTCTACGACCAGGAGCCGCATCCCGTTCTGGGCGAGTCCCCCCGCGAAGCATTTCTGCGCGGCTTGCGCGAAAGCGGCTCGCGGGAGCACCGGCACATCCAGTTCAACCGGGACTTCCTGGTTGCCACGTGCCCTCCGGTCGACCGGGAAGGCATCCGGCAGGTTCATCCGCAGCGCGGCGTAAAAGTGAACGAGAGGCTCTACCACAACCCCGCATTCCGGTCCTACGAGGTCGCGGGTCGGCGTCTTCCTGTCAGGTATGACCCGTGGGACGCATCGTCCGTCTATGTACGCGTAAAGGACCAATGGATTCAGGCTGTCTGCCCGAGTTTGAGTGGCCTTGGTCAGCTAACCGAAAACGAACGCAAAGCGCTGACGCAGGAATACAACCGACGCTTCCGTGCATCAGTCAATAACGAGATGGATGCGCAGCGGCTCAAGGAGTTCATGCGCACCTTCACGCCAGAGGGCGCGTTGGCCGTTGCCTTCGAGCGCCAGGCCGAAAACAAGTCGCTTTACAACAGTTTGCAGTTCGCGAGCATCGCGCCCGTCGCGCCGCGGCATCAACAACGCCTCACCGAGGAAACATCCAGCGCTGCCGAATCGCCGGCAGAAACAAGGTCAAGAAGTACTGCTACCAATCTATTCCCATCGCTTCCTGAGGCGGTAGCGTGGGACGACATTCCCGACCTTGACACGTTTTGAGGTGATTCATGAAACAACACCCCGCACCACTTTCGCCGATTCCGAATTCGGCGAGCATGCTGCTCAGCAAGCGCATCAGACACCCGCGCATCGCGCAGGTCATGTCTGAACTAGAAACCTTGATTTACCCCGGCAGCCAGGACAGCACGCTCCTCGTTTGCGGCCCGACTGGCGCTGGCAAGACCACGCTGGCCAGATACATGGTCGAGTCGGCAGTTGAGCGCGCCTCCGCCGCAATGGAAGCCGACGCCGGAACGATTCCGGCCATCTTCGTCGAGGCACCTGCCTCTGGTGAGAACGAGTTCTCGTGGAGACTTTTCTATCGGCAGATTCTCGCTCAGCTTGGCGACGACCTCGACTCGCCGAAAGCGGCCTACGGTATCGACCAGCAGTCTGGACGCATGGTCCGGCCACGCGGTGCCAGTGGCAACAGCCTCGCGGCGCTGAGAACGGCCGTCGAACGTGGGCTGCGCGAGCGGCAAGTCCAGTTCCTCGTCATTGACGAAGCCGCTCACATCATTCACCAGACGCGCGGCAGTTCCAAGCTGGAAATTCAGCTTGATACGCTGAAGTCATTGGTAAATCAGTGCGGCACGCAGATGGTGTTGGTCGGCTCCTACGACCTGTACCGGCTCATGTCGTTGTCCGGCCAACTCGCCCGACGCTCGCATGTCCTGCATTTCGAACGCTATCGGCAGGACCGTCCCGAGGATGTTCGAGCGTTCATCGCCTGCATCCAGGCATTCGAAAAGATGCTTCCTGAACTCTGGGGCGGCGAACTGACACGTTACGCAGAAGCGCTCCTCGAGAACACGCTGGGCTGCATCGGTACGTTGAGCAGCGTGCTCACTCGAGCAGCCAGGCTGGCCGAAGCCGACGGGCGTTGGTCAGAGGACGCGCTACGGCGAGCGCTGCTCACCGAAGCACAGCGCGACCGGATATTGACCGAAATCCTCGACGGCGAGGAGGCCATCAATCCCGGCCTCACCCGCATCATGCGTAGGCCGCAGCGTCAGGCATCAGCTGGCAGAAGGAGTGCCGCATGAGTTACACGATTTCAAATCCACGCTCGACACTGCACGCTCTCGAACCCATCGGCCTCGGCACGCCCGAGGTTGAAAGCCTGCTCAGCTACTTCTGCCGGCTGGCCGTGTCGCATAGCGTGTCTGTGGCGGCGCTTTGCCGGCAAGTCGCCAAAACTGTTGGCTGGGAGCTTTCGGAGAAGCACGAATGGCACGTGGGGAACATCGGCGGCATCGGGGAAGCAGCAAGCAACTGGTCTGCCGGGCTCTCAGCTCTTACGAGCGTCGAACGACTCGACAGACTCACACTGCTGCCATGGCGTGACGCTATTGCTCAAACCAGCCTGGCCGCGACGCGCTCACGTTGGTGTCCGGCATGCTTCGCAGAGGACCGGGACAGCGGCAAAACGCCTTATTTCCGCCTGGCATGGGACGTGGGTGCAGTAAATGTATGCACCCAGCACAAGGTCGAGCTGGTGCACATCTGTCCGGATTGCGGACGCGCTGACGCGCGGCACAAGTCGGCCTACGTCGTCCCCGGCTGGTGTGCGCACTGCGGGGCTTTTCTCGGCGATGGAGAGCCGCCCGCGCCTGCTTCTCCGGAGGAGCTCTGGAAGGCGACTCAGGTCGGGGCGATACTGGAAGCTCAAGCTTCACTCGAAGCGCCGCCTGCCCGGCAGGGGATGCTTGACGCGATACAAACGCTTGTTACCCAGGTCGACAACGGAAAGGGAGCAGTTTTTGCCCGGCGTCTGGGCCTGAGCAAGACTACGGTGCATCACTGGTTGAAGGAAGGCGGCGCTCCTGCGTTAACAGCACATTTGCGCATCGCGTCACAGACCGGATTGCCACTCCAGCGGTTGCTGACGGGTAATTTGGACGGTTGGACTCCCTCCACGGCGGAAGTCCACCAGTTGGCGATGCTGTTCCCCGCTGAGACAAAACGGGCGACCGCCCGCTCAATCGACTGGGAGAGGGTTCGCGACGAATTGCACACGCTCAGCAGACTACCGTCCATCATTAGCGTAGCGGAGGCAGCACGCCGCCTCGACGTCGACACCAGGCTGCTGTACCAGAATGCGAACAAGGAAGCGCGCGTCCTCGCCGAACGCTGGAGGCAATATATGCAGCGCCGGAAAGAACAGAGCGTGGCCAATGCCCGCACCGTCATCGAGGCGGCATGCCGGGACATCATCGCCGATGGCAAGGCCATCAACCTGCGGGAGCTTAATGCTCGAGTGCCCAAGGAGGTTCTGGGCAGCATCCGCGGCGTCATAGACGTGCTCCAGGAGGTCAAGGAGGCGCTTGGCGTGAGCTAGGCGCCCGTACCCCTTCACAGCGAAAAAGCCGGCGCGCACGCCGGCTTTTTTACGCCCATTCGCGGCTGCACACCGCGAACAAAGCTTTTCACGCTACCACCGATTCCCGATAAAGCAAAATGCGTCCTATCGGAAAATAAAGCATAACCTGTCCAAGTGGCCACTTTATGCTTAACGGCACAACGCTCCGCGATCGCTCGAGGAACGTAATCTGGTGGGCCCCCCGGGAGTCGAACCCGGCACCAACGAATTATGAGTTCGCTGCTCTAACCAAGCATGAGCTAGGGGCCCAGACGTGAATCACAGCGTGCTACACGCTGCCCCGGCAACGAAGCCGGGCCGGCATTGTAACAACAAAGACGCGACAGAGGACAAACGCCACCGGCATCACGCGGATACCGGCGGCGTTCGCAAGTGAGACGCTGGAAATCAGTTCCCTTCGAGGAACGACTTCAGCTTGTCGGAACGGCTCGGATGACGCAGCTTGCGCAGCGCCTTGGCCTCGATCTGACGGATCCGCTCGCGGGTGACGTCGAACTGCTTGCCGACTTCCTCGAGCGTGTGGTCGGTGCTCATCTCGATGCCGAAGCGCATCCGCAGCACCTTCGCCTCGCGCGGCGTCAGCGAATCGAGCACGTCCTTCACGACGTCGCGCATGCTGGCATGCAGCGCGGCATCCGCCGGCGCGACCGTGTTGTTGTCCTCGATGAAGTCGCCGAGATGGGAATCGTCGTCGTCACCGATCGGCGTTTCCATCGAGATCGGCTCCTTCGCGATCTTCATGATCTTGCGGATCTTGTCT
Organism: Burkholderia sp. 22313; assembly: GCF_052045245.1. NCBI lineage: Bacteria > Pseudomonadati > Pseudomonadota > Betaproteobacteria > Burkholderiales > Burkholderiaceae > Burkholderia > Burkholderia sp. 22313. Next base: position 223,934 of record NZ_JBQEON010000001.1, read on the forward strand.
TCCGGCATTTCCATCTTCTCGGCGAGCGTTGCCGGATCCGGCTCGAGACCGGTTTCCTGCAGGATCTGCCGCGAGATGCGGTTCATCTTGTTGATCGTCTCGATCATGTGAACCGGAATACGAATCGTGCGCGCCTGGTCCGCGATCGAACGCGTGATGGCCTGACGGATCCACCACGTCGCATAGGTCGAGAACTTGTAGCCACGACGGTATTCGAACTTGTCCACCGCCTTCATCAAGCCGATGTTGCCTTCCTGGATCAGGTCGAGGAACTGCAGGCCGCGGTTCGTGTACTTCTTCGCGATCGAGATCACGAGACGCAGGTTCGCCTCGGTCATTTCACGCTTCGCCTGGCGTGCCTTCAGTTCGCCGGCCGCCATCTGGCGGTTGGTTTCCTTCAGGTCCTTCAGCGGCAGCACGACGCGCGCCTGCAGGTCGAGCAGACGCTGCTGCTGTTCGCGGATCGCCGGAACGTTGCGCGACAGAACCGCGCTGTACGAATGGCCCTCGGCCGTGACCTTCTCGGCCCAGTCGAGATCCGTCTCGCTGCCCGGGAAGCGCGCGATGAATTCCGAACGCGGCATGCCGCACTTGTCGACGACGATGTGCAGGATCTGACGCTCGACCTGACGCACTTCATCCACTTGCGCACGCAACGTGTCGCACAGACGCTCGACGGTACGCGCGGTGAAGCGGATCGTCATCAGCTCGGCCTGGATCGTTTCCTGCGCCTTCAGGTAGGACTTCGACTTGTAGCCTTCCTTCTCGAACGCGCGACGCATCTTGTCGAACCACTCGCTGATCTGCGAGAACTTCTCGAGCGATGCACGCTTGAGGGCTTCAAGCTGGGCGGCATTCGCCGACGCCTGCGCGGCACCGTCGTCCTCCTCCTCTTCCTCTTCTTCCGCTTCCTCTTCGGCTTCCTCGTCCTCGTTCTCGATGGCCTCCGCTTCCTTCGCGGAGAAGCCGTCGGTGTCGGCGGAGTCCGAAGCGTTCGGATCGAGCAGGCCGTCGACGAGCTCGTCGACGCGGATCTCTTCGTTCGCTACGCGCTCGGCCATCGCGAGGATGTCGGCGATCGTCGTCGGGCACGCGGAGATGGCCAGCACCATGTGGCGCAGGCCGTCCTCGATCCGCTTCGCGATCTCGATTTCGCCTTCGCGCGTGAGCAGCTCGACCGTGCCCATCTCGCGCATGTACATCCGGACCGGATCGGTCGTGCGGCCGAATTCCGAATCGACGGTGGACAGCGCGACTTCCGCTTCCTCTTCGACTTCATCGTCCGACGACGCGGCCGGCGCGTTGTCGTTCAGGAGCAGCGTTTCCGCGTCCGGCGCCTGCTCGTAAACCGCCACGCCCATGTCGTTGAACGTGCCGATGATGCCTTCGAGGGCTTCGGTCTCGGTGAAGTTGTCCGGCAGGTGGTCGTTGATTTCGGCATACGTGAGGAAGCCGCGCTCCTTGCCGAGCTTGATCAGCGCGCGCAGCTTCACGCGGCGCTCTTCGAGCTCCTCGGCCGTGCCGGGCGTGCTCGTCGCGAACGCTTCCTTCAGCAGCGCCTTTTCCTTGGCGCGACGATCGCGCACCTTGGATTTGCCCGGAGCAGCCGCGGCTGCGGGCTGCTCGTCGCTCTGATTTGCGTCGTCATCGACGGATACTTCGTTCAGCTTTTTGGTCATGGAGTTCGCCGTACCGGCTATATCGACTCGCGGCTGCTGGACGACAGCCGGTTGAACCGTGGGTGCATGAGTAGTACGTACTGCCGTTTCGTCCGCGGCGGCAGTCGTGTCCCTTGCGCTTTTCGCACTTGCCCGCTTCGCCGCCGGCTTGGCCGGCCCGGAGTCGGGTCTGGCGGCAGCCCGTGATCTGGCTGCCGGCGCCGGCGCAGCCTGAGCAGTGCCGGCCGCGGTTTTCTTTCCTGCAGGGGCTGACGTGACTGAAGACGTTGTCCTGGCGGAAGAAGCTGACTTGGCCGCTGTGACCTTGGTGGTCGGCTCCGTCGAGCCCTTGCCTGTTGCTTTCTTTCCGCCTGTCGTCTTTGCCATCGCGATTCTCGCCTCTGCTTGGAAAACAAACCGCTGGAAACCTTATATTATAGCACGCTGGGGAGCCCTCTCCTGGCGCCCCGGCCGCCTACAGCCCGAGCCGACGCTTCATGTCGGTTCGCTGCTGGTTCAATTCCGTCAATTCGGCCAGTTCCTCGGGTGTGAAGGTGGATTGCCGCGCCAGCCGATCGAGGCGGTCGCAGCAGGCGTCATAGCGCATCTTGAGCACCGCTGCCTGCAGCTCCTCCCCCGCGATCCGTTCCTGTTCACGCTGCCGCTCGGGCACCGTCTCGTCTTCCGGATTCTGTAACAGCAAGTCGCGGACGTTTTCATCATAGTCCAGAATTTCGCGGAAGATTTCCTCGTAAGTCGCCCCGTTCGAGGACGTCCGCAGAACGTCCGACAGCAGCCGGAACTCCGCGCCGTCGCCCAGCGCACGCGCGTGATCGACGACTTCCGCGAACAGCTCGCCGATGCGCGGCAGCGCGCGCAGGGTCGCAATCTGTTCGTCGTCGAGCTGCGACGCGATCCGCGGATGCATCACGAGCGTGCGCAACGCGCGCTTTTCGCTGTCCGTCACGCGCCGCCGCTCGCTGCGCGCGGGCGCCTGGCGCGGCGGCGCCGCAATCCGCGCATCGACGTCCGACAGCCCCGCGACTTCCTCGAACGGGATATCGAGACGGTCGGCGAACATGTGCATGATCTGCGCGCGCAGCGCGTTCGCAGGCAGCGCCTGCAGCATCGGCTTCGCGTCGAACAGCGCCTTCGCGCGACCCTCCGGCTGATCGAGCGCCTTGCCGGCAATTGCTTCGTTCAACAGAAATTGTGACAGCGGCATCGCACGCTCGACCTGCTCGGAGAATGCGTCCGCACCGAATTCGCGTACGTAGCTGTCCGGATCATGTTCGGACGGCAGGAAAAGGAATCGGATCGTGCGGTTGTCCGCCGCGTGCGGCAGGCATGCCTCGAGCGCGCGGCGCGCCGCGCGCCGGCCAGCGGAGTCGCCGTCGAAGCTGAAGATGACCGTGTCCGTCTGGCGCAGCAACTTCTGCACGTGGATCGGCGTGCAGGCCGTGCCGAGCGTCGCGACCGCGTTCGGGAAGCCGAGCTGCGCGAGCGCGACGACGTCCATGTAGCCTTCGACGACCAGCACGTACTTGCGCTCGCGGATCGCGAGGCGCGCCTCGAACAGTCCGTACAGTTCGCTGCCCTTGTTGAACAGCGGCGTTTCGGGCGAATTCAGGTACTTCGGCTCGCCGCTGCCGAGCACGCGACCGCCGAACCCGATCACCTGCCCCTTCACGTTGCGGATCGGGAACATGATGCGCTCGCGGAACCGGTCATAGCGCCGCGCGACGCCTTGCGCGTCGGTTTTCTCGCTGACGATCACGAGCCCCGACTCGACCAGCGAATCGTCGCGGTAGTCCGGAAACGTGGCTTCGAGGTTCTGCCAGCCGTCCGGCGCATAGCCGAGCCCGAAGCGCGCGGCGATCTCGCCGGTCAGGCCCCGGTTCTTCAGGTACTGGATCGCGACGGTCGCGCCGCGCAATTGCTTGCGGTAGTAGTCGCACGCCGCGGACATCACGTCGGACAGCGCGGTCGCGACCGATTTCGACACGGGCGCCGGGTAATCGCCGCCGCCACCGCCGCCACTCCCGCCGCGCATCGACGGTTCGTGCGGCACGGTCAGCCCGACCGACTGCGCAAGCTCCTGCACGGCTTCGGGGAACGTGAGCCCCGCGTGCTCCATCAGGAAGCCGATCGCCGTGCCGTGCGCGCCGCAGCCGAAGCAGTGATAGAACTGCTTGGTCGGACTGACGGTAAACGACGGACTCTTTTCGTTATGGAACGGGCACAACCCCATGAAGTTGGCGCCGCCCTTCTTGAGCTGCACGTACCGACCCACCACGTCGACGATATCGACGCGGTTCAGCAAGTCCTGCAGGAACGAATGCGGAATCACCGTGGGATCGAGCGAAAAAAAGACAATACGACGCCCCGGCGCACGCGCATGCGACGCGCCGGGAAGCGGGTTTTACTTCGTCAGCGCGGCCTTGACCTGCGCGGAAACGGCCGTCATGTCGGCGCGGCCGGCGAGCTTGCCCTTCAGCACGCCCATCACCTTGCCCATGTCCTGCGGGCCGGCTGCGCCCGTTGCCGCGACGGCGGCCTGGACTTCGGCGGCCACTTCGGCGTCCGACAGTTGCGCGGGCATGTAAGCGCCCAGCACCGTCAGTTCGGCCTGCTCCTTCGCGACGAGATCGTCGCGGCCCGCGGCCTGGAACTGGCTGATCGAGTCCTTGCGCTGCTTGATCATCTTGTCGACCACCGCGGTAATGCCCGCGTCGTCGAGGGTCACCCGATCATCGACCTCGCGCTGCTTGATCGCGGCCAGCAGCAGTCGAATCGTCCCCAGACGCTCGCTTTCCTTCGCGCGCATCGCGGCCTTCATGTCTTCGCTGATCTGCTCTTTCAAACTCATCTTGCACCCGGGATGGAAACGTGACTTCAACGCCCGCAAACGGGCGTCAACACAAAAACCCGCTTGGGACGATGTCTCAAGCGGGTTGCTCGAATCCGGCATCGGCGACTCGCTGACCCTGATCGTGACCGATCGTGCGGAGGTCGCCGGTGCGCCGCTCAGCGAACCGCGCGGCGCTCAATCTTTCAGTACAGCTTCTTCGGCAGCGTCTGGCTGCGGATCCGCTTGTAGTGACGCTTCACCGCAGCAGCCTTCTTGCGCTTGCGCTCGGCGGTCGGTTTCTCGTAGAACTCCCGCGCACGAAGCTCGGTCAGCAGACCGTTCTTCTCGATCGTGCGCTTGAAGCGACGCATGGCGACTTCAAACGGCTCGTTTTCTTTAACGCGAATGATCGTCATGATCCGACACGAATAAAGGTTTACGGGGAAGATTTATGAGTATAGCAGAGCGTCGCGCAAAGACATAAGGGCCAGGTCCCGTCAACGCGGGCCCGGCACAGGCCCGTCAGGCGCCGCGCGCGAACTCCGCCGCCGCCTGCCCGGCCGCCGTGCCGGACGCCCACGCCCACTGGAAGTTGTAGCCGCCGAGCCAGCCGGTGACGTCCACAGCCTCGCCGATGAAGAACAGCCCCGGCACCCGCGAACTCATCATCGTCGCCGACGACAGTTCGCGCGTATCGACGCCGCCCTTCGTCACCTCGGCCTTCTTGTAACCCTCGGTGCCGTTCGGCGTCAGCGTCCAGCCGGACAGCGCGTCGCCGATCTGGCGCAGCGTCTTGTCCGGCAGGTCCGCGAGCCGTGCATCGGCCGCGACGCGGTGCGTGTCGAGCCACGCGTGCGCGAGGCGCGACGGCACCCAATCCGCGAGCAACGAGCCGATCTGGCGCTTCGACGTGCGCTTCGCGTCGAGCAGGTCGGCCACCGCGTCACGCTGCGGCAGTAGGTCGATGCGAATCGGGTCGCCGGACTGCCAGTAGCTGGAGATCTGCAGGATGCCGGGGCCCGACAGGCCGCGATGGGTCAGCAGCAGGTCCTCGACGAATTCGCCGCCGCGCTTCTTGTCGCCGGTCGAAACGCGCACTTCGAGCGACACGCCGGACAGCGCCGCGAACGGCTCCCAGTCGTGCTGCGCGAACGTGAGCGGCACGAGCGCGGGGCGCGTGTCGACGAGCTTGTGGCCGAACTGCTTCGCGAGCCGGTAGCCGAAGTCGGTCGCACCGATCTTCGGGATCGACAGGCCGCCCGTCGCGACGATCAGCGCGCGCGCGCGGATCGGCCCCGCCTGCTGCGTGTCGAGCGTGAAGCCGTCGGCCGGCGCGTGGCGCACCGCCTCGACGGCCACGGGCCGGCGCCAGGCAATGCCGCCCGCGTCGCATTCGTGCTTCAGCACGTCGATGATCGCGTCGCTGCCGTGGTCGCAGAAGAGCTGCCCCTTGTGCTTCTCATGCCAGGTGACGTGATGGCGCTTGAGCAGCCCGAGGAAGTCGCGCGGCGTATAGCGGGCGAGCGCCGAGCGCGCGAAGTGCGGATTCGACGACAGGTAGTTGTCGGGGCCTGCGTAGAGATTCGTGAAGTTGCAGCGGCCGCCGCCCGAGATGCGGATTTTCTCGGCGAGCCGCGGCGCGTGGTCGATCAGCACCACGCGGCGGCCGAGTTGCCCGGCGACCGCGGCGCTCATCATCCCGGCGGCGCCCGCGCCGATCACGGCGATGTCATAAGTTTCCATGGCGCGGATTGTACCTGCCCGGCCTGCGGCCCGGGCCGCCCGCGGCGGCGACCGGCCCTCGCCTGCTATAATTTGCGGTTACGTTGACCTTCCTGCGGCGCGCTCGAACCGGCGCGCCCCGCCCTGCCCCATGCTCGTTCTCGGCATCGAAAGCTCCTGCGACGAAACCGGCCTCGCGCTCTACGACACGCAGCGCGGCCTGCTCGCGCACGCGCTCCATTCGCAGATCGCGATGCACCGCGAATACGGCGGCGTCGTGCCCGAGCTCGCGTCGCGCGACCACATCCGCCGCGCGCTGCCGCTGCTCGAGGAAGTGCTGGCGCAAAGCGGCACGCGCCGCGACGACATCGACGCGATCGCGTTCACGCAAGGCCCCGGCCTCGCCGGCGCGCTGCTGGTCGGCGCGAGCATCGCGAATGCACTCGCGCTCGCATGGAACAAGCCGACCGTCGGCATCCATCACCTCGAAGGCCACCTGCTGTCGCCGCTGCTCGTCGACGCACCGCCGCCGTTCCCGTTCATCGCGCTGCTGGTGTCGGGCGGCCATACGCAACTGATGCGCGTGACCGACGTCGGCGTGTACGAGACGCTCGGCGAGACGCTCGACGACGCGGCCGGCGAAGCGTTCGACAAGACGGCGAAGCTGATCGGCCTCGGCTATCCGGGCGGCCCGGAGGTATCGAAGCTCGCCGAAACCGGCACGCCGGGCGCCGTCGTGCTGCCGCGCCCGATGCTGCATTCGGGCGATCTCGACTTCAGCTTCAGCGGCCTGAAGACGGCCGTGCTCACGCAGATGAAGAAGTTCGAAGCGGCGAAGCTGGAAGGCGACGCACTCGAGCGCGCGAAGGCCGACCTCGCGCGCGGCTTCGTCGATGCGGCCGTCGACGTGCTCGTCGCGAAGTCGCTCGCCGCGCTCAAGAAGACGAAGCTCAAGCGGCTCGTGGTCGCGGGCGGCGTCGGCGCGAACCGCCAGTTGCGCGCGGCGCTGTCGGCCGCCGCGGCCAAGCGCGGCTTCGACGTGCACTACCCCGATCTCGCGCTCTGCACCGACAACGGCGCAATGATCGCGCTCGCCGGCGCATTGCGGCTCGGCCGCTGGCCCGAGCAGGCGAATGCCGACTATGCGTTCACGGTGAAGCCGCGCTGGGATCTCGCGTCGCTCGCCCGCTGAGTCGCGCGACGCGACGCCGATCGCACCGGCATCCGCCGGAAAGCAACAAGGCCGCTCGAAGCGGCCTTGTTCGTTGCAGCGGCAAATCGACGCAGCGATGCAGCAACCCGGCGTCAGGCCGCTTGTCGCTTGTCGCGCTCGATCAACGCATAGGCGCTGTGATTGTGGATCGACTCGAAGTTCTCGGCTTCGAGCACGTACGCCACCACGCGCTCATCCGCATCGAGACGCTGCGCGACGTCGCGCACCAGATCCTCGACGAACTTCGGGTTCTCGTACGCACGCTCCGTGACGAACTTCTCGTCCGGACGCTTCAGCAGGCCCCACAGCTCGCACGACGCCTCTTCTTCCGCGATGCGAATCAGCGCCTCGACCGGGAGATCGGCCGCAAGCTCGGCGTCGATCGTCACGTGCGAGCGCTGGTTGTGCGCGCCGTATTGCGAGATCTTCTTCGAGCACGGGCACAGGCTCGTCACCGGCACGAGCACCTTCAGGAACAGGCGCGTCTCGCCGTTGCGGCTTTCGCCCGCGAGCGTCACTTCGTAATCGAGCAGGCTCTGCACGCCGGACACCGGCGCCGTCTTGTTCACGAAGTACGGGAACGTGACCTCGATGCGGCCGGCCTCGGCTTCCAGCTTCTCGAGCATCGACGCGAGCATCGCGCGGAAGCGCGCGACCGTCAGCGGCGCGCGGTTCTCTTCGAGCAGCGCGACGAAGCGCGACATGTGCGTGCCTTTCTGATCGGCGGGCAGGCGCACGTCGAGGTTCCAGACACCGACGCTCGGCTGCACGTCGCCGCTTTCGGTGCACACCGTCAACGGATGCCGGACCGCCTTCACGCCCACGCGCTGAATCGGAATCTGGCGGGTATCCACCGTGCTCTGCACGTCGGGCATCACGAAGGCGGGATTCATCTGGTTCATCTTGTTCAATCCTTGTAAGCCAAGCCGCGCGTTCGACGACGCGCACGCCGCGTCATGCGGCAGCCGGAAAAGCAACATGGGCCCGCAGGCCCATGTTTTCCGCATCAACGAAGACCGGTTGCGCCAGTCGCACCGACGCCGCCCGCGGGCGGCGCCCGCTTATGCGACGCGCTTCGCGTGGCCGGCGACATCGGCCGCCGGGCTCAGGAAGCGTTCGCGAATCGACTTCGCGATGCCCGCGCCGTCGAGGCCACATTGCGCCAGCAGCTTCGCGTGGTCGCCGTGGTCGACGAACTGGTCAGGGAGGCCCAATTGTAGTACGGGTCGGATAACCCCACTCTCCATCAGGGCTTCGACACAGGCAGAGCCCGCGCCGCCCATCACGCAACCTTCCTCGATCGTGACGAGGTAGTCGTGCGTCTCGGCAAGTTCATGCACGAGCGCCGCATCGACCGGCTTCACGAAACGCATGTTCGCGACCGTTGCATCGAGTTCCTCGCCTGCAACCAGCGACGGCGCGACCATCGTGCCGAATGCGAGGATCGCGACGCGCTTGCCTTCCGGCTGCGACGTGCGGCGACGCACTTCGCCCTTGCCGAGCGGGATCTCGGTGAATTCCTTCACCGTCGCCACGCCCGTGCCCGCACCGCGCGGATAGCGCACCGCGGTCGGGTTCGGCTGCTGAAGCGCCGTGTGCAGCATCTGGCGGCATTCGTTCTCGTCGGACGCGGCCATGATCGTCATGTTCGGGATGCAGCGCATGAACGCGAGATCGTACGCGCCCGCATGCGTCGCACCGTCGGCGCCGACGAGGCCCGCACGGTCGATCGCGAACACGACCGGCAGGTTCTGCAGCGCGACGTCGTGGATCAGCTGGTCGTACGCGCGCTGCAGGAACGTCGAGTAGATCGCGACGACGGGCTTCAGTCCTTCCGTCGCGAGGCCGCCCGCGAATGTCACCGCGTGCTGCTCGGCAATGCCGACGTCGTAGTAGCGATCCTTGAAGCGCTTCTCGAACTCGACCATGCCCGAACCTTCGCGCATCGCGGGCGTGATGCCGACGACGCGCGAATCGCGCTCGGCTTCATCGCACAGCCATTCGCCGAACACCTGCGTGTACGTCTTTTTCGCGGGCGTGGTCGACGGCTTGATGCCTTCTGCCGGATTGAACTTGCCGGGGCCGTGATAGAGCACGGGATCCGCTTCGGCGAGCTTGTAGCCCTGGCCTTTCTTCGTCACCACGTGCAGGAACTGCGGGCCGCGCAGTTCGCGGATGTTCTGCAGCGTCGGGATCAGCGAATCGAGATCGTGACCGTCGATCGGGCCGATGTAGTTGAAGCCGAACTCCTCGAACAGCGTCGCCGGCACGACCATGCCCTTCGCGTGCTCCTCGAGCTTGCGCGCGAGTTCGAGCACCGGCGGCGCCACGCTCAGCACGCGTTCGACGCCAGCGCGCGCGGCCGCGTAGAAGCGGCCCGACATCAGGCGGGCGAGATGGCGGTTCAGCGCGCCGACCGGCGGCGAAATCGACATGTCGTTGTCGTTGAGGATCACGAGCAGCTTCGCATCCTCCGACACACCTGCGTTGTTCATCGCCTCGAACGCCATGCCGGCCGTCATCGCGCCGTCGCCGATCACCGCGATCGAGAAGCGGTCGTCGCCGTTCAGCTGGCTGCCGATCGCCATGCCGAGCGCGGCCGAGATCGACGTGCTCGAATGCGCGGTGCCGAACGTGTCGTATTCCGACTCGCTGCGGCGCGGGAAACCCGAGATGCCGTCGTACTGGCGCAGCGAATGCATCTGGTCGCGGCGGCCCGTCAGGATCTTGTGCGGGTAGGTCTGGTGACCCACGTCCCAGACGATCCGGTCGTTCGGCGTGTTGAACACGTAGTGCAACGCGATCGTCAGCTCGACCGTCCCGAGGTTGGACGACAAATGGCCGCCCGTCTTCGACACGCTGTCGAGCACGAACGCGCGCAGTTCATCCGCGAGCGGTTGGAGTTGGCGACGATCGAGGCGGCGCAAATCCGCCGGGTCGTCGATGGTTTTCAGCAAGTCGTACATCGTCGTTCCATTGTAGGAAATCAAACGCGCCCGCATTCTATTGCGCACCGTAGCATGTGCGCAGCGGCGGGCTTCGCGTCAGCTGACCCGGTTCACCACCAGGTCGGCAAGTTCGGCGAGACGCTGTGCGCGTGCGCCGAACGGTTTCAGCGCATCGTGTGCTTCGGCGCGCAGCTGGGCTGCGAGCTCGCGCGACGCGTCGAGGCCGAGGAGCGATACGTAGGTCGGCTTGTCGTTCGCCGCATCCTTGCCGGCCGTCTTGCCGAGCGTCGCCGAATCGGTCGTGACGTCGAGGATGTCGTCGACGACCTGGAAGGCCAGACCCACGGCACCCGCGTAAACGTCGAGCGCGGTCATCGTTTCCGCGGACGGCGTCTCGCCGGCCAGCGCACCCATCCGCACGCTGGCGCGCAGCAGCGCGCCCGTCTTCATCCGGTGCATCGTCTCGAGCTGCTCGCGCGTCAGCTTGAGGCCGACGCTCGCCAGGTCGATCGCCTGCCCGCCGGCCATGCCGATCGAGCCGCTCGCCAGCGCCAGCTCGCGCACGAGCGCGGCCTGCTGCACCGGCGACAGCGCAGCGGCGTCGGTCAGCGCGACGAATGCCTGCGACTGCAGCGCATCGCCGACCAGCAGCGCCGTCGGCTCGTCGTACTGCACGTGCACGGTCGGCTTGCCGCGTCGCAGCGCGTCGTCGTCCATGCACGGCATGTCGTCATGCACGAGCGAATAGACGTGGATCATCTCCAGCGCCGCCGCCGCCGCGTTGCGCGCCGCTTCGGTCGCGCCGGTCAGTTCGCCTGCCGCATGGCACAGCAGCGGGCGAACGCGTTTGCCGCCGCCAAGGACCGCGTAGCGCATCGCTTCGTGGAGTTGCGTGGGCACCACGTTTTCAGCCGGCAAATAGTGGCCGAGTGCGTCCTCGACACGGTCGAGCACGGACCGCATCCATTGTTCGAATGTCATAGATCGTCGTCTTCGCCGTCCGTGGCGGCCGTTCCGGATGAAAGCGGCTTCAGCGTCGCGCCGTCGAGCACGCGAACCTGCTGCTCCACTTTCTCAAGCTGCTGTTGGCAAAACGCAACGAGGGTCGCACCGCGGCGATACGCGGCAAGCGAATCCTCGAGGCTCAGCGCGCCGCCTTCCATCCGGGCAACCAGCGTCTCGAGTTCCGCGAGCGCCGTTTCATAGTTGTCCGGCAACGGTTCGGTGCCGTTACCGGGCGGGGTGGCGCCTGGGGATGCGGTTTTCGCCATGGACGAGGGTGTAAATTTCAAAACAAGTCGGACATTCTACGGCAAAAGAGAATTTTCCGACCTGTCGACTTGGGCACCCCGCCCCGCATTCGGGCCCCTTCTTCGCCTCGCATTGTGCGCCACCCGAGCGCCGACCGACAAAAAATTGACACAAATCAGGCACTTAATCCTAGCCTTGCGAGGCGAACCGGGTATAATTCCCCGTTTCCCTAAATCGATTTTTCGATGGTTGGGTTGTTCACTGCTTTCACGCTAACACCGGGAGTGGGAATGTCCAATCTGAGCGATGCGCTTCAGTTGAAGTCGGCTCACAGCCAGCTTCCAGTCACTGCATATTTCGATGAGGCGCTACTCGAGCGCGAGATCGAAACCCTCTTCAAGAAAGGACCTCGTTACGTCGGGCACGAGTTGATGGTGCCCGAGGCGGGGGATTATTTTGCGCTGCCGTCCGAGAAGGAAGGTCGCGTGCTGGTCCGCAACCCGACGAACCAGATCGAACTGCTGTCGAACGTGTGCCGTCACCGGCAGGCGATCATGCTGAACGGGCGCGGCCACACCCAGAACATCGTGTGCCCGCTGCACCGCTGGACGTACGACCTGGAAGGCCAGTTGCTCGGCGCGCCGCACTTCCCCGACAAGCCGTGCCTGAACCTCGGCAAGAGCCCGCTGCAAAACTGGCAGGGGCTGCTGTTCGAGGCCGAAGGCCGCAACGTCGCGCGCGATCTCGCGAACCTCGGCACGAAGCATCACTTCGACTTCTCCGAGTACCAGTTCGATCACGTCGAAGTGCACGAGTGCGATTACAACTGGAAGACGTTCATCGAGGTCTACCTCGAGGATTACCACGTCGTCCCGTTCCACCCGGGCCTCGGCAGCTTCGTGTCGTGCGACGATCTCAACTGGGAGTTCGGCGACTGGTACAGCGTGCAAACGGTCGGCGTGCACAACGCGCTCGCGAAACCGGGCAGCGCGACCTACCAGAAGTGGCACGAGCAGGTGCTCAAGTTCCGCAACGGCGTGCCGCCGGAGTTCGGCGCGATCTGGATGGTCTACTACCCGGGCCTGATGATCGAGTGGTATCCGCACGTGCTCGTCGTGTCGTGGCTGATCCCGCGCGGCCCGCAGAAGACGACCAACATCGTCGAGTTTTATTACCCCGAGGAAATCGCGCTGTTCGAGCGCGAGTTCGTCGAGGCCGAGCGCGCCGCCTATATGGAAACGGCCGTCGAGGACGACGAAATCGCGATGCGAATGGACGCAGGCCGGCGCGCCCTGATGGCGCGCGGCGAATCGCAGGTCGGCCCGTACCAGAGCCCGATGGAAGACGGCATGCAGCACTTCCACGAGTTCCTGCGGCGCCATCTCGGCGATCTGTGAGCGCACGCGCCGCTGCGGCGCCGCACGGCATCCTGCAGATGAAAAGACGGGTTTCGGCCCGTCTTTTTTTGTTTAGACTTGGAGTATCAGGCCGTTTGCACTCCAGGGAGCCGTCATGCCACATACCCACTACACCACGCTCATCTCCGCAACCAATCTCGCCGAGCGCCTGGCCGCGGCGCCGGGCAGCGTCGCGGTGTTCGACTGCCGCTTCGATCTCGTCGATCCGGCCGCAGGCGAAGCCGCCTATGCGGCCGGCCACATTGCGGGCGCGCAGTATCTCCATCTCGACCGCGATTTGTCCGGCCGCAAGACCGGCACCAATGGCCGTCACCCGCTGCCGACCCGCGATGCATTCGCCACGCTGATCGCGAGCCGCGGCGTCAGGCAGGGTCAGCAGGTCGTGGCCTATGACGCACACGGCGGCGCCTATGCGGCCCGCCTGTGGTGGCTGTTGCGCTGGCTCGGGCACGATTCGGTCGCGGTGCTCGACGGCGGCCTGCAGGCCTGGGAAGCGGCCGGCCAGCCCTTGACGACCGACGTACCGCATCCGGCTGCCGGCGACTTCCGCGCGGCGGCGCCGCTCGAATCGACGGTCGACGCGGCAGCCGTGCTCGCGAACGTGACATCGGCCAAGCGCGTTGTGATCGATGCGCGCGCGCCGGACCGCTACCGCGGCGAAAACGAAACGATCGATCGTATCGGCGGCCATATTCCCGGCGCACGCAACCGGTTCTTCAAGGACAACCTGAACGCCGACGGCCGCTTCAAGACCGGCCATGAACTGCGCGAGACGTTCACCACGCTGCTGGCCGGCACCGAACCGAACAGCGTGATCCTGCAATGCGGGTCCGGCGTGACCGCATGCCACAATGCGCTCGCACTCGAAGTCGCGGGATTGCATGGCGCGTCGCTGTATCCGGGCTCGTGGAGCGAATGGAGCGCCGATCCGTCGCGACCGGTTGCGACCGGCCCGAACCCGTAAGCACCGGCGCGCCGCTTGTCGCTCACATCACGCCGTACTTGTGGAACCACTCGATCGCGCGCTTCCAGCCATCCTCGGCATCGCCCTTCACGTAACTCGGCCGGTAATCGGCGAAGAACGCGTGGCCGGCATCCGGATACACGACGATCTCCGACTGGCGCGCAAGCGCCGAATCGCTCGCCTGAATGGCCTTGCGCATGTCGGCGAGCGACGCCTGCGTGATGTTGCTGTCCTTCTCGCCATACAGCCCGAGCACCGGCACCTTCAGCAACGACGCATGATCGACAGGATTGAACGGCGTCATCTCGTCGGTCTTGCCTTCGACGAACCCGTACCATGCGACGGCCGCACGCACGTGCGGATTGTGTTCCGCGTACAGCCACGCCTGACGGCCGCCCCAGCAGAACCCCGTCACGCCGAGACGCGACAGGTCGCCGCCATTCTTGCCGGCCCACGCGACGGTTGCGTCGAGATCCTCGGTGACCTGGCGGTCCGGCACCTTGCTGATGATGTGGTCGTACAGCTCCTTCATCGTCGGATACTTCGACGCATTGCCCTGCCGCGCGAACAGGTCGGGCGCGATCGCCAGATAGCCGAGCTTCGCGAAGCGGCGGCAGACGTCGGCGATATGCGCATGCACGCCGAAGATCTCGTGGATCACGATGACGACCGGCAGGTTCGTCTTGTCGACCGGCTGCGCGCGATACGCGGGGATGCTCGCGTCGCCCGAGCGGATCTCGACGGTGTCGACGTCCAGCCCGGCGGTGTCGGTCGTAACCGTCTGCGCCGAGACGGGCAGCACGGCCGCCGCGAAGGTGCCGCCCAGCGCGGCCTGCATGAACTTGCGGCGCGAGAACGGAACGTGGGGAACCAGGCTGTCGACTTCGGGTTTCAACATGAATGCACTCCTCGATTGGGTGCCGCCGTCATGGCCACGGATTCGACCTGACGAGGCATCGCGCCGGCGGACGGCGCGGATGTCGCGGCGGTTGGCACCCCGCCGCGACCGGAAACCCGGACAAGATGCCCAATAATCCGTTGTCGCGTCAACTGTCAGATGTGTAAGACTGGATTACGAGATTGAAATCCCCTGGCGTCGATCACGGTGTCGAGCGCCGCCAGCCGACCCGGCAAGTCGAGGTGCGGCATGCATGCGGTGAGCGCCGCCGCGCAATCGAATGCTTGCGGATTGAAACGAAGGACGCGCAACAAACGGGCCCGCCCGGCCGATTCGCGGTCGCCCGTGCCCGAAAACACAACGGGCAGGGAGCGCGCCCGATGCGCATTCCCTGCCCGTCCGGTGCACGAGACCGTGCGTGTCAGTGCAGCTTGACGCGCGGCAGCGTCGTGCGTCGCAGCCAGTGCGCGACCGTATCGAGCATCATGCGCGGATAGCCGTGCAGCGCCGCGATGTGCAGCCGGTACAGCGACATGTACATGAACCGCGCGAACAGCCCTTCGATCAGCATGTTGCCGCCGATCAGCCCGCCCATCAGGTTGCCGACCGCGCTGAAGTGACCGAGCGACACGAGCGAACCGAAATCGCGATACGTGAACTCGGGCAGCGGACGACCGTCGAGCCGGCATCCGATCGCCTTCAGCAGGAAGCTCGCCTGCTGGTGCGCGGCCTGCGCGCGCGGCGGCACGTTGCGTTCGTTGCCGGGCCATGCGCATGCCGCGCAGTCGCCGAGCGCGAACACGTTGTCGTCGGTGAAGGTCTGCAGCGTGCGGCGCACGTCGAGCTGACCGAGCTTGTTGACCTGCAGGCCGTCAAGCTGCGACAGCACGGACGGCGCCTTGATGCCGGCCGCCCAGACCGTGAGATCCGCGCGCACCGCCTTGCCGCTCGCGGTGTGCACGACACCCGGCCCGACCTCGGTCACCCGCTCGGCGAGCATCAGTCGCACGCCGAGCTTTTCGAGCAGTTCGGCCGTTGCGGCCGATACACGCTCCTGCAGCGCCGGGAGTATGCGCGGCCCCGATTCGATCAGCACGATGCCGACGTCGTGCCGCGGATCGAGCTTGTGCAGCCCGTACACGGACAGCACCTGTGCGGTATTGCGCAGCTCCGCGGACAACTCGACCCCCGTCGCACCGCCGCCGACGATCACGACCTGGATGCGCGGCTCGGCCGCCGCACCCGGCGCGGGTTCCACCGGGGCCTGGTGCTCGGCGCGCATGCACGCGGCGATCAGGCGCTTGCGGAAGCGCTCGGCCTCGCCGACCGTATCGAGCGCAATCGCGTTTTCAGCCGCACCCTGCACGCCGAAGAAGTGCGTCGTGCTGCCGATCGCGATCACCAGCGTGTCGTATTCCAGGTCGCGCGCCGGCAGCAGTTCCTCGCCGTCGCTGTCGTTGACGGGCGACAGCGTGATGCGCTTCGCGGTGCGATCGAGCGCGTTCAGTTCGCCCTGCTGAAACTCGAAGCCATGCCAGCGCGCCTGCGCCGCGTATTCGAGCTCCTGGGTGAACGGGTCCATGCTGCCGGCCGCGACCTCGTGCAACAATGGCTTCCAGATGTGAGTCGGATTACGGTCGACGAGCGTGACAAGCGCACGCGCGGGACGATCGCCGCGCGCACCGTAACGGTCGCCGAGCCGCGTCGCCAGTTCCAGGCCGCCCGCGCCTCCACCTACGATGATGATCCGATGCATCTGATTTCCCCTTTGCGATTCGAAACTGCTGCCGCCGAACGTTGCGGACGCGATGCGTTCGCGCCGCCCATTGGATCAACCGGTTCGGACCTCATCGATGTGCAGTTCGAAACACTTCGATGCGCCGATCCCGGAACGCGGGCGCGCCGCCCCCCGAGACAATGACCTGACTGACTGGCATTGTCCGGGAGCTTGCGCGTTGACCACAAGCAAACCATCTCGATATTCAGCATCCCTGCAACAATATGCTGCGGGAAGCGGGGAATCGCACGGGGTGCGTCAGTGCGCCTCTTCCCAGTTCGCGCCGGCGCCCACTTCGGCGACCAGCGGCACCTTCAGCTGCGCCACGCCGCACATCATTTCCGGCAACTTCTCGCGCACGAGCGACAGTTCGCTGTCGGGCACCTCGAGCACCAGTTCATCGTGCACCTGCATGATCATCCGCGACGCGAGCCGATCGCGCGTGAGCCAGCCGTCCACCGCGATCATCGACAGCTTGATCAGGTCGGCCGCCGTGCCCTGCATCGGTGCATTGATGGCCGCGCGTTCGGCGGCCTGACGGCGCGGGCCATTGCCGCCGTTGATCTCCGGCAGCCACAGGCGGCGGCCGAAAACGGTTTCGACGTAGCCCTTCTCCTTCGCCACCGTGCGCGTGTCTTCCATGTACTGCGCGACGCCCGGATAGCGCGCGAAGTAGCGGTCGATGTAGAGCTTCGCCGCGTCGCGCGTGATGCCGAGATTCGACGCGAGGCCGAACGCGCTCATCCCGTAGATCAGCCCGAAGTTGATCACCTTGGCGATCCGGCGCTGGTCGGCGTTGACCTCGAGCGGCGTCACGCCGAACACTTCGGCGGCGGTTGCGCGGTGGATGTCCTCGCCCTGCGAGAACGCGCGCAGCAGCGACGCGTCGCCGGAGATGTGCGCCATGATCCGCAATTCGATCTGCGAATAGTCGGCCGACACGATCCGGTGGCCCGGCGACGCGATGAACGCTTCGCGGATCCGCCGGCCTTCGGCCGTGCGCACCGGAATGTTCTGAAGATTGGGATCGTTCGATGCGAGCCGGCCCGTGACCGCGACGGCCTGCGCATAGTTCGTGTGCACGCGGCCCGTTGCCGGGTTCACCATGCGCGGCAGCTTGTCGGTGTACGTCGACTTCAGCTTCGACAGCCCGCGATGCTCGAGCAGCAGCTTCGGTAGCGGGTAATCCTCGGCCAGCTTCTGCAACACTTCCTCGTCGGTCGACGGAGCGCCGCTCGGCGTCTTCTTCACGACGGGCAACTGCAGCTTCTCGAAAAAGATCTGCCCGATCTGCTTCGGCGAGCCGAGATTGAACTCGCCGCCGGCCAGTTCGTACGCCTGGCCCTCGAGCTCGATGAGCCGCGTCGCAATCTCGCTGCTCTGCGCCTGCAAAAGCGCGTCGTCGATCAGCACGCCGGTGCGCTCCATCTTGCGCAGCACGAGCGAGACCGGCATCTCGATGTCGCGATACACGCGCGCGAGGCCCGCTTCGCGCGCGACCTGCGGATACAGCGTCAGGTGAAGCTGCAGGGTGATGTCCGCATCTTCGGCCGCATACGCGGCGGCCTGCTCGAGCGCGACTTCGTCGAAGCCGATCTGCTTCGCACCCTTGCCGGCCACGTCTTCGTACTTGATCGTCTTGACGCCCAGATGACGCAGCGCGAGGCTGTCCATGTCGTGCGTGCGATGCGATTCGAGCACGTACGATTCGAGCAGCGTGTCGTGCTCGATGCCGTTCAGCGCGATGTCGTAGTTCGCGAGCACCTGCGCGTCGTACTTCAGATGCTGGCCGACCTTCTTGCGATCGGCCGATTCGAGCCACGGCTTCAGGCGCGCGAGCACGTCGTCGATCGGCAGTTGCTCGGGCAGGTCGGGGCCGCGATGCGCGACCGGCAGATACGCGGCCTTGCCCGGCTCGACCGAGAACGACAGGCCGACGAGCCGGGCGGTCATCGGATCGAGCGCGGTGGTTTCGGTGTCGAACGCGGTGAGTGCGGCCGCATCGATCTTCGCGAACCACGCGTCGAATTGTTCCCAGGTCTGGATCGTGTCGTATTCGCGAGCCATGTCAGCGGCGACCACCGGCGCGGGGTCGCCTTCCGGCGCATCGGCGCCGCCGCCTTCGGCGGGTGCGCTCTCGACTTCGCGCAGCCACGTCTTGAAGCCATAGCGCGCGAAGATGTCGCGCATCAGGTCGCGCGCCTCGCCGTCGCTCTTCAGCGACGCCTCGATCGATTCGAGATGCGGCGCGAGATCGCACGCCGTGTCGACGGTCACGAGCTTGCGGCCGAGCGGCAGGAAGTCGAGCGCGCGGCGCAGGTTGTCGCCGACCACGCCCTTGATCTCGCCCGCATGTTCGATCACGCCGTCGAGACTGTCGTATTGCGACAGCCATTTCACGGCCGTCTTCGGCCCGCACTTCTCGACGCCCGGCACGTTGTCGACGGTGTCGCCGATCAACGCGAGGTAGTCGATGATCCGCTCGGGCGGCACGCCGAACTTCGCGATCACGCCGTCGCGGTCGAGCGTCTCGTTGGTCATCGTGTTGACGAGCGTGACGTGAGCCGTGACGAGCTGCGCGAGATCCTTGTCGCCGGTCGACACGATCACGTTCATCCCGTGCCGCTCGGCTTCGCGCGCGAGCGTGCCGATCACGTCGTCGGCTTCGACGCCCTCGACCATCAGCAGCGGCCAGCCGAGCGCGCGCACCGCGCCGTGAATCGGCTCGACCTGCAATGCGAGATCGGGCGGCATCGACGGACGGTTTGCCTTATAGTCGGCATAGAGGTCGTCGCGGAACGTCTTGCCCTTTGCATCGAACACGCAAGCGCTATACTCTGCACTGACTTCCTTGCGCATACGGCGCAGCATGTTGATGATTCCGTAGAGCGCTCCGGTCGGCTCCCCGCCAGGGCCACGCAAATCAGGCATCGCATGGTAAGCCCGATACAGATAGCTCGAACCGTCAACCAATAGCAGGGTCTTACCTTCCAGATTTCGTTCTTCAGGCATTATGAACAAGAGAAAAGTGATTCCGAGTCTGCGTTCGCTCGCAGATCAAGAACGCGCGACGGCCAAGAAGGCGCGCGCATCGTGGCAGATGTTCACGATTATGGCAGAGTTTATCGAGGCGACCGAGTACCTGTCGGAGATCCGCCCGGCCGTCAGCATCTATGGTTCGGCCCGTCTCAAGCCCGACACGCCGCACTACAAGCTCGCGGTGCAGATCGCCCGCAAGCTGTCCGACGCCGGCTTCGCGGTGATCTCCGGCGGCGGCCCCGGCATCATGGAAGCCGCGAACAAGGGCGCGCACGCCGGCAAGGCGCCGTCGGTCGGCCTGAACATCGAGCTGCCCCATGAGCAGGCGGGCAACCACTATCAGGACATCTCGCTGCGCTTCCGCCACTTCTTCACGCGCAAGGTCACGTTCGTGAAGAACTCCGACGCGGTGATCGTGATGCCGGGCGGATTCGGCACGCTCGACGAGCTGTCCGAAGTGCTCACGCTGATCCAGACGAAGAAGTCGCGCCTCGTGCCGATCATCCTCGTCGGCAGCGAGTTCTGGAAGGGGCTGCTGCAGTGGTTCCGCGACCAGCTGATTCCGATGGGCCTCATCAATCCGGAAGACATGGATCTGATGCAGGTGATCGACGATCCCGACCAGGTGCTCGATGCCGTGCTCGCGTTCTACGAGGACAGCGGCGAGGAGGAAGGCACGGACGATGGCGAAGGTCATCCGCCGCGGCCCGAAGAAGACCGCATGTTCTATCTGTAAGTCGATCGACGTCGACGGCCGGCCTCATGGCCGGCATCTCGCGTCCCGCGCGGCAGGCCTGGCGATTGCGCCGCCTGCCGCGCGTCATTTTGTAACGCCGCATTAATCGCGCCGTGCTGCCGCGCGCCGCCGAATGTCAAATCCGGGCGGCCTGCATCGCGCAACGCGATTGCCGCGCTCCGCGCCCGCAGCCCCGTCAATGTCAAATCATGCCGCCTGCCGTTCATCGGGCCGGCCTGCGTCGCGACAATCCGCCGTAACAAATTCGCCTCGCCTTTTCCGCGCCGCACCCGCACACTTCATCTCGTCGGCGTGGCGTCCCCCCGGTGGAACGATCCCCCTCGCGTCCATCGCGTCGCGCCGGCCTTTTACAACGACAACACGGAAAACAACATGCAACGCTCGCTGATCGCCCTCGCCTTCGCCGGCCTCGGTCTGTCGCTGTCCGGCCTCGCCCACGCCGTCAACGTCGACGTCAACATCGGCACGCCCGCGCCGGTCATCGTCGCGCCGGCACCCGTCGTCGTTGCGCCGGCACCCGCGGTGATCGTCGGCTGGCACGGCGACCGCTACTGGGACGGTCATCGCTACTGGGAGCGCCGCGAGTGGGAAGAGCGCGACCACCATCGTGGTCACGAAGGCCGCGACGGCTATCACTGCCCGCCGGGACACATGAAGAAGGGCGAGTGCTGAACGTTTGAGCGAAGGGCCGCCAGGCCCTCGTGCTGCAGCAGAAAAACGAAGGCCGCATGCGAACGAAGGTTCGCGTGCGGCCTTTGTCGTTGGGGACGCGGTTGCGTTGCCGCGTTACTGAAACGCCACTTCCGCGAAGCTGCGCAGCTTGCGGCTATGCAGCTTGTCGAGCCCGTTCGTGCGCAGGATCTCCATCGCCTTCACGCCGATCTGCAGATGCTGGTCGACCTGCCCGCGATAGAACGTGTCGGCCATGCCCGGCAGCTTCAGCTCGCCGTGCAGGGGTTTATCCGATACGCACAGCAGCGTGCCGTACGGCACGCGGAAGCGGAACCCGTTCGCGGCGATCGTCGCGCTTTCCATGTCGAGCGCGATCGCACGGCTTTGCGACAGACGCTGCACCGGCTCGCGATGATCGCGCAGCTCCCAGTTGCGGTTGTCGACGCTCGCGACCGTTCCCGTGCGCATCACGCGCTTCAGTTCGGCGCCTTCCAGCCGGGTGACCTCGGCCACGCCGCGCTCGAGCGCGAGCTGCACTTCGGCGAGCGCCGGGATCGGCACCCACAGCGGCAGGTCGGCGTCGAGCACGTGATCCTCGCGCACGTAACCGTGTGCCAGCACGTAGTCGCCGAGACGCTGCGTGTTGCGCAGGCCCGCGCAGTGACCGAGCATCACCCACGCATGCGGACGCAGCACCGCGATGTGGTCGGTGATCGTCTTCGCATTCGACGGACCGACGCCGATGTTGACCATCGTGATCCCGCTGCCGTCCGCGCGCTTCAGGTGATACGCGGGCATCTGCGGCAGCCGCGGCGGCGCGGCGCCTTCGGCCGCCTCGCTGCCGAGGTTCGCGTTGTACGTGACGACATCGCCCGGCTCGACGAACGCGCTGTACTGGCTGCGGTACGCACGCACTTCGGGATCGGTGCTTTCCGTCATCAGCGTGCGGCCGAGCTTCACGAATTCGTCGATGTAGAACTGGTAGTTCGTGTAGAGCACGTAGTTCTGGAAGTGCGTGGGCGACGTCGCCGTGTAGTGACGCAGCCGGTGCAGCGAGAAGTCGACGCGCGCGGCGGTAAACAGCGCGAGCGGATGCGGCTCGCCATGCTCCGGCTCGAACGTGCCGTTGACGATGCGGTCGTCGAGGTACGACAGATCCGGCGTGTCGAAGATGTCGCGCATCGCGAGCAGGCGATCGCGGTCGAGCTCGCCTTCGAGATGGATGCCTTCCGGAAACGCGAAGTGAATCGGAATCGGCTGCGACGACACGCCGACCTCGATCTTCACGTGATGGTTCTTCGACAACAGGCGCAACTGCTCGCGGTAGTAGTTCGCAAACAGGTCGGGACGCGTAACCGTCGTCTCGAACACGCCGGGGCCCGCGACGAAGCCGTACGAGCGGCGCGAATCGACGTGCGTGTTGACGTCGGTGCGGATTCGCACGAACGGATAGCACGCACGCACGTGCTCGGTGATCGGTTCATGGCGGCGATAACGCGCGAAGGCATCGCGCAGAAAGCCCGTATTCGTGTCGTAGATGGCCGACAGTCGCGCGACGGCGGCAACGGAATCGTCGAATGCTTCGACGGCCGGGCTCTCGGGCGTCAGCACCCGATGCCGGCGGCTCAAATCGTTCTTCATTTTCAACACCTCGTGTGATCGAACGACATTACCACGGAACCCGGTCACGCTCGTGGCCCCCGCTTGCATGCCGCTTGCACGCGAGGGCCGGGCCGCGCGCAGTATTTGCTAAAATCGGTAGGTTCACTGGAGACTCATCATGAAGCCGCTCATTCTCGTCGCCGCTGCCGCCGCGTTTGCTGGCACGTTTGCCGCTGCCGGCGCCGCTTACGCCGCCGGCAGCACGCCTGACGCCGACGCACAGGCCCGGGCCGAGGCCAACGAAGCCGCCGGCCTGCCCGATCTCCGCAAGATCAACCGGCCGGGCGCCGAAGTCTCGTCGAAAGTCGACTTCGCCGACATTCGCCGCACGCCGAGCTTCCACGAAAAGAGCAAGAACGGCACCGAGGTCACCGAGTATCGCGATCGCGGCAAACCGGTCGAGATCGACGTGAAGTCGAACTTCGGCACGCGCTATCAGATGAGCTCGACGCTCGACACGTCGCCGAAGCCGCACGACGCGGGCGTCCCGATCACGCGCCTGCCGTCGGTCAACCTGCGCTACTGATTGCTTGCCGCGCCGCCTCGATCCCGACGCGGCGCGCCGGCTTCCCCTTCACCTCCTGTCGCGCCGCACGCCGCGCGCGTGCCGACAACTGACCAGACGCATCTCGCATGGCCGTTTTCACCGCTGTTTCCGACTCCGATCTCGCGCAATGGATGCGCCACTACGAACTGGGCGACGTGCTGGCGTTCCGCGGCATTCCGTCCGGTATCGAAAACAGCAACTTCTTCCTGACGACGACGCGCGGCGAATACGTCCTGACGATCTTCGAAAAGCTGACCGCTGAACAACTGCCGTTCTACCTGGATCTGATGCGCCACCTGGCGAGCCACGGCGTGCCGGTGCCGGATCCGATCCCGCGCGACGACGGTGCGCTGTTCGGCGAGCTGCACGGCAAGCCGGCGGCGATCGTCACGAAGCTCGACGGCGCGGCCGAACTCGCGCCGGGGGTCGAACACTGCATCGAGGTCGGGCAGATGCTCGCGCGCCTGCACCTCGCGGGGCGCGACTATGCGCGCCACCAGCCGAACCTGCGCAGCCTGCCGTGGTGGCAGGAGAACGTGCCGGCGATCGTCCCGTTCATCACCGACGCGCAGCGCACGCTGCTTGAGGGCGAACTCGCGCACCAGGCCGCGTTCTTCGCATCCGGCGACTACGCTGCGCTGCCGAGCGGCCCGTGCCATTGCGACCTGTTCCGCGACAACGTGCTGTTCGCGCACGCGGCGCCGGGCACCGGCCATGACGTCCGGCTCGGCGGCTTCTTCGATTTTTATTTCGCCGGCTGCGACAAGTGGCTGTTCGACGTCGCGGTGACCGTCAACGACTGGTGCGTCGATCTCGCGACGGGCGTGCTCGACGTCGCCCGCGCGGACGCGCTGGTGCGCGCGTACCAGACGGTCCGGCCGTTCACGGCCGAGGAACGTAGCCACTGGAGCGACATGCTGCGCGCGGGCGCGTACCGCTTCTGGGTGTCGCGCCTGTACGACTTCTACCTGCCGCGCGCGGCCGAAATGCTCAAGCCGCACGACCCCGGTCATTTCGAACGGATCCTGCGTGAACGTATCGCCCACACGCCCGCGCTTCCCGAGACTCATACCGCATGCAACTGATCGAAGTACCCGCGAAAGCGGGCTATGTCTGGTTCCGACAAGGCATCTGGCTGTTCCGCCGGAACCCGCTCGCGTTCATCACGCTGTTTTTCACGTACCTGCTGGCCATCACGCTGGTGTCGATGGTGCCGGTGATCGGCGCGGCGCTGCCGCTGCTGTTCATCCCCGGCATCGCGGTCGGCTTCATGGCCGCGTGCCGCGACACGGTGGCCGGCAAGCCGGTGATGCCGACGATCCTCATCGACGGCTTCCGCTCGTATGGTTCCGCAACGCGGCAGCGGCTGCTCGTGCTCGGCGTGGTCTATGTCGCGCTGATGGTGCTGGTGTTCGCCGCGTCGTCGATCGTCGACGGCGGCGGGCTGCTCCACATGATGCTGGGCACGACGGGCGACACCAACGCGACGCCGGAAACCCTTGCCGCGCAGGGCACGCTCGGTGCGCTGCTGCTCGCGACGCTGCTCTACGCGCCGGTCGCGATGCTGTTCTGGTTCGCCCCGGTGCTCACCGCGTGGCATGACATTCCGCCCGCGAAGGCACTGTTTTTCAGCGTCGTCAGCTGCTGGCGCAATCGCGGCGCGTTCGTCGTGTACGGGCTACTGTGGTTCGGCGTCGCACTCGGCGCGTCGTTCGGCCTGTCGCTGCTGCTGCAGGCGCTCGGCGCCGGCGCCTATGTGCTGACGATCATGATGCCGGTGACGATCATCATCGTCACGATGATGTACTGCTCGTTCTACGCAACCTATCGCGGCTGCTTCGGCGTGCAGGAACCGGGCACCGCGACGCCCACGTCGGGCCGCTGAGGCCCGCTCGGCCGGTGCGCGCGCGCCGGCCGGCCCATTCGGCGCCC
Source organism: Burkholderia sp. 22313 (assembly GCF_052045245.1). Taxonomy (NCBI): domain Bacteria; kingdom Pseudomonadati; phylum Pseudomonadota; class Betaproteobacteria; order Burkholderiales; family Burkholderiaceae; genus Burkholderia; species Burkholderia sp. 22313. The sequence continues at coordinate 249,243 of NZ_JBQEON010000001.1, forward strand.
CTTGCGGATGGCCGCTCCCGCCCAATCCGCGCCGCACCCTGTTCAATCGAATCTTTTGCGCGCAAAATAATTTGCGTGCAAATCATTAGCGCGTCCGCCGCGCCGCCCGAATCATGGACCGCCTGCCCCCGCTGCCCCAGACGCTCGACGCGCAACTGTGCTTCGCGCTCTACTCGACTTCGCATGCGATGACGAAGGCGTACAAGCCGTTGCTCGACAAGCTGTCGCTGACCTATCCCCAATATCTGGCGATGCTCGTGCTGTGGGAACGCGACGACATCGCGGTAAAGGACATCGCCGCGCGGCTCGACCTCGATCCGGCCACCGTCACGCCGCTGCTGAAGCGGCTCGAGGCGCTCGGCTACGTCGCGCGCGCGCGCAGCGCGACCGACGAGCGAGTCGTGAACGTGCGCTTGACGGCGGAAGGCCGCGCGCTGAAGGACAAGGCGCGCTCGGTGCCCGCCGATCTCTTTTGCGCGATGCAACAAACGCCCGAGTTTCTGGTCCGGCTGCGCGCGGATCTCCAGCAGTTACACCACGCGCTGTCGGCGGCCAACGAAGACTGACGACCTCGTCGACGCGAACGGGCCCGGCACCGCCGGGCTTTTTTTCCAAATTTCATTTGCACACAAATCATTTGTGTTCTATATTTTTGTCGTGGCCGGCGACGCCTCGTCCGACCGGACCGCTTTCCTCCCATTCTTCCGACAGGAGCTGCACGATGAACATTCTGTACAAGACCAGCGCCACGAGCACAGGCGGCCGCGACGGCCGCGCGGTATCCGCCGACCACAAGCTGGAAGTGAAGCTTGCCGCGCCGCGCGAGCTCGGCGGCACGGGTGCGGAAGGCACGAACCCTGAGCAGCTGTTTGCCGCAGGGTACTCGGCCTGTTTCCTGAGCGCGATGAAATTCGTGGCCGGCCAGAACAAGCAGACGCTGCCGGCCGACACGCAGGTCACCGCGGAAGTGGGCATCGGCCCGAACGACGCAGGCGGCTTCGGGCTCGACATCGAACTGCGCGTGTCGCTGCCGGGGCTCGACAAGGCCGATGCACAGGCGTTGGTCGACAAGGCGCACCATGTGTGCCCGTACTCGAACGCGACGCGCAACAACGTGCCGGTGCGCCTGACGGTCGTCTAAGGCGACTCGCGGAACCGAATGCAAAAAGGGCGTGTGCGGCTACTTGCCGCACACGCCCTTTTGCATGATGCGCCGGACCGGCCGATGCGCCGGCCCGCGCAATGCTGCTTAACGCGAGCCGATCGAGAACGGACGGTTCATCGCTGCTTCGCGATCGATCTTGCGCATACGGAATTCGAGATCGTAGATGTCGGTCGCTTCGGACAGGTACGCGTCGGCGCGCTCTTTCGCGGCCTTTTCAGCGTTCTTGGTCAGCATCAGGAAGAGGTGGCTCAGCAGGTACATGTTCGATCTCGCAATCCAAAGGTTCTTTGACTAGGGTTTTCCCGCATTATAGGGAAAACCCTAGGACTTGGCCAGCGTCGATCAGACGGTGCGTCGTTCGGCCGCCACAGTCCTGCGATTGTGTTCGAAAAAAGACCAGATCATGGCGCTTGCATCGGGGCCGACGGCCGCATGAAACGGCACGGCTTCGTCGCCGCCCGACCATGCATGATCGAGCCCTTTCACATGGCAAAGTCGCACGACCGGCTCGCCGTCGCGGCGCACGTCGGTGATCTGCGCGCCGGCCTCGCGCGTCTCCACGCGCTCGCCGCCGCGCAATGCGCCGCGGCTGTCCGCGAGCCCGTTCAGGCGCATGAACTGCACCGTCAGCTGGTCGGCGTTCTTCGGCGCGACGACATGGTCGCCGTCACCCTGCACGATCAGCGCGGGCATGCCCGGATACGCACCGGCGTCGACCAGCGCATCGACGTTGGCCGCCGGGTTCTGCCGCAGCCCGCGCCGCATCACGTCCATCGCGCTGATCCCGGAGTTCGCTTCGCCGAGCGCGGGCCCCGAGTGCAGCGCAACCGCGGCGAAGCGGTCCGGATGATGCAGCGCCAGAAGCGTCGCGAGGCCCGCGCCGGCCGACAACCCGGCGACGTAGACGCGCGACGCGTCGAAGCCGTGCTCGTCGACGAGCGTATCGACGAGCGACGCGACGGCATCCGCTTCGCCGCGGCCCGCGCGGTCGGTATCTTCATACCAGTGCCAGCAGCCGTGCGCGTGTGCGCGCAGCGACTGCTCCGGGTACAGCACCGCAAAGCCGTGCTTGTCGGCCAGCAGGTTCATCCGGGTGCCCTGCGCGAACTCGTCGACCGATTGCTGACAGCCGTGCAGCATCACGACGAGCGGGATCGCGCCGCGCCAGCGGCCAGGCGGAACGTAAAGACCATAGGCGAGCTGCTGGACGAGGCGGCCGAGCGCGGGCGCCATCGGATGCTCGCCGCGCGTCCACTCGCCGGCCGCCCATGCAGCCGCGCGCGGCCGCACGCGCGATTCGCGCGGCGGGGACAGATCGGCTACGGCGGGCGCCGCCGCGGCCTCGAGCGTCTCGCGCGCGATCCGCTGCGCATCGCGCGTCGCACGTTTGGCGGCCGGAGACAGCATGCGTTTCATGCCGCCCAGCCATACCTTGGTCAGACTTTTGGTCATCGATCGGGCTCGCAGTCAGGAAAAATGGGGACACGACACAACGTGCATCGTTCAGGTTTGTGCAATGCACCATAGCACTGTTTCCGGGATTTTTCCTGCATGCGGCGCGTTCCCGCAGTGCAAAAAACGGGCCTCGATCAGACGCGGCGCTATACTGGGGTTTGGCCGCTTGTATCCGTTGTAGTCGTTCTTTCCGGCTCGCGCGTTGATTTAAGCATTCGTCCTGCCTCTGCTCGTTCCCTTCCCGATGTTCGACCTGTCCTCTCACCTGTGGATCACGATCACCGCGTTCGGTGGCGCCGGCCTGACCTTGCCGCTCGCGATCACGATCGCCGTGTGGCTGGCGCTCGGCTACTCGTGGCAGCGCTCGGCCGCCTGGCTCGGCGTGCTCGCGGTCGCGATCGGGGTCGTCGCGCTGACGAAGATCGCGTTCCTCGGCTGGGGCATCGGCATCCGCGCGTGGGACTTCACGGGATTCAGCGGTCACGCGATGCTGTCGACGTCGGTCTACCCGGTCGCGATCTTCCTCGCGCTGATCCGCACGCGCACCCCGGCGCGGATCGCCGGCATCGCGCTCGGGCTCGCGGCCGGCATCGCGGTCGGCGTGTCGCGCGTCGCGCTCGACGCGCATTCGCCGTCCGAATCGATCACCGGCTGCATCGTCGGCGCGATCGCCGCGCTGGCGTTCATCGCCGGCTCGTGGCACGCGGTGCCGCACCGCTGGTCGGTACCGGCGGTCGTCGCGAGCCTCGCGCTTGTCACCGTTGCGCTGCACGGCATCACGGTGCCGTCGCACCGCTGGGTCACCAAGGTCGCGCTGGAGCTGTCGGGGCATGCGCGACCGTTCGTCCGCGCGCGCTGGAAAGCCAATCCGAACTACCGGCCGGCGTCGCAGCCGTCGCCGCTGCATCGCACCGGGGCGTCGCTGCCGCTGCACGCGTGACGCGGCGCCCGCCCGACCTTCCCGCCTGCTTTCAAGCCTGAAGGTTTCATGCGCGCCGGCGCATGTGCGGTATGTCAAGCGTTATAACCCACGCTATATTACGATTACGGTTTTCAACCAGACAAACCACCCGACCATGCGCTCAACCGTTCGTCCGCTTCGCCGCACCCTGCTCCGCCTGCTGCCGCTCGCCACGCTGGCCGCGGGGGTCGTGTTCAGCGCGCCGGCTGCCGCCGCCGACGAACTGGTCGTGTCGGCGGCTGCAAGCCTGACGAATGCGTTCAAGGCCGTCGGCGATGCGTATCAGAAGCAGCATCCGGACACCAAGGTGCTATTCAACTTCGGCGCGTCGGACGTGCTGATGCAGCAGATCGCGAAGGGCGCACCCGCCGACGTGTTCGCATCGGCCGACCAGAAGGCGATGGACCGCGCGGTCACCGAAAAGGTCATCGTGCCCGGCACGCGGCGCGATTTCGCGGCGAACTCGCTCGTGCTGATCGTGCCGGCGGACAGCCACGCGGCCGCGCCGACGTCGCTGAACGACCTGACGGCGCCGGGCATGAAGCGCATCGCCTATGGCGACCCCGCGTCGGTCCCGGTCGGCCGCTACACCGAAGGCGCGCTGCGCGCGGCAGGCGTGTGGGACGCCGTCAGCGCGAAGGGCGTGCTGGCCGCCAACGTGCGCCAGAGCCTCGATTACGTCGCCCGCGGCGAAGTCGACGCGGGGTTCGTGTTCGGCACCGACGCGGCGATCATGCCGGGCCGCGTGAAGGTCGCCCTGACCGTGCCGACGCAAACGGCCATCACCTATCCGATCGCGGTGGTCAAGGACAGCCGCCACGCCGCGCAGGCGCAGTCGTTCATCGACTTCGTCGCGTCGCCGCAGGGCCAGGCCGTGCTGGCGACGTTCGGCTTCAAGCCCGCGGGCAAGTGAGCGCGGCATGATGCAGGACGCCTGGGTACCGCTGCTGCTGTCGCTGAAGGTTGCCGGCTGGGCAACCGCGCTCGACATCGTGCTCGGCGTCGCCGCCGCCTTCGTGCTCGCGCGCTGGCGCTCGCCGCTGCGCGACGTGGTCGATTCGCTGCTGACGCTGCCGCTCGTGCTGCCGCCGACGGTGCTCGGCTATTACCTGCTCGTGCTGCTCGGCCGGCGCGGCGTGTTCGGCGCGTGGCTCGACACGCTCGGCATCGAACTCGTGTTCACGTGGCAGGGCGCGGTGATCGCGTCGATGGTGGTCGCGTTCCCGCTGATCCTGAAATCGGCGCGCACCGCGTTCGAAAGCGTCGACCCGCATCTCGAACGCGCGGCTCGCACGCTCGGCCTCGGCGAAGCCGCGGTGTTCTTCCGCGTGACGCTGCCGCTCGCGACGCGCGGCATCCTGGCCGGCGCGTTGCTGGCCTTCGCGCGTGCGCTCGGCGAATTCGGCGCGACGCTGATGATCGCCGGCAACCTGCCCGGCCGCACGCAGACGCTGTCGGTCGCGATCTATGCCGCGGTGCAGGCCGGCGACGACAGCACGGCCAACTTCCTCGTGCTGGTGACGTCGATCACCTGCGTGCTCGTGCTGCTCGCGACCGGCTGGCTCGTACCGTCGCGCGCCGGGCGGAGTCAGCTGACATGACGCGCGCGCCGCATCCGTATCGTTGCGTCGCGCCGGTCGGGGCGACGCGCGTTGCCGCCGCGCAAGCGGGGGCCCGTGCGTGCGACGCGGCACGACGGAGGCACGCATGAGCGTCGCCGTCGACATCCGCAAGACCTACGCGAACGCCGAGCGCCGCTTCACGCTCGACGTGTCGTTCACGGCGAACACGCAGCGCGTCGTGTTGTTCGGGCCGTCCGGCGCGGGCAAGAGCATGACGCTGCAGGCGATCGCCGGCTTGCTGTCGCCCGACGAAGGCACGATCACGCTGAACGGCGAACCGCTGTTCGACGCCGCGCGCGGCATCGACGTGCCGACTCGCGCACGCCACGTCGCGTACCTGTTCCAGGACTATGCGCTGTTTCCACACCTGAACGTACGCCAGAACATCGCATTCGGGCTTACGTCCGGCCTGCGCAACCCGCGTGCGAAGACGGTGCCGCCGGAAGTCGCGTACTGGCTGCAGGCATTCGAACTCGACACGCTCGCCGGGCAATTCCCGTCGCAGCTGTCGGGCGGCCAGAAGCAGCGCGTCGCACTGGCGCGCGCGCTGGTCGCGCAGCCGCACATCCTGCTGCTCGACGAGCCGTTCGCGGCACTCGACGGCGCGATGCGCCAGCGCATGCGTCACGAGCTCGCCGAACTGCAGGCGCGGCTCGACATCCCGATGGTACTCATCTCGCACGACCCCGACGACGTCGCCGCGTTCGGTGACCAGGTCGTGCAATTGAGCGAAGGACGCGTGCAGGCCGCAACACCGCACGCCGAGTGGCCGACGCGCGTTGCCTGAGCGCGAAGGCCGTGGCCCTGGCGGCCATGTTGGAGCCTGAGAGAAGCCGCACTGGCGGCACACGCCGTACCAGCCGAAAGCGGGATCGAAGCCTGCGCCTCATGCAGGTGCGGGCGGCGCCGGTTTCGCGTCGCCTGCCCGCAGGCGTCTACCAAAACCTCGCGCCGCCGCCGTCGCGCGCGTTTCAGCCCGTCACCGCGAGAATCACGCTCGATGCCTTGAACAGCGCAATCGCGCGCCGGCCGGCGTCGAGCTGCAGCGCGCCGACACTGCCGTTGGTGACGACGGCCGTGAGCGTGCCGCCGCCGTCGAGCGCCAGCGTCACCTCGCTGTTCACCGCGCCTGCGGCGACGGTTGCGACCGTCCCGTGCAACTGGTTGCGCGCGGACACCTTCAACGCCGCGCCGGCTTCGCCGTGATCGTCGACCGCCAGCACGACCCACGATGCCTTCACGAGCGCGCACGCGTGCGCGCCCGGCTGCAATCCGAGCGCGTCGGCGCTTTCGTGCGTGAGCACCGCGACGATCGCTTGCCCGCCGGGCAGCACGAGCGTCACCTCGTCGTTCACCGTGCCGCGCACGATCGACTCGACCTTGCCGAACAGCTGGTTGCGCGCACTCGTCTTCATCCCGATCCGGCCGATCAGTGCCCAGTCGACGTCGAAGCCGGACACCGCCGCGCTCGCGGCCTCGATGAAGCGGCGATGCTCGCGCTCGATCGTGCGGAACGCGGCGATCAGCGACGTCGCGCGCGGCGTCAGCGTCGTGCCGCCGCCCCCCTTGCCGCCGGTCGAACGCGTGACGAGCGGCTCGCCGGCCAGGTTGTTCATCGTATCGATCGCATCCCACGCGGCCTTGTAGCTGAGGCCGACGGCCTTCGCCGCACGCGTGATCGAACCGGTGTCGCCGATCGCCGCGAGCAGCGCGATGCGGGTGGCGCCGCCGAGCGTCTGCTCGCCCGCGCGCAGCCACAGTTCGCCGCCCAGTTCGAGCGATCCGGCGGAAGAGGAAGGAGGCGACGCGTCGCTCATCGGTCTGTCTGAAGAAAACGGGCAGCCATTATAGTGAGCGCGCCGCTCAACGCGGCTTGCCGTCGAGCCTCGGCGGACGCAGGCTCGCGAGCAGCGCCTCGGCGTCGCGCGCCGCGCGTTGCTCGAGCGCGGCACCGTAGCCGCGCACGAAACCGAGCTGGTACGCGGGCGCCGCCAGTTGCTCGAGATGATGCAGCGCGACCATCGTGTCGTTCGCCTCGCCGAGCACGCTCTGCACGCGCGCGAGCGTCTTGACCGTTTCAGTGCGGGTGCGGCGCGACGCAAGCGACGCGAAGAATTCGAGCGCGTAGCGCAGCCGCTTCGCGTCGATCCGCACCCGGTGACGTGCGGCCGTATCGAGCGACGTGAGCGACGGCGAGGCATAGAGATGACCGAACAGCCGCCGCACACGCTTGGTCGCGTGACGTCGCAGCGACGGCGCATCGTCGTCGGTGTCCGGCGGCAGCGCGAGGGTGGCGAGCCATTCGAGCCAGCCGAGCGTGAGCCGCGCATAGCGCGCCGAATGGAGCGCCTGGCGCAATTCGACGCGCGCTGCCAGCGCCTGTGCGCGCGCCGCGTCGAGCGTGCCGTTCCAGTCGGCGCTTCCGCCGTCGGCCGCGATCAGCGCGGGCAGGCTTTCGGTCGAGAACACGTCCCAATCGCGCACCGTGCCGAGCAGCGCGGCAACCCAGCGCAGGTCGGCGCCGAACGTGTCCTGCCATTGATCGTCCGCGAAGCGCGGAAAGAAGCGCATCAGCGTACGCAGCCGACGCAGCGCGACACGCATCTGGTGCACGAATTCGGGATCGTCGCGATCGAGCACGCCGCGCTCGTTGCCGAGCCATTGCGCGGCGATGTCGCCGGACAGCGCGAACAACGCGCCCCGCTGCGTGCGGATGCCGGCGAGATCGACGAGCTGCGCCTTGACGGGCGCGGCCACGGCAGGCTCGCCCGCGCACGCGCGATCGATCACGCTGGTCAGTTGCACGAATGCGGGCCATGCGCCGCTCAGTTCGCGCGCGGCGGCAAACAGCGCGTGCAATGCGGCCGTGCGGGCGTCGACGGTTTCCCAGTCGGGCGCCGCGAGGCGCAGCTCGACCTGGCGGCGCGGTGGTTCGGTGCCGCCATGCAGAATGATGTCGTCGAGCGTCATCTCGACCACCACGCCGCTGTCGTCCGCCCATCGTCCGCGCCGCCGCTCGCTGACGAGCCGCAGCGGCGCCGGCCCGGACGACGCGGCAACCGCGGCTTCGTCGACGGAGCCGGGTGCCGCGCGATCGCCGTCGCCCGCCGCCTCTGCCGATTCCGCATCGGCAAGCGGCGCGGCTGCCGGGGTGGCCACGACGATGCCCGCATGCTCGGCATCGAACAGCTCGCGCGCCACGACGCCGGGTGTCAATGTCTTCGTGCGGGACGCAACGACATGTCGCCCGTGCGCGTTCGATTCGATCCACGTCCACCAGCATTCGCCGGGGCTCGGCTCGGCCTCCTCGACCTGGCACGGCTCGATCGTCACGCGCTCCTGGCCGCGCCGCATCCGCACCTGCGGACAGATTCGCCACGCACGGACGAGTTCGGCGCCGAAGTTGCGCTGCTCGCCACGGGCCCGGCTCCCCGTCTTGACCGGCCAGCCTTCGAGCGACAGACACAACACGATTTCCAGCACACGCGACATGGCGGCTCCTGCACATGAAGAATCGCCGGCACATCCTCCGTGCCGGCGTCGACCGTGAAGCAGCTTCCATAGTACACGGCGTATCAGCGCACGGGCGTCGATCCGGCCCCGCCGCGCTGTCGCGGATCAAACGACGGATCGGACGACGCGTCAGACGACGTATTGCGCGATGCCGTTGCCGAACGACCAGTCCTCCTTCAGCACCTCGACGAGACTGATGAAGACGTCCTGCGGCCGCACGCCGGGCTGCCGCGCGAGGTTCTCGGCGATGGTCCGGTACAGCGCCTGCTTTTGCTCGAGCGTGCGCGTGTTGTTCGCGGTGATCTGGATCATCACGAGATCGTCACTGCGTTCGATGTCGAGGTAGTGGCGGCCGAACACGAAGTTCTCGGCCGTGTGCTCGGTCACGACCATGAAGATGTCGTCCTCCGGCACGTTGAAAGTGTGCATCAGCGCGCGATGCACACCGTCGACGAGCGCCCCACGGTAGGCGGCCGGTTTGCCTTCGCGCACTGCGATACGGGTGAATGGCATGGTCCTGCTCCTTTCGGTGACGTTGAAAAGCGGAAACGCCACGTCAGGTTAGGCGCGCATAACTATAATTAACAGTCATCGATCAATATTTCATTCATTTACATTTGAAATGAAAGTCCTCGACCTCGATGCGGTGCGCGCGTTCGTGCTGGTCGCCGATCTCGCGAGCTTCACGCGCGCCGCCGACGCGCTCGGCACCACGCAATCGGCCGTCAGCCTGAAGCTGAAGCGGCTCGAAGCGCACCTCGGCAAGCCGCTGCTCGCGCGCACGCCGCGCGTCGTCAAGCTGGCGGCAGACGGCGAAAATTTCCTGCCGGCTGCCCGCGCGCTGCTCGACGCGCACGACCACGCGCTCGGCGCAATTTCGGCCGGCACGCACCGGCTGTCGCTCGGCGTCAGCGAGCACGTCGCCGTGCCCGACCTGCCGGCCGTGCTGACGAGCCTGCACCGGCAGGATCCGGGGCTGTCGCTGGAGATGCACCTGGGGATGTCGTCGAACCTGCTCGCGCAATACGACGAACGGCGGCTCGACGCGGCGATCGTGCGGCACGAGCCCGGCGAGGATCCCCCGCGCGACGATGGCGCGCTGCTGTTTACCGAACCGCTCGCGTGGCTCGCCGCGCCCGACTGGGCACCGCGCGCGGGCGAGCCGCTGCCGCTCGCGGTGCTGGCCGGGCCGTGCGGCGTGCGGGCCGCCGCGCTGCGCGCGCTCGAGCACGCGGGGCGGCCGTGGCGCGAGCGCTTTACGGGCGGGGGCGTCGCGGCGGTCGCGGCCGCCGCCGCCGCGGGGCTCGCGGTGTGTCCGCTGGCCCGGCGCGTCGCGCCGCGCACGCTGGTCGACGTCGGCGCGAAATTCGGCTTGCCGCCGCTGCCGCATTCGCAGGTCGTGCTGGTCTCGCGCGTCCGCGACGCCCGCGCGGCAGCCGCACTTCGAAGGTTTGCCGACAGCCTTGCAATCTCGGCGTAAACTAAGCGGCTTCGCCGCCCGCAATCCTCCGAAGAATTCCGATGAAGCCTGACACCCGCAAGCACCTCCGCGCCAACCTGCTGATGCTCGCCGCCGCCGCGATCTGGGGCTCGGCATTCGTCGCGCAACGCTTGAGCCTCGACGTGATCGGGCCGTTCCTGTTTACGGGGCTGCGCTTCCTGCTCGGCGGACTCGTGCTGATCCCGCTGCTGGCGTTCAACGCACGCTCGCGCGCGCAATTCGCGGCGATCCGCCGCGCGCCCGCGCTGCTGGCGCCGGGCCTCGCGCTCGGCGGGCTGCTCGCCGTGTCGATCTCGCTGCAGCAGTTCGGCCTGCAGTACACACGGGTCGCGAACGCGGGCTTCATCAGCTCGCTGTATGTCGTGATCGTGCCGCTGATGGGCGTGTTCGCGCGCCACCGGATCGGCGCCGGCACCTGGTTCGGCGCGCTGCTCGCGGCGATCGGCCTGTATTTCCTCAGCATCGACGAGCATTTCTCGGTGCTCTACGGCGACTGGTTCCAGCTCGCGGGCGCCGTGATCATCGCCGCACACGTGATGGCCGTCGGCCATTTCGCGAAGCGGCACGATCCGCTCGTGCTCGCGTTCCTGCAGTTCGTCACGTGCGGCGCGCTGTGCGTCGCGGCCGGCCTCGTGATCGAGCCGGTCAGCGTCGCGATGCTGCAAAGCGCGCTGCCGACGCTGCTGTACGGCGGCTTGCTGTCGGTCGGGGTCGGCTATACGCTGCAGGTCGTCGCGCAGCGCGATGCGGCGCCCGCGCACGCGGCCGTGATCTTCAGCATGGAAGGGGTGTTCGCGGCCATCGCCGGCTGGGCCGCGCTCGGCGAAACGCTGACGCTGCGCGCGCTGATCGGCTGCGCGCTGATGCTCGCCGGCCTGCTGGCCTGCCAGTTGCTGCCGAGCGGCGACGCGCGGAAAAAGGACGAGGACGCGCTGCCGGCGTGACGCACGCCGTCCCTATAATGTTGGTTCGCGTGTCTTTCATGCCAACTGCTTCCAACGGGCCAGCTCCGTAATGTCCATTCCCGTCGATCCCGCCGCCGACCTGCTGCGCGAACGCGCCATGCACTATGCCGCCCAGGCGGCGCTGTTCCTGCGCGACCAGGCACTTTCCACCGCGTCGCACGACCTGCGCAGCCCGCTGAATGCCATGCACAGCTGGGCGTATGTGCTCGAGCACCAGCTCGCCAGCGCCAACCCGAACCTGCAGCGTGCGCTCGCGGGCATCCGCACGGGGATCGATCAGCAAGTCGCGCTGATCGATGACGTGCTCGACGCGCCGCGCGCGGAAACGCGCAATCTCGCCATCGCGCCGCAATCGTTCGCGCTGCGTCCGCTGCTCGACGACACGCTCGTGCTGACGCGTTTCGCGCTCGCCGACGCGCGTCAGGTGAGCGTCGACGCCACGCTGCCTGACGGCGAACCTTCGCTCACCGCCGATCGCGAACGCATCGCGCAGGCACTCTGGACGATGCTGACGACGGCCGTCGAAGCCAGCGCCGCCGGCAGCCGCGTGACGTTCGCGTGCACGCGCGACGGCACGCAGTGCGTCGCGCGCGCCACCTGCGGCGTCAGTGCAAACGCCCTCGCCGATCCCGCGCTGCCGCACGCGTTCGAATCGTTCGGCCGCCGCGAGCTGCTGCGCCCGCACGATGCGAAGCGCGTCGCCTGGACGCTCGCGCTGTGCCAGCGTGTCGCGCTCGCGCACGGCGGCACGTTCACGCACGACCCGTTCGACGACGGCGCCGCCGTCACCCTCTCGCTCTCCGTCCCCTGCGAGGCGCCGGTGTAAGCAATCGGTCGCCCGACAGACATTACACTTTCCTTTCTGACCCATATACTGATGGGCCTGTCATGACTGGAGCGATTCTTTGTTACAGATCTTCGCGCTCATCGGCGCGTTGTTCCTGGTGGCCCTGAACGGGTTTTTCGTCGCAGCCGAATTCGGCCTCGTCAAACTGCGCGCGACGCGCGTCAAGACACTCGCCCGCAAGCACGGCCTGCGCGGGCGCATCCTCGCCGTCGTGCACGGCCGGCTCGACGCGTATCTGTCCGCGTGCCAGCTCGGCATCACGCTCGCGTCGCTCGGCCTCGGCTGGGTCGGCGAACCGGCGTTCGCGCAACTGATCGGCCCGCTGCTCGACCTGCTCGGCGTGCAGTCCGAACGCATCGTGCACCTGATCTCGCTCGTGTTCGCGTTCTCGCTGATCTCGTTCCTGCACATCGTGGTCGGCGAGCTCGCGCCGAAATCGATGGCGATCCGCCAGTCGGAGAAGGTCGGCCTGTGGGTCGCGCTGCCGCTCTACGCGTTCTACTGGGCGATGTATCCGGCGATCTGGGTGCTCAACAGCAGCGCGAACGCGGTGCTGAAGCTCGCCGGGTTGTCGGCCGACCACGGCGGCGATGCGCACTACTCGACCGACGAGCTGAAGCTGATCCTGCGCAGCCGCCGCAGCGCGGCCGGCAATCCGGCCCAGCCGGCGCGCGGCACGTACACCAACGACGAGTGGAACACGCTCGCGCATTCGCTCGATTTCTCGTCGATGACGGTGTCGGACCTGATGCGGCCGGCGCATGAAATGATCGGCCTGCGCCGCGACCTGCCGCTGCCCGACAACATGGAAATCGTCGCGCGGCACCGCTTCAGCCGCTATCCGCTGTTCGAGGATGCATCGCGCGAACTGGTCAGCGGGCTGATTCACCTGAAGGACCTGCTGCTCGCGCGTCACGCGGGCGCAGCGCTCGAAGATCTCTCCGACTACGTGCGTCCGGTGCAGTACGTGAAGCCCGATACGCCGGCGCTGGAGCTGTTCCGCCGCTTCCGCAAGGGCGCGCCGCACTTCGCGCTGGTCGGCGACAAGGGCGCGAAGCCGATCGGCTTCCTGACGCTCGACAACCTGCTCGGCGCGCTGGTCGGCCAGATCCACGACGAATTCCGCCAGGGCGACGCCGACTGGAGCCGCCTCGACGACGGCACGCTGATGGGCAAGGGCAGCCTGCCCGTCGTGTCGCTCGAGCAGGCGCTCGGCATCGACATCGACGAAGGGCGCGCGGAATCGGTCGGCGGCCTCGTGATCCAGGCGTTGAACGACCTGCCGACCGAAGGACAGCGCGTGTCGTTCGACCGCTTCGACGTCGTCGTGAAGAAGATGAACGGGCCGCGCATCGTGCTGGTGCGCGTCTATCCGAAGATCGGGAAAGAGGCCGACGAATGACGGCCGCCGCCCGCCGCGCGCGATGAGTTCGGCGCTGCCGCGCTGCTGCGTGATCACGCCGGAGCCGGCGTCCGCGTCGGCGGCCGATTGCCGGGCGTTTCTCGACCGGTTGTCGGCCGTGCTCGCGCGTGGCGAGACGCTCGTGCAGCTCCGTGTGAAGTCGTTCGACGCGGCCGCGTTCGCGCGGTTGGCCGCCGATGCGCTCGCACGCTGCAACACAGCCGGTGCGCCCGGCGTGCAGCTGATGCTCAACGGTCCGGTCGATGCGGCCGGCGTGATGCAACTCGACGGCGCGGGCTGGCACCTCGACGGCGCCACGCTGCGCGCCGTCGCGCAACGGCCGCTGCCGGCCGCGCGCCGCGTGTCGGCTGCCTGCCATACGGCCGACGATCTCGCGCTGGCCGCCCGCGCAGGTGTGGATTTCGTCACGCTGTCGCCCGTGCTGCCGACGCTCAGCCATCCCGGCGCGCCGACGCTCGGCTGGACGCAATTCGCGGCATTGGCCGCCCAGGCCGCGATGCCGGTTTATGCGCTCGGCGGCATGACGCGCGCGCATCTCGACGACGCGCGCCGCCACGGCGCGTATGGCGTCGCGGGCATTCGAAGCTTCTGGTAAGTTCGGCCGGGCGAGACCGCGCCCGGCCTGTTCGGCGTCACGCGTTCAGATCGGGCCGCATCGCGCGCCATGCGCCGTCGTCGACGCGGCGCACGTCGTGCGTGAGCGCATAGTGGTTCACGTCGCCCGTCAGCCACGCGACGAGCGAATACGGCGGCAACGCCCCTTCATCGACCCGGTCGCGTGCGCGTGCCGGCGTCTCGAACACCACCTGCCCGCGCGGCGCATCGAACGGCACCGCATCGGGCGACAGGTTCAGCGCGATGGTCAGCGTCTCGTCGTCGGCGAGCCGCCATGACGCGAGCAGCGCGTCGGCCTCGCCGTCACCGTCCGCCTTCAGCGTATGCGCGTCCTGCGGCCGGCAATCGGACAGCCGCGGCGCAATCAGCTTCGCGCGCACGGCGAGCGCCGACTGCACGAAATGCGCACGATCGGCATCGCGCGCGGTTTCGTCGAAGATCAGCGGAATCTGCGGCGTGAGCAGCGACAGCGCGAGCGCGGCGAGGCCGGGCGCTTGCTCGTCGTCGCCCTGCCCGCTCTCGCGCCATGCGCCGTCGGACAGCACCAGCGACGTCAGCGCGAGCCCTTCGGCACATGGGCCGTCGCCCGAGGCGGCCGGCTGGAACGCCGTGCCGGACGCGGTCAGCGCGCGCGCCAGCGTGTGGATCGACTGATGCGCCGAAATGCCTTCGTGAGCGCTCGTGTCGCGGCCCGTCAACCGATGCAGCGCACGTTCGCCGCACCCGTTCCACTGCGCATCGAAATGGGTATCGGCCAGATGCACCGGATGGCGCTCGCTGCCGAGCACGAGGTGGATCAGCCGGTCGGCCGGCACGGCCGCGCGCACGCGGTCGGCGATCTCGCGCAGCCACGATGCGCCGATCCGGTCGGCCTCGCGCAGCCGCAGCCCGTCGCAACGGTATTCGTCGATCCAGTACAGCGCGTTGTCGCAGAAGAAGTCGCAGACTTCCGGGTGATCCAGCGCGAGCGGCGCTGCCTGCAGCGGATCGTCGCGCGTATGAAAGAACGGTGCCGCGTAATGGCGCAGCGCGTCGGTGCCGCTGCCGAAGCGCGCGTAATCGAGCTCCAGCAGCACCGCGAGACCATAGCCGTGCGCATCGTCGATCAGCGCCTTCAGCGCGTCGGGGCCGCCCTCGGTCGCAAGCGGCGCGAACGGCAGGCTGTCGTGCGGCGACGCGACCAGCTCCAGCGCGGTCACGCCGAGGCGCGCAAGCTGCGGCAACCGGCGGCGCACGCCGTCGAACCCGCCCACCGCATGCGGACGAATCGCGTACAGCGCGATGTCTTCCCACGGGCGCCCGCGCCAGAACGTGTTGCGCCACCTGAACGCGCGCGGATCGATGACCTCGCTGGCGCCGTTCAGCCCGTCGGGCTGCGAACGCGAGGCGGGATCGGGAATCGACGCGACATCGTCGAGCCGGTAGCGGTAGCGCGTGCCCGCGCCGCATTCGACGAAGACTTCGAACCAGTTCGGGCCAGCCGCCGTCATCGGAACGAACGTCGGGCCGATGCCGGTATCGAGTTCGAGCTGGACCTGCGTGCTGCCCGGCGCCCATACGCGAAAATGCGTGCGCGGCGTCGTGCCGAGTGCGCCGCAGGGCTGGGCGCCGGACGACAGACAATGAATGTAGTGCTGCGCATACGGATCGTGCGGACAATCTGACATCATGCGCTCCTCATGCGTGCCGAGCGGCATGGCCGCGCGATCGACGCGCGGCGCATCGGGGCCCGGCATGCGACGGCCAGGCAGGGGGGAAGAAAAGTATGCGCCGGTTCGGCGATCGCGACGCATCGATTCCTCACATTTTTAAATGCGAATCGACCCCGCCAACGCTGCGCGCGATGCCCGCGGAGTCGGGTAGTTCGCATACCGGAATGACCGCTCGCCTTGCTGGGCCGCCGCCCCGCGCTTACGCTCTGCGACGCGCGTGGGCACACCGTCCGCGCCCCGACCCGAGGAATCCGCCATGTCGCTCCCCGCCAGCGCCGCGAAGTTCGATCCGGCACGCGCGCACGAATACGCCGAACAATCCCGCATCGCGCTCGCCGGCTACGATGCGTGCCACGAGCTCGTCGCGTGCATGCTCGCGTCGGCGATCGGCGTGGCGGATGCGCGGATCCTCGTCGTGGGTGCGGGCGGCACGGGCCAGGAGATCTGCGTACCCGCCGCGCTCGAACCGGGCTGGCAGTTCACGGCCGTCGATCCGTCCGCGCCGATGCTCGCGCTCGCGCGTGCCAACGTCGAAGCGGCGGGTTTCGCCGCACGCACGCAGTTCATCGAAGCCGGCGTCGATGCGCTGCCCGATGCGCCGGCCTTCGACGGCGCGACGCTGATCGGCGTGCTGCATCACGTGCCCGGCGACGCGGCAAAGGCCGCGCTGCTGGATGCGATCGCGCGCCGCCTGAAGCCCGGCGCACCGCTCGTGATCGCGGGCAACCATCGCCGTTACGCGGATCACCCACGCCTGCTCGACGCGTGGCAGCAGCGCTGGCGCATGAAGGGCGCGACGCCCGACGCCGTGCGTGCGCAACTCGCGAAGATCCTGCAGGGCGCCGATCCGCCAGCTTCCGAGGAAGCCGTGTTCGGGCTGCTGCACGATGCGGGCTTCGATGCGCCGCTGCGCTTTTTTTCGAGCCTGTTCTGGGGCGCGTGGATCGCGGTGCGGCGCAGTGCGTGATGGTGCGTGATGGTGCGCGGCGGTCCGCACGAACGGCTCGAATGACCGGCGTCAGCTCACCAGCCCGGCCGCGACGTTGATCGACAGCCCGAGCACGGCCATGTTGAAGTAGAACGACAGGATCGACTGCGCGAGCACCGAGCGGCGTGCGGAGCGGCTCGCGAGCGACACGTCGGCGGTCTGCGACGCGACCGCGAGCGTGAACGCGAAATACAGGAAATCCCAGTAGTCGGGCTCGGGATGCGTGTCGGGAAAGCGCAGCGCGCGATCGCCGCACGGCGAGCCGTAATAGAGCCGCGCATAGTGCAGCGTGAAGATCGTCGGGATCAGGAACCATGCGCCGAACAGCGTCGCGCCCGTGATCGCGTAGTGGCCGAGCCCGATGCGAAAGCCGACGCTCTTCGCGGTGGCGAGCTCGATCGCGATCGCGGCCACGCTCGCGACCGTCGCGAGACACACGACGGTCAGCACGGTGGTCGCGCTCTCGTCTTCGCGGATCGCGACTTCGCGCACCTTGTGATGATGCGCGGTGATCATGCGGCCCCACATCAGCGCGAGATACAGCCAGATCGCGCAATCCCAGCCGATCAGCGCGCGTACGGCCAGACGCAGCGGAAACGGCAGCAGTACCGCACACAGCACCCCCGCGACGAAGGCGGCAACCATGCGTGGCCGGTTGCGTAATACCTGCGGATAAAACGTCATCGTATGATTCCGAAAGCGGATGGAAAGGGTTCGGCCGGCGCGAGCGGACCGGTGCGCCGGGCCGGCGGGTAGCGCCCCGATTATCGCCATTCCTGCATGACGTTGCGATGGGCACGAGCGCCTAAGATATCGGGATGACTGCTTCCCTCTGCCACCATCCCGCGAACACGGCCGGCCGCGACTTCGTCGTCGGCGATCTGCACGGTTGCGTGGACGTGCTGCGCGCGCTGCTGCACGACGTCGGCTTCGACGCGACGCGCGACCGGCTGTTCTCGGTCGGCGATCTCGTCGACCGCGGCCCCGCGTCCGAGACCGCGCTCGAGCTGCTCGACCGCCCGTGGTGCCACGTGGTGCGCGGCAATCACGAAGAAGTCCTCAGCCTCGTGTCGCGCGGCAAGCTGGCGCCCGATGCGTGGCGCGGCATTGGCGGCGACTGGGGCGCCGACCTGCCGCCGGAGCGGCTGCACGCGCATGCGGCGCGCGTGGATGCGCTGCCGCTCGTGCGCGTGATCGGCGACGGCCCCGCGCGCTTCAACGTGCTGCATGCGGAATTCTTCGGCCCGGACGCCGAACTCGATACGGGCAGCTATTCGCACGACGTGCGCGAACGGCTCATCTGGGGGCGAGACCTGGTCCAGGGTCTCGTCGACCCGGCCCGGCAGGCCGGGCTGTCGCTGACCTGCACCGGCCACACGCCCGTGCGTGCGCCGCAGCGCATCGGCGCGCAATGGTTCATCGACACCGGCGCATTCGCACCGTCGGGACGACTGACGATCGTCGAGCCGCGCACGGGCGATACGTGGTCGCTGACCCAGGCCGACGCGCGCGCACGCCATGCGGGCGACCTGCCGCTGCCGTAGTGCATGCCAATGACGGGCGCACGCACACGCGTTCGCACGCGGCGCCCGCCGCTAGCCGACCTGGTTCAGCTCGAACACCGCATCGACCGCGGCGCCGTTCCAGTTGTATTCGAGATACGCCGCGTGATGACAGTCGCGCAGCAGGGTCGTGCGGAACGCCGCGAGACACTCGCCGCTCGGGTCGCGCACCGACGGATAGACGATTCCCCCGCCACCCGCGTTGCGTACCGCGCGGCCAAGCGCCTGCCCCGCGCTGTAATCGAGCGGATCGAGCAATCCGGGGCTGCGCTGCGGCCACGTGCGCACGTCGGCGACGTCGCCCTGCGCGACCACCGTGTAGAGCCGCATCTGCTGACGCATCGGCGGCTCCTTCGTCGCGGCCAGGAACAGCCCGCTGTGATAGCGCGTTTCGGCGATCGCCGTCTGGCGCGAACGCCCGCAGTAGAACACGCCGTAGGTGCCGTCGGAGAAACGGCTGCCCTGCGGATTCAGATGCGTGAACGCGGCCATGATCGGCCCCCAGCCCTGGCCGTAGCGGCGCTCCGCCGGCGGCACGAGTTCGAGCGTGCCCACTTCGTGGCGGATGCGGTCGTTGGTCAGCGATTCGAGCGCATAGAGCGCGTCGAAATCGTCGGCCGACGCGACGCGGTCGAACAGGTTGATGGCCGGAAAACGGGTGGGAATCACACGATAGGCAGGTGCCCAGTCGACGGTGGTCGTGGGCCAGCGTTGCGTTTCGGTCGGCATCGTCACGCCCAGCCACCCCGCATCGCATCGAGATACTGGCGGACGGCGACCAGGTCGCCGACGTTGCCGGCCAGCATCCGGTCGAGCGCGCGCTTGCCGCCGAACGGCGCCGCGTCGTTGGGCCGCTTGACCCAGGTGTCGGCGGCCGACGGCTGCGGCAGCAGGATCTGCAACGCCTTGTAGATGCCGAGCAGCAGCGATAGCCGCTCGAGCGTATCGCGCGGCAGGCGCGCCGATTCGGGCGACGCCTTCCACTTGAAGAACGTCGAGCGGCCGGGCGACCCGAGCAGCACGATCTGCTCGTCGATGGTCAGTTCCCAGTCGCGCGCGATGTTGAAGAATGCACGCAGGCCGGCCGCCGACATCTGCGCGACCGAAGCCTGCCGCGGGGCGGAATGCGGATCGAAGGCGGGCTGTGACATGATCGTTAGTCTCTAAACGAATTTACTAACAAGATTAGTCCATTTTCGTATTTTTGCAAGGCTCGCCCCCCGCGCGGTCGGCTTCGATCCGGCAGATCGATATTTTTTGTCCATTCTGGACTGAGATTTTATTTTCTGCGTTAATGGTCGTGCGGACAGCGCACCGGAACGCGGTGCGTGCCGGCAGCCACCGCGTCGCCCAGAACCGGACAGACCACGCCAAGGATCCACCATGAAGAAACTGATTGCCGCCGTTTCGATCGCCCTGCTCGCGGTATCGGCAGGCCCCGCCGTCGCGAAGGACTGGACCACGCTGCGCTTCGGCACCGACGCCAGCTACGCGCCGTTCGAATCGAAGGCGCCCGACGGCAAGCTCGTCGGCTTCGACATCGACCTCGGCAACGAGATCTGCGCGCGGCTGAAGGCGAAGTGCGTGTGGCTCGAAAACGATTTCGACGGGATGATTCCAGCGCTGAAGGCGAAGAAATTCGACGCGGTGCTGTCGTCGATGTCGATCACGCCGCAGCGCGCGGAGCAGATCGGCTTCACGACGAAGATCTACAACCAGCCGACCCGGCTCGTCGTGAAGAAGGGCTCGCCGCTACTGCCGACGGCCGAATCGCTGAAGGGCAAGTCGATCGGCGTCGAACAGGGGACGACGCAGGAAGCCTATGCGAAGGCGTACTGGGCGAAGCAAGGCGCGAACGTCGTGTCGTACCAGAACCAGGACGGCGTGTACGCGGACCTCACGTCGGGCCGCCTCGACGCCGCGCTGCAGGACGAGGTGCAGGCCGCGATCGGGTTCCTGAAGTCGCCGCGCGGCGCGGGCTACCAGTTCGTCGGCCCCGAACTCGTCGACGAGAAGGTGCTCGGTGTGGGCGCCGGCATCGGCCTGCGCAAGGAGGACACCGACCTGAAAGCGAAGATCGACCGCGCGATCCTCGACATGGTCAAGGACGGCACCTACAAGCGGCTCGCATCGAAGTACTTCGACTTCGATGTCTACGGCAGCTGAAGCGGCGTCGCGCGCGTCGGGGTGCGATGCCCGTCGCGCGCGGCCCGACCGCCCCTCCCCTGCCCGCCGGACGGCGACGCCTCCCTGACGTTCGCCGCCGCGACGGTTTCATCATCCGTGTCGCGTCACCGGATGCCGCCGATCGTTCGCGTTGCAAACGGATCGCCTGCGCTGGCGACCGCAGGCGCTCGACGTCGTCAACAAGCGAAGACCGGGCGCCGGGGAACCGGTGCCCGCGCGCACATCCCCATGCGGACCGGGTTGGCGAGCGAGAAAGCGCCGGCCCGGCGCGGATGGCCGGGTATCAGCCGGATCCGCCTCGCACCGGGCGCGGAGAGATGGCCTGTCGGCGCATGCCGGCCGGCAGCAAGATGCGCGGTCGACCGGCGATGGGTCGAATCACTGCGATCGCGGCCTGCCGGCCGCGGCGTGTGGCGATCGTTCATCATTTTTCTACCCCGTATTCGATCCGTTGCTTGTACCGGCAACCGGACGCCGCCGGTGCCCCGACGATCCGATGACGACGGCCCATGCCGGCCGGAACGGGGCCATGCCGCCCGTCCTGCCGATCATCCCCGCGGACTGCGTCCTTGCCGGCCCCTCGCAGGGTTCGCTGCCGAACCGGCCGGACGCCACGTCGTCGACGCTCGCACATGAACTACCGCAAGGAGCGGGCCAGCCTCGCATCAGGCCGTCCGCACAAGGCTTTCGTCGGACCAGCCCGCGGCACGAGCGGGCAGGACCTGCGGGACGTTACGAAACTGAAACATGTCGCGCGCGGGCGGCGTCCGCCGTGCGGCGGCAGCGCCTTGCCGGACAAGGCGCTCGGACGATCCGGAAAATTTTCCCGGCAAGGGCGGCAGGCTGCCACCCGCGTTTGCCGCGGTTATCGGCACGGCCGCCGGCACGAAACGTTTCACGCCCTTTACATGCGGCCGGACACCCGCGCACGGGGCGGCCGCGGACGTCGCCGCGCCGCCGTTCAGCCGACCCGCTGGTGGTCCGCGTCGTCAGGCGGCGAGCCGTCCTTGCCGCCGTTGTCGCCGTTGTTGTCGTGGTCGTTGAGCCCGTGCTCGATCATCATCCGGTACAGCGTCACGCGCGAAATGCCGAGTTCGGCGGCGGCCTTGTTGATCCGGTGATCGTTGCGCAGCAGCGCGTTCTCGATCGCGGTGCGCTCGGCGAGCGAACGCGCCTGTTCGAGCGTCACGGGCTCCGTTTCGCCCGGCGCCTCGAGCCCGAGATCGTGCGGCGTCAGCAGCCGGCTCTCGGCCATCACGATCGCGCGGCGCACGCGATTGATCAGCTCGCGCACGTTGCCCGGCCACTCGTAGCGGCGCATCGCGTCGAGCGCGGCCGACGTGAAGCCGCTGATCTTGCGGCCGCTGTCGGCCTTGTATTTCTGCAGCACGTAATGCGCGAGGATGTCGATGTCCTTGCCGCGCGCGCGCAGCGGCGGCTCGTGAATGCGCAGCACGCAGAGCCGGTGATAGAGGTCCGCACGGAAGCGGCCGGCTTCGACCGCGCTGTCGAGATCCACGTGCGTCGCCGAGATGATCCGCACGTCGACGGGAATCGACTCCTGGCCGCCGAGCCGTTCGATCTTCCCTTCCTGCAGGAAGCGCAACAGGCTCGCCTGGCTTTCGACGGGCATGTCGCCGATTTCGTCGAGAAACAGCGTGCCGCCGTTCGCGGACTCGATCCGGCCCGCACGCCGCTGGTTTGCGCCGGTGAATGCGCCGCGCTCGTAGCCGAACAGTTCCGACTGCAGCAGGTGATGCGGGATCGCGCCGCAGTTGATCGCGACGAACGGCCCCTTGCCGCGCACCGAACGCTCGTGGATCGCGAGTGCCGTCAGCTCCTTGCCGGTGCCCGACTCGCCGGAGATGAACACGCTCGCATCGGTTTTCGCGACCTTGCGGATCGTGCTGAACAGCTGCTGCATCGCTTCGCAGTTGCCGATCATCCCGTGCTCGCCGATCGACGCCGCGTAGGCCGCGCCGTCGACGCGATCGAGCGCGGCCATCCCGCGGGCATGGCCGAGCACGTGCGAAATCCATTCGTACGGCAACGGCAGTGTCACGTAATCGAAACAGTAGCTGCGGATCAGCTCGCGCACGGCGACGCCGATCGTGATGCCGGCCTGCGCGGTGGAAATCCAGCCGATCGCCGACTGGCTCAGGCACGCCTTCAGCGCGGGATAATCGCGCGACGTGAAGCCCGTGAAATCGATCAGCCCGGCCGCGACACTCACGCCGGACGTCATGTTCTGCGCGGCGCCGGCCGTCTTCGCGACCGAAATCTCCCAGCCGAGGCCGCGCAGTTGCGCCAGCAACGGCTCGTCCGGCGAACGCATGATCACGAACAGCTTGCGTCCGGCTTCGGGGGCAGTAACGGACACGGGCGGCATCTCGGACGCCGCCCCGTTTGCGTCGGGTGACCTTGCAACCATCGTTGTTCCCCGCTTGGCGTTGGTATCGTGCGCCGGCTCGCCGCCGCGTACGACGGACCTCGATCGAACCGACATATTGGCTGCATTTCCGTCCGAATAAAATCCCCCCGGGCAATAATCGCGCGCCGGGCGGATCCATTCATGATCGGTATATCGACGCCACCGGCGCGCGGCTAGATGGGTGTTATCCCGGTGGCGCGGCCCGTGCGAAGCGAGGCCGGACGGTGAGCGAACGCGCGAAACCGCGCCGGCGCGGGCGCGCAGGCGCGGCACGTCACGCCGGGCACGCGGAATCGGGCCCGCGGCGGGCGCCGGCGCGACCTGTCGGTCGGACCGGCGCGTGCACGTGCAACCGTTTCCGCCTGACGCCGGTCAATCGTCAGATGAAGCGGGACTGATGCACGGACGCAACATGCACCGCATCGCGCAGGGCTGGGTCAGCGCCCCGACGCGAGCGGTGCGAGCGCGCTGGCCCGCCCACGCCCGGCCGCCGCGCCGTCATGGTCGCCGTAGGCGGCGACGAGCGCGTCGACCCGTGCGAGATGATGGCGGTTGTCATGGTCCCACGGATGGAAACCGGGCCGGAAAAAGCTCAGCCATTCCCCCGCGATGCGCGGGAACAGCCCGCGGCGCGGCCCGTACAGGAACGCCATCATGCGCAGCATGCCGCGCACGCGATGCTTGATGTCGCGATCGCGCGACGACAGCGCCCGGTGCATCAGGAATACGGTCGGCCAGAACGTCAGCGTGGTCGCCAGGTACACGCCGACGCGGATCAGGTAGCGGCGCGGGCCCGGCTTCATCACGGCATTCCAGACGTCGTAGGACACGGCCTTGTGCTCGGTTTCCTCGAGCGCATGCCACACCCACATCTGCCGGTAGCCTTCGACCGAGCCGTCCAGACGCGTCGGGTCGCGCAGGATCCAGTCCGCGAGCATCGCCGTGTAGTGCTCGGCCGCGACCGTGTGCGCGAGCTGCACCGAATGCGGCAGCGTGCGCTTCACGAAACCGAGCACCGTCCACACGCGCTTGTCGAGCTTGCGCGCGGGCAGGCGGTTCGCCTGCAGCAGCGCGTTGTATTCGACGTGCTCGCGCGTATGCATCGCCTCCTGGCCGATGAAGCCGAGCACCTGCCGTTTCAGCACGGGATCGTCGATCCGGTCGCGATAGTTGCGCACCGAATCCATGAAAAAACGCTCGCCGGCCGGAAACAGCAGCGACAGCGCGTTGAAGAAGTGGGTCACGTGCGGGCCGAGCCCATGCCAGTCCTTCGCGCGCTCGACCGGCAGGTCGAAGCGCAGGTCGCGGCGCACCGGCATCACGTCGGCTGCGGTGGCGGAAGCGGCTGCCTTCATGGTCGTCATTCTCCTGGTCGTCGGCCGGCCCGGCAGCCGTTGCGGCCTTGTGGCGCGGGCCCAGGGCAGCGCAGCGCGCCACGCCGAAATCTTGACATCGATAGCTGTAAAGATAGGCGCCGGGCCGCGCGACGCGCAAGCCGCGCGGTAGACGCGCGCTTCCAAACGGGGCACGGTCGGAATCGCGGTAAATGCGGCGTTCAAACGACGGCCGGACGGGCCGCGATTCGAACGCGGACGCCGGGTGCGTGGCCGCCATGCACGGGGTGCCCGTGCGGGTTGTCGCCGGCGCGACAGCCCCGCCCGACAGGCGTCTCCGGAACGGGCATGACGGCAGTCGGCACGGTGCCGGACGGACGGTCGACACCGATTCATACACGCGCCCCGCTTGCCCGGCGCCGCCGCGTGAATCCGGCGCTCGAGCCATTCAAACGCGCGTGACATGCGCATGCCGGGCGATGCGCGCCACGGCCGCCGCAGCCGGCGCACAGCCGGCGCACGACCGGCGTGCAGCCGGCCTTCGCCGCGTGCGGCGGCGCCCTGCGCGCTCGCCTACAATAGCGGTTTTACCCAACCCCTTTTCAGGAGAAGTCATGACTGTCACCACGACCGCATCGGGCCTCAAAATCGAAGAGCTGACCGAAGGCACCGGCGCGGAAGCGCAAGCCGGCAAGACCGTCAGCGTCCATTACACGGGCTGGCTGACCGACGGTCAGAAGTTCGACTCGAGCAAGGACCGCAACGACCCGTTCGCGTTCGTGCTCGGCGGCGGCATGGTCATCAAGGGCTGGGACGAAGGCGTGCAAGGCATGAAGGTGGGCGGCGTGCGTCGCCTGACGATCCCGCCGCAACTCGCTTACGGCCCGCGCGGCGCAGGCGGCGTGATTCCGCCGAACGCGACGCTCGTGTTCGAAGTCGAACTGCTCGACGTCTGACGACGCCGCCGGCCGACGCCCTTCCGATGGAACGCATCCCGTCTCCCGCCATCGCGCTGCGCCGTTACGACATGTGCGAAGCGTCCGACCTGCACGACTTTCACCAGATCGTGCTGGGCGTCGACGGCGCGATGGTGATGGCGGTGGACGGCGTCGGCCAGCGCATCGACCGGCACGCGGCCTGGCTGATTCCGGCCGGCGCGCGCCACGATTACGCGGGCCTCGGCGACAATCGCCAGCTCGTGCTCGACCTGCCCGCCGCATCGCTCGCGGTGCCGCAGCGGCTGTTCGATCGCGCGCGGGCGGTGTCGATCGACCCGCGGCTCACGTCGCTCGTCGCGCAGGTCGCGGCGGCCGCCGTGCAATTCGACGGGACGGCCGGCGACACGCGGCGCGCGCACCGTTTCCAGTGGCAGGCCGCCGTGCGTCTGTGCGATGCACTGCTCGGCGACACCCGCGTCGCCGCGCCCGCGGCAGGCCTCGATTTCGCGCGC
The DNA here is from genome assembly GCF_052045245.1 of Burkholderia sp. 22313. NCBI lineage: Bacteria > Pseudomonadati > Pseudomonadota > Betaproteobacteria > Burkholderiales > Burkholderiaceae > Burkholderia > Burkholderia sp. 22313. The sequence continues at coordinate 274,974 of NZ_JBQEON010000001.1, forward strand.
ATCGACCGCTGGCTGCGCGCCCGGCTCGCTCAGCCGCTGCGCATCGCCGATCTCGCCGCGCATTGCGGCTACGGGATGCGCCGGTTTCATCAACTGTTCATCGACGCGTTCGGCGAAACCCCGCATCGCTACCTGCAGCGGCTGCGGCTCGACGCCGCCGTGGTGCTGCTCGCCGAAGGCCATCACGCGCTCGTCGACATCGCCGGCATGGTCGGCTTCGCCGATCAGAGCACCTTCACGCACGCATTCACGAAACGCTTCGGCGTCGCGCCCGGGCGCTGGCGCGGCGAACGGCACTGAGCGGCCCGGCTACGCCGAATTTCCCCAGCACCAACCGCGCCAACCGCGCTTGAGCCGATCGTGCCGATCCGTCACGGCCGGATGGTCGTCGGCCGCCTCGGCCCGTGTCACGTGAAGCCGTGTCGCGCGTAACAGCGGGGCGCATCGGTCCAATGATCACGCTCGTCGCGAACGTGACGCGTATCGACACTTCGCGCCTCCCTGAAACATCGCTTGCCCGCCGCGCCCTACGATGGGCACATGGACAAGACCACCGCTTCCCCCGCCTTCCCGCCCGCGCTGGCCCGCATCGTCGCGACCGTCAGCATCGGCTTCGTCGTCACGCAGCTCGACGTGACGATCGTCAACATCGCGCTCGCGCATCTGGCCGGCGATCTGCATCTGTCGGTCGCCGGCCTGCAGTGGGTCGTCGACGCATATACGCTCGCGTTCGCGGTGCTGATGCTGTCGGGCGGCGCGCTCGGCGACCGCTTCGGCACGCGACGGATGTACGTCGCGGGCCTCGTGCTATTCGCGCTCGCGTCGCTGGCGTGCGGCGCCGCCGTCGCCCCCGCGATGCTGATCGCCGCCCGTGCGCTGCAGGGCGTGGGCGCCGCGGCGATGCTGCCGAATTCGCTCGCGCTGCTCAACGATGCGTGCCGGCACGATCCGCGCCTGCGCGCGCGAGCCGTCGGCTGGTGGACGGCCGCGGGCGCGATCTCGATCGCGGCCGGCCCGGTGGCGGGCGGCCTGCTGATCGCCGCATGGGGCTGGCGCGGCATCTTTCTCGTGAACCTGCCGCTGTGTGCGGCAGGACTGGCTGCCGCGTTCGCCTGGGTGCCCGCACGGCGCACCGGCGCGACGCCGGCCGCGACAACCCCTTCCTCGGGTTCCGTGCGGGCGCTCGACCTGCGCGGACAGCTCACCGCGATCGCGATGCTGACCGCGCTGACCGCCGCCGTGATCGAATGGCGGCCGCTCGGCTTCACGCATCCGGTCGTCGTCGGCGGCTTCGCGCTCGCGGCACTGGCCGCCCTCGCGTTCGTCGCGGTCGAGTCGCGCGCCGCGACGCCGATGCTGCCGCTGTCGCTGTTCCGCCGCCGCACGTTCAGCGCGGCCGTGCTGTTCGGGATCTGCGTGAACCTCACGTACTACGGCACCGTGTTCGTGCTGGCGCTGTACCTGCAACGCGTGCGCGGCGAATCGGCGCTGCAGGCCGGGCTCGCGTTCCTGCCGCTCACGGGCGGCTTCCTGCTGGCGAATCTCGCGAGCGGCCGCGCGGTCGCGCGTCACGGCCCGCGTGCGCCGATGTGCGCGGGCGCCCTGGTCGCCGCGCTCGGCTACGGCGCGCTGCATTGCATCGATGCGTCGACGCCGCTGCCGCTGCTGCTCGTGCCGTTCCTGCTGATTCCGACCGGCATGGGTTTCGCGGTGCCGGCGATGACGACGGCCGTGCTGGCGTCGGTCGAACCCGAGCGCGCGGGTATCGCGTCGGCCGTGCTGAACACCGCCCGACAGGCCGGCGGCGCGATGGGCGTCGCCGCGTTCGGCGCGCTCACGGGCGGCGGCGGCGCGTGGCAGACCGTCGCGGGCCTGCATGTCGCAACCGCTGTGTCGGCCGGGCTGCTGGTCATCGCCGCGCTGCTTGCGACGATGGTCAGGGCCGATGCGCAGCGCGGCGCGCCGGCGGCGCGTCGGGCGATGTCGGCGGCCGATTGAACGGCACGGTCGGCCGTCGCCGGGCGCGCGGCGCACGGCAAAAGGCCGGCTCGCCCGAATCGGGTGAGCCGGCCTGCGCACCGGCCGCACGCGCGTGCGGCCGGTGAAAACATCATCGTGGCAGCGTGCGGCGCCGAATCACGCCGCCGCCTGGATCGCCTCCTCATACACGCCGGCGACGCGGCGCGCGATCACCGCGTTGTCGAAATGCTCGCGTGCATAGCGCTTGCACGCGGCTTCGTCCGGCAGCGCGATCGCGCCCGACAGCGCCGCGCCGAGCCCTTCCGCGATCGCATCCGCGCCGGTCGACGGCAGCACGAGATCGTCGGACAGCCCGGCAACGGCCTCGGGCAGCCCGCCGACCGGCGTGACCAGCACCGGCGTGCCGGACGCAAGCGATTCGACGGTGATCAGCCCGAAGCCTTCGAGCGCGACCGTCGGCACGACGCTGACCGTCGCCGCGCGATACAGCGCCGCGAGATGGTGGTCGGGCACGAAACCGAGCAGCTTCACGTTGTCCTGCAGCCCGGCCGCATCGATGCGCTGCTGCAGTTCCTCGGCGATCTTGCCCTTCCCGGCGATCAGCAGCAGCACGTCCGGATGGCGGCGCTTGACGACGCCGATCGCATCGATCAGATCCTCCAGCCCCATGCGTCGCACGAGGCGGCGCACGGCCAGCACGATCGGCCGGTCCTGCGGCAACTGCAGCTTGTGCCGCGCCTCGGCCGGCGTGAGCGGCGTGTCGAACTGCGCGGTATCGACGCAGCCGGGAATCACGCGCACGCGCGACGCATCGATGCCGTAGCGGTTCGTCAGGATCTGGCCGAACGCCTGCGACAGCACGATCAACCGCGACGAGCGCGTATAGACGGCCTGTTCGAGATAGCGCTTCGCGCGCTGCCCGAGCGACGCGGCGCCTTCGACCTGGCTTTCGTCGGCCCACGGCCCCTGGAAATGCGACACCTGCGGAATCCCGCGCGTCACGTCGAGACCCGGGAACGTGTAGAGCGCGAAGTGCGACGAAATCACGTCCGGCCGCGCGCTGCGAATCTCGTCGCGCAGCGCGCGGCGCGCGGCGAGCATCCGGCGCGCGAGCGTCTGCGACGCGGGCCCGAAGCCCTGGATCGCGCCGCCCGTGTCGTCGGCGACCTTCGGCGAGCCGGCAACGAGCCCGCGCACTTCGACGCCCGCACCGGGCAGCGCGCCGACGAGCGAGTAGTACATCCGGTCGAGGCCACCCGCGCGTTCGGGGAACCAGTGCATGCCGATCTGCAACGATTTGATCGGCCGGGAAGAAAGGGACATCAGGTTTGCTCCTGCGTGACCGCATGCTCGACCCGCTCGAAGGCGGACGGCTGCGAGGGTTGTCCGATGCGCCGGTAAAGCGCGACGTACTGGGCGCCCATGTGGGCCCAGCCGAAACGGGTCATCAGTTCGCGGGCGGCATCGCCCATCGCGCGACAGGTGTCGCGCGACGCCGCGAGCGCGCCGATCGCCTGCGCGAGCGCGGCCGGATCGTCGGGATCCTCCAGCACGATCCCGCATTCGCGCGTGATGATTTCCGCGCCGCCGGCGGTGCGCGCGGTGACGACCGGCAAACCGGCCGCCATCGCTTCCAGCAGCGACAGGCTCATCGCTTCGTAGCGCGACGGGAACACGTAGGCGTCGACCGAGCGCATCAGCGTCGGCATGTTCTTCACGAGCCCGAGGAAATGCACGCGCGAAGCGATGCCGAGCGCGCGCGCCTCGTCCGGATACGGGCTGCCGGGCAAGTAGCCGGCCACCGCGAGGTGGACGTTGGCCGGCAGCGTCGTCAGCGCCTTCAGCACGGTGCCGAGGTTCTTGCGCGGCGTGCGCAGGTCGCCGACGAACAGCAGCAGGAATGCCTCGTCCGGCAGCTTGAACGCCGCGCGATCGGCCTGCGCGCCGGCGAACGCGCTGCCGTCGACGCCGTTGTAGATCACGCTGATCTTGCGGCTGTCGATGCCGAGCCCGGCGATCTCGTCGGCCACCTTCTGCGACACGCCCGTGATCGCGCGCGAACGCCGGTACGCCCAGCGCTCGAGCGCGGTGTTCACGCGCGTATAGACGTACTGGTAAGCCGACCACAGCCCCTTCGTCAGCCCGAACGGGTAGTACGGGCTCTTGAACCAGCCGCCGTGCACGAAGTGCGCGGTATTCACGTCGGCCTTGATCCACGAGATGAAGCCGTTCACGTGCAGCACGTCGATTTCGCCGCGATGCGCGCGCAACCAGGCCGCGCTCTTGAGCGCGAACACCTGCTGCTTGACGAGATTCGACGGCCAGAAGCGTCCGACCGTCACCGGCACCCAGCGCACGCGCGGGTCGGCCAGCAGCTCGGGCGCGACGTGCGACGCAATCAGCGTGACTTGGTAGTTTTCGGCCAGCGCCGCGCGCGCGATTTCGTAATTGACGCGGCCCTGCCCGTCGTTATGACGCACGACATGCGTGACGATCGCGATTCTCAATGGTCGCCTCCCCGTGAACGCGCGGCGGCCAGCAGGCGCTGCGCCTTCTGCCAGTGCGCCGCGGATAGTATGGAAAAAATGGCCGTAAACAGCAGCAGGCCGCCCGTGCCGATCAGCGAGTTCGTGAACACGAGCATCGCGAATACCGACAGGCACAGGCTCAGGCATGCGCCGACGAACTTGTCCTTGCGCAGCTTGAACGCGGCACGCAACGTGCGGGCCAGCAGCATGAACACGCCCGACAGGTACAGCAGCGTGCCGGGCCAGCCGAGCACGAACGGCACGTTCATCACGCCGCTGTCGAAGCTGCCGTACTTGCCGAGCTCGCCGCTGTCGCTCGACAGCTTGGTCGACGCGCCGGTCGCGCCCATCCCTTCGCCGGCGACGTCGGTGAATGCCGTTTGCGCGAAGGTCGCGTAGAACTTGTTGCGGTCGTCGTAGCTGCGGTCATCCTTCAGGTTCGTGATCGACTGCAGACGCTGGCCGAGCCGGTCGGCCACCGGCCCGACGGTCAGCAGCGGCACGCATAGCCCGACCAGCACGACACCGCTGATCAGGATCCGCATCCGCACGCGGTTGCTCGATTGCACGAGCTGGATCGCGAGCGCGATCACCCAGCCGCCCCAGGTCGAGCGCACGAGACTCAACGCGAACGACACGAAGCCGGCCGCGCCCGCGAACCAGCGGACCTTCTGCGGCGCCGCGAACACGAACACCAGGGCGCCCATGATCGCGAACGCGAACGGCCCCGACGAGTTCATCGTGCTGAACACGCGAACGCCGTACGGCACCGGCTCGCCCTGCGAACCCATGTCCGAGCCGATCATCCACAGCACGTCCCACTGCGGCATCACGAAGTACTGCACGACGCCGTACACGCCCATCACGAGCGCGCCCCACATGAACGCGGACAGCAGCACGTCGCGGTACTCGGGGTAGTCGCGCGAGTTGACCATGATGTGAAAGCCGATCAGCACCGGATAGACCCAGTTCGCGAGATCGTAGGTCGCGGCCATCACGCCGCTCGACACGATCCCGACCAGGTACGCGTACGTGAGCCCGAACAGCATCAGCAACACGGGAATCCCGCGCCGCTGGGCGAGCACGCGGTAATGCCTGAGCAGCCCCAGCCCGGCGATCATCGTCACCGCGAGCGGCGCGACCTGGATCAGGCTCGTCGGCGTGAACGCGCCCTTCGACCAGTCGGCCAGGCGCCGCACTTCCGGGCTCAGGAACCACACCCACCACATGAAGCCGACGTAGCGCGCCGGGCTCTTGAAATACAGCCAGAGGCCGACCGCGATGGCCAGCACCGGAAACGCGAGCGTCAGCACCTTGCCCTGGTGAATGGCGATCAGCGCGGCGGTGAACGTCCACAGCCCGGCCTGCCCGACCCAGTGCTTCGGCTCGGGGAGCCATTTGCGGTTGCGCGACGGAGCGCGCTCAGCGGCAATCGTACTCATCGATCCGCTCTCACCGCGACGACGGACGCGAATCCGCGAGCGGCATCGCGCGCCCCGCGGCGGCCGGCGTGCGACGCCGGCGCAGCATGTCGCGCGTGATCCGCACGTGCTGTTCGGCAAACGCCTGCGTGGTCAGGTCGCGCTCGCGCAGGCACGCAGCGGCGGCGCGCGCGCAGTCGAGCGCGGCAACCGGATCGGCGACGAAGCGATCGGCGGCCTGGCGCATCGCCTGTGCGTCGAACGCCGGCACGTAGGCGGCCGTGTCGTGCGGGAAATAGTCGCTGAGCCCGCCGACGTCGGACACGATCATCGGCTTGCCGACCGCCGCCGCCTCGAGCATCACGGTGATGCCCGACGCGTGGAAGTTCGGCCGCAGCGGCACGACGATCACGTCGGCCCATGCGTAGAGCTCATGCTGCTTCGCGAGGCCCGACGCCGACCCGATCTTCACGTTCGGCGCGTGCCACTCGCGCGGCACGCGGCGCCGTGTCGCGAGCCGCACGTCGTAGCGCGCGTCGCCGCCGAACGCGGCGAGGAAGGTACGCCAGTCGCGGTCGCGGTCATTGCCGATCGCGGCGATCCGCAGCGGCCGGTTCGGCTGCCACTGCCGCGGCTCGACCGGCGGGAAGTCCTGCGTGTTCAGCCCGTAGTACACGAACTCCGCGTCGCGCCCGAGGAAGCGGCGGCACAGTTCGGCGTTGTCGCGGGCGAGCGTCGTCAGCGCGTCGGCGCGGGCGAGCAGCTTGCGATACAGCCAGCGGCGCGGGCCGCCGAACGTGTTCCACTTGTCGAACAGCCAGACGCTCTGCGCGAGCAGCAGCGGGCGCTTGCCCGGTGCGCCGGCGAGCTTGAGAATCAGCGCGGCGGCGAGATGCTCCTGCTCGGTGTGCGTCCAGATCACGTCGGTGTTCAACAGCGCGGCGCGATTGCGCCATGCGTGCGCGACGTCGAAGCCGAGCGCCGCCTTCAGCGCACGGCGCGCGAGGCTCGCGACGCGGCTCTCGCGCCGGTCCTGCGAATAGGTCAGCCGGAATTCGTCGGATTCGGCGTGGTGATAGCCGTACAGGCAACCGATGTCCTCGCCTTTCCGGTAGGTGCGCGGATCGGCGCCGTAGAACAGGTGGACGTGAACTTTCGTGGCAGTCATGTCAGCCTCCGCCGGGCCGTCGGATGATGTGCCGACGGACAAGCTTCCGGGAGATGGGGGGGCTGCGCCCCCCCAAGCGAACAAAGTGAGCGTGGGGGTTGTGCCATTTAGTGCCCTCCGGGGGTGGCCGTGCGTCGGACGCGCGGCCCGTTCAAGACGTCACCGGCGGCATCGCCGCACGGTGGGGGGCAAGGTTCGCGCGGCGCGCCTCGCGCGCGCCGCGGCGCACCGCGCGCCAGTGCTCGCGCACACGGTCGCGCCGCGCGGTATGCAGCGACAGCAGCACGTGCGCGAAGCCGGGATAGACGCGCGTGCCGACCAGCGTCCACCACCACCACGCGATCTCGCGCCGCACCGGCGGCAGATGCTCGCGCAGGATCACGTGCAGGTTGTACGCACCGTTGCTGATCGCATTCAGCGACGCGGCGTCGCGCCGGTCGTCGTCGAAACGCTCGGCCGGAAAGTGATCGACGGCGATCGCCGGGTCGTAGACGAGCTTCCAGCCTGCGCGCTGCACGTGCATGCTGAACGCCATGTCGTTGTGCACCTGCGCACCGGCGCCGCGCAGCCGCGTGTCGAAGCGCAGCCGCTCGATCGCCGCGCGGCGATAGCTCATGTTCGCGCCTTTCAGCATGTCGACTTCGCGTGCGCCGCCGACGCCGAGGTGATGGTTGCCGATGATCTTGCCGGACAGCGTGAGCTGGCCGACGCGCTCGCGCGACTCGTCGAGCACGCGGCCTTTCTCGTGAACCCAGTCGCGGCCGCCGACCGCACCGGCGCGCGGATCCGCCAGGAAGACGGCTTCGACGCGCGCGAGCCAGTCGGCACGCGGCGCCGCATCGTCGTCGGTGATCGCGACGATGTCGCCGGTCGCCGAGTCGAGCCCCTTGTTGAGCGCGGCGACCTGCCCCGGCACGTCGACCGGCACGATCCGCAACGGCAGCGCGCCGCCGACCGACGGATCGGCAAGGCGCTCGTGCGTGGCATCGTCCTCCGGGCGCGCGACGACGATCACCTCGTCGGGCAGCCGCTGCTGGCGCTGCAGCGCCAGCAGGCAGCGCGCGAGGTCGGCGGGACGCCGGTAGGTCGGAACGAGCACGGAAATTTTCATCGGGGGTTCTCCAGTCGGCCGGGGCGGTGCCGCTCGCACCGGCCCGGTGTCGTGAAATTGGTCAAGCGCTCAGGTATTCGTGGACGGCCGCATAGCCGCGGCCGTAGCCGCGCGCCTTCGGCGGCACGCCGTTGAAGATCCCGCCTTCCAGATCGACGCCGGCCGTGCGCAGGCGCTTGATCGCGTCGGCGATCTCGCCTTCGGTATGCATGCCCGAGCGCAGCACCAGGAAGGTCGCGCCGGCCATGCGGCCGACGATGGTCGCGTCGGTCACCGCCAGCACCGGCGGCGAATCGATCAGCACGATGTCGTAGCGCTTGCCGAGCCCTTCGAGGTATTGCGGCAGGCGCGTCGACATCAGCAGCTCCGACGGGTTCGGCGGGCGCGTGCCGGCCGAGATGAACGACAGGCCCTGCACCGGCGTCTCGCGGATCGCGTCCTCGAGCGGCGATTGATCGCTCAGCAGTTCGGACAGGCCCGGCTGCGCGGTGAGGCCGAAGTAGCGGTCGAGCATCCCGCGGCGCATGTCGGCATCGATCAGCAGCACGCGCTTGCCCGAATGCGCGAGCAGCACCGCGAGGTTGACCGTCAGGAAGCTCTTGCCGATGCCCGGCGTCGGGCCGGTCAGCACGATCACGCGGTTCTTCGCGTCCATCATCGCGAACTGCATCGCGGTGCGCAGGCTGCGCATGCTTTCGACGCTCAGGTCCTTCGGACGCAAGCTCGCGAGGATCGGCCGCGCGCGGCCGCCGCCCTTCTCGGCCACGGCGTCGAGCTTCACCTGCTCGGCGCTTTGCGGCACCAGCCCGTACAGCGGCAGGTTGAACGTGCGCTCGACGCGGTCCGGATCCTCGATGCCCTGGAACAGGTTGCGGCGCAGGAACACGATGCCAGTGCCGAGGATCAGCCCGAGGAACACCGCCGCCGACAGGATCAGCACCTTCTTCGGCTTGACCGGGTCGCCCGGGCGCAGCGCCGAATCGAGGAGATGGATGTTGCCGCCCGTGCCGGCCTTCTGCACCGACAGCTCCTGCACGCGGTTCAGCAGCAGCACGTAGATGTCCTCGGCAACCTTCGCGTCACGCTGCAGCTGGACGGCCTTCACTTCGGTCGCCGGCAGGCTGCGGAAGCGGTTGCTGAACTTGTCCTTCTCGCCCTGCAGTTCCGCGAGCTGCTGCTTCGCGGCGATCACCATCGGGTGCGAATCGGTGAAGCGCTGCGCGAGCGATGCGAGCTGCAGGCGCTGCGCGGCGATCTGCTGTTCGTACTGCACGCTGCCTTCGAGGTAGACCTTCGCCTCGTCGCTCGCGTTGATCGAGCCGGACGTGCGCTGGTACTGCGTCAGCGCCGCTTCCGCACGCTCGAGGTCGGCCTTCAGGCGCGGTTCCTCGCCCTTCAGGAAGTCGAGCATCTTGGTCGCTTCGGCCTGCTTCGCGATCACGTGCTGGTTCAGGTACGACTGCGCGAGCGCGTTCGCGATCGCGGCGGTCTGGTCCGGATCCTTGCCTTCGAGCGAGATCTGCACGACGCCCGTCTGCTTGCCCTGCTCGGTCACCTGGATGCCCGCCTGGAAGCCGCTGATCGCGTCGAGATCGTTGTAGCGGACCACGGTGAACTGCGTGCCCGGCCGCGCGACGAGCTTCTTCACGAGCAGCGTCACGCCGCCGCCCTGCTCCGATTCGCCGACCTGGCCCGCCAGCAGCCGCGTGCCGTTCGGGTCGACCAGCGAATAGGTGCCGTTCGGGCCGGCCGTCAGCGTCAGCTTCTTGCCTTCGAGCGCGGGCACGACGTTGATCGTGTCGAGGTCGGCGACTTCACCGCCCCACGCGTACGACCGCAGGCCGAACCACGCGCGCGACGGCTCGCCCGGCGTCGCGAGGCGCGCGGCCAGGCTGCCGATCAGCGGCATCGTCTTCGGCACGACCGAGAAGTTCAGCTTGAACTGCTCGACGACCGGCGCGACGACGCCGCGGCTCTTGATGATTTCGATTTCCGCGTCGGTCGGCGCCTGCTGCGGGCCGCTGTTGATCGACGCGCCCGTCTGCGTCTGCGTGAGCGCCTGCGACGTGTTGTCGTTGCCCTCGACCCGCACGTGCACGTCGGCCTGATAGACCGGCTTCGCGACGAAGCAGTACAGGCCGGCGAGCGCGATGACGGTCACCGCGATGCCGAGCAGGAGCCAGATGTCGTCCATGATCACCTGGAGCAACTGGCCGAGGACGACGTCCTCTTCCTCGGTTTTCGCGGTCAGATCCGCGTAGGAGTGTTTCGCTTGCGTGTTCACCATTCGTTCCCGCTTGAGTGGTGCCGGGGCGGAGGCGCCGCCCCGGCGGGCTATCAGCGCGTGATTTGCCGCATGAAGAAGATCGTCTGGATCGTCGGCAACACCTGCTGCAGCACGCGGTTGAACTGCACCGAGCTGGCCGTGCTGACGTAGACGACGTCGAGCGGCTGGAGCGGGAAGCGGCTCGACAGCATCAGCGCATCCGGCTGCGTCATGTCGAGACGGAACACTTCCGGCTTCGTCGGGTTGTCGTGCATCCCGCGCATCACGTAGATCTTGCGCGGGTTCGCATCGGTGTCGAGGATGCCGCCGCCGGACGTCAGCGCATCGGCGAGCGTCAGCTTGCCCTTGAGCATCGGCACGGTGACCGGCGTCTTGACCTCGCCCATGATGAACACGCGGCTGTCGCTGCGGTCCGGCACATTGATGATGTCGCCCGGCTGCAGCATCACGTTCTGCTTCACCTCGCCGCGATCGAGCACGCCGTTCGCGTCGAGCGTGTAGAGCTTGCCGTCGCGCGTCAGGCGCACGCGCTGCAGGTCGGCCTCGTTGGTCGAGCCGCCCGAGCGCGAGATCGCGTCGACCAGCGTCAGCGGCACGTCGCTCACCGCGAGCGGGCCCGGCTGCTTCACCTCGCCCGTCACCTGCACCTTCTGGCTGCGGAACGACAGCACGCGCACGTCGAGCTGCGGATTCTTCACGTAGCGCGCCAGCGTGGTGGCCATCTGCTCGCGGATCTGCGCGACCGTCTTGCCCGCCACCTTGATGCGGCCGACGAACGGGAAGAAGATCGTGCCGTCGGCGGCGACCGTCTGGCCGTACGGATCGGCCTGCCCCGGCAGCGCGGTCGTATACGGCTGCTGCAACGCACCGGCGACCGACTGCGTCGTGTTGCCGCCGCTCGAGAACGACTGGCCTTGCGGCGTCGTCAGCTCGGGGTGATCCCACACGGTGACGCCGAGGATGTCCTGCGGGCCGACGCGGTAGACGTACTGCGACGGATCCGTGTAACGGCCCGGCGGCAGCGGGTGCTCGACCTGCTGCTTCTGCAGCTGATCCATCACCAGCTTCGCGTCGATGTAATGAACCGGATAGGTTTCGGCCTGGCCTTGCCTGCCTTCGTCCTTCAGGTTCGACGAGTCGAGATAGTTGCCGGGCGCGGTCGCGCAGGCCGACAGGAATGTCGTCATCGCGACGGCGAGCGCCAGCGGGCGCATGGGACGTTTCAGCATAGTTTTTGCAGCCATCCTTGAACCAGACGTTCGATCAATGAGTAGCTCTCGCGATAGTCGGCCTCGGGGCCGCCATGCGGATCCGCGATTTCGGCGTCCTCCCACTTGCCCAGCAGGTGGACCTTGCCGCGTGCGAACGGATCGACCGATTCGACGGCCTTGATCTGTTCGCGCTCGCTGACGAGAATCAGGTCGGCGTCGCGCACGATCCGGCGCGACAGCCGCCGCGAGCGGTGCGTCGTGGCATCGACGCCGCGCTCGGCGAGCAGTTGCCGCATCACCGGATCGATGCCGTCGCCGTCGTTCGCACGCACGCCGGCGGAGTGGAACGTCACGCGCGGGCCGCCGCGCGACGCGGTGTGCGACTTGAACAGCATTTCCGCCGCCGGACTGCGGCAGACGTTCGCGTGACAGACGATCAGGATGTTCCGGAACATGGCGTCTCGATTCGGTAACGGGTAACGACGGGTACGGGCCGCGCGCCGGTTACGCGTTCGCGCGCACGGCGCCCGGCACGCGGGCGGCGACGGCCTGGCGCGAGCCGGGGCGGCCGATCGGGTGATACTCGATGCCCTGCTCGCTCATCGTCTCCGGCTCGTACAGGTTGCGGCCGTCGAAGATCACCGGCGACTTCCACTGCCGGCCGAGCGCGGCGAAATCCGGGCTCTTGAACGCCTTCCATTCGGTGACGATCACGAGCGCATCGGCATCGCGCGCGGCCTGCGCCTCGTCGTCGACGAAGGTGAGGCGCTCGAGCCAGCTCGGGTGATTCGCGAGATCGAGCGCGAGCACGCGACGCGCTTCCTGCTGCGCGACCGGGTCGTACGCCGCGATGCGCGCGCCGCGCGACAGCAGCTCGGCGATCAGCTCGCGGCTCGGCGCTTCGCGCATGTCGTCGGTGTTCGGCTTGAAGGCGAGACCCCAGATCGCGAACGTGCGGTCCGTCAGGTCCTCGCCGAAGCGCGCGACGATCTTGTCGGCCAGCACGCGCTTTTGCGTCGCGTTGACCGACGACACGGCCTTCAGGATCTGCAGCGACTGGCCGTGCTCGTCGGCGGTACGGATCAGCGCCTCGACGTCCTTCGGGAAGCACGAGCCGCCATAGCCGCAGCCCGCGTACAGGAAGTGGTAGCCGATGCGCGGATCGGAGCCGATCCCGCGGCGCACGGCCTCGATGTCGGCGCCGAAGCGGTCGGCCAGGTTCGCGAGCTCGTTCATGAACGAGATGCGCGTGGCGAGCATCGCGTTGGCCGCGTATTTCGTGAATTCGGCCGAGCGCACGTCCATGTACAGCGTGCGTTCGTGATTGCGGTTGAACGGCGCGTAGAGCTTCTTCATCAGTTCGCGCGCGCGCTCGCCCGGCACGTCGTCGTCGCAGCCGATCACGATGCGGTCCGGCCGCGTGAAATCGTCGACCGCCGCGCCTTCCTTCAGGAATTCCGGATTCGACACGACCGAGAACATCTGGGCGTCGTTGCCACGCTTGGCGAGTTCCTCGGCGACCGCCGCGCGCACGCGCTCGGCCGTGCCGACCGGCACCGTCGACTTGTCGACGATCACCTTGAAGCCCGTCATGTGGCGGCCGATGTTGCGCGCGGCCGCGAGCACGTACTGCAGGTCGGCCGAGCCGTCCTCGTCGGGCGGCGTGCCGACCGCGATGAACTGCACGTCGCCGTGCGCGACCGCGGCCTCGATGTCGGTCGAGAAGCGCAGGCGGCCCGCCGCGCGGTTGCGCGCGATGACTTCCTTGAGGCCCGGCTCGTGGATCGGCACGCCGCCGTTGTTCAGGATGTCGATCTTCGCCTGATCGACGTCGAGACAGAACACGTCGTGCCCGATGTCGGCGAGACAGGCGCCGGTGACAAGACCTACGTAACCGCTGCCGATGATAGTCAGATTCATGATGTGTCGGACCTCGTGACCAATGATTCGAAATTCGTTAAACCGGAATGCCTGCACGGTGCCGCGGGTCGCGCGGCGACAGGACACCTAGTAAGCGTTGCTGCCGGTGAAGCCTTTCCAGAGCGTCAGCACGACGATCTTGATGTCGAGCCAGAACGACCAGTTCTGCATGTAGTACAGATCGAGCTTCACGCGTCCCATCATCTTCTCGATCTGGTCGGTCTCGCCGCGAAAGCCGTTGATCTGCGCCCACCCGGTGATGCCCGGCTTGATCCGGTAGCGGAACATGTAGCCCTTCACCAGATCCTTGTAGATGTCGTCGTGCGCGAGCGCATGGGGCCGCGGGCCGACGACCGACATCTCGCCCTTCAGCACGTTGATGAACTGCGGCAGTTCATCGAGGCTCGTGCGGCGCAGGAAACGGCCGACCGGCGTCACGCGCGTATCGTTCTTGGTCGCCTGCGTGACCTGCCCCGCGACTTCCTGATGCACCTTCATCGAGCGGAACTTGTAGATCTCGAACTCGTGCCCGTCGATGCCCTTGCGCTTCTGGCGGAAGAACACCGGCCCGCGCGACGTGAGCTTGATCAGGCCGGCGATCAGCAGCATCACCGGCGCCAGCATCGTGAGCGCCGCCAGCGCGAACAGCCGGTCGAACACGAACTTCGGCAGGATCCGCACGTCGGTGATCGGCGACGCCGCGAGGTTGATGGCCGGCACGCCGAGCAGTTCGACCACTTCCTGGTTGAAGAACGACAGCGTGCGCACGTCCGGAATGAAACGGATGTTCACGAAGTCGTGGCGGAACACCGTCACGATCTGGTGAATCCGGCGCTCCTCCGTGATCGGCAGCGTGAGCCACAGCTCGCTGATCGCGCGGCTGCGCACCAGCCACACCAGCGATTCGAACTGCCGCTCGATGCGCACGTCGTCGAGCGCGACTTCGCCCGGCGCCTCGCTTTCGTCGTACACGCACACCGGCTTGAAGCCCGCTTCCGGCCGCGCCCGCATCTGCGCGATCAGCCGCCGCGCCGCCGGCGTGCCGCCGACGATCGCGACCGCCTTCAGGTTGTAGCCGCCACGGCGCAACTGTCGCAGCACGACATGCACGCAGGCCTTCGAGCCGGCGAGCAGCGCCATCGTCACGAGCGCCCAGTAACCCAGCCACAGTCGCGACAGGTCGCCCGACTGGTGAAAGCTGAAGCTCATCAGGATGCCCGCGAGCTCGACCACCAGCCACGCGAACGCGACGCGGACCACCAGCCCGACGAGACGCTTGCCGCGCCACGACTGGTAAATGCCGACGGCCGGAAAGAACACGACGACCAGCAAGCAGTCGAACAACACCGTCGTGCGCTGCAGGTCGTTGAGCCAGATGCCGCCGCCGTGCAGCGCGGCGGCGATCAACGCGCCCAACACGACCATCGCGATATCGATGACTCTCGCCAGCACGCTCAACATGTCTGTTTCCTCTTCTTTGAACAGGCGTTTGCCGAACAGCTCCTTGCGCAGCCCGTGCCGCACATTCGATTCAAACGTTGCATGACGCTATTGAAGCGGCAAGAAAATCGCGCCTCAAGCGCACAAGTATTTCGAAAAATAATCGGCAAATCTTGCCGCGATATCGCGGAATTAAATCGGCAGGTTTTCCCGAATCGATCGCGAATCGATCGTGAATCGGGAATTTTTCGGAAACTTTACGGTTTCCGCCAAACCTTGATGGGAAGGCGCTCCAGCCCGATTCGCCGAATAATTTTTTATTTTTTTATTTGCATCGGATGCTAGCGAGGAAAAATTTCCCGGATACGCGCGCGACGAATCGCGCGACGATATCGCGCAAAGCGCCCGGTTTTATTGTCGATTTACTTCATGCTACAAACGGGCACTGACTTCAATCGAGGAGAGTGTCATCATGAATGCTCCGGCCGTGGCAGCCGATACGCGCCCTTCTTCTTCCGCCGCAACCGACGCCAGCACGCGCGTCGCGGTGCAGCCGGTGATCCTTGCCGGCGGTTCGGGCACGCGTCTGTGGCCGATGTCGCGCGAACACTATCCGAAACAGCTGATCGGCCTGCTCGGCGACCAGTCGCTGCTGCAATCCACCGCACTGCGCCTCGACGGCCTCGCGACCGGCCATCCGCTGAACGACGACGTGCTGATCGTATGCGGCGAGGATCACCGTTTCACGACCGCCGAACAGCTGCGCCTGACGGGCAAGCGTGCGTCGATCATGCTCGAGCCGCTCGGCCGCGACACCGCGCCCGCGCTGACGCTCGCCGCATTGCGGATCGTCGCCGGCGGCGGCGATGCCGTGATGACCGTGATGCCGGCCGACCACGCGGTGGCCGACCAGCCGCGCTTTCACGCGGCCGTCGCGGCCGGCGTGCAGTGCGCGGCGCAGGGCAAGATCGCGACGATGGGCATCGTGCCGGGCCGCGCCGAAACGGGCTACGGCTACATCCGCGTCGGCGCGCCGCTCGGCGACGCCGCCACCGGCAAACTCGACGTGCGTCGTCTCGACCGCTTCGTCGAAAAGCCGCATCTCGAACTCGCGCAGCAGTACGTCGCCTCCGGCGAATACTGGTGGAACAGCGGCATCTTCATCGTGCGCGCGTCGGTGTGGCTGAACGCGATCCGCCAGCTCGAACCCGCGATCCACGCGGCCTGCGAGCAGGCCGTGGCCAACGGCAAGGAAGACGGTGACTTCTTCCGCGTCGATCGCGACGCCTTCGCCGCGTCGCCGTCGAACTCGATCGACTACGCGGTGATGGAGCCGCTCGCGAACCTGCCGGACCTGTGCGAAAGCGTCGTCGTGCCGCTCGACGCCGGCTGGTCGGACGTCGGTTCGTGGGACGCCATCTGGCAGATCCTGCCGAAGGACGATGCCGAGAACGTCGGCCGCGGCCACGTGTTGTTCGAAAACGCCGAATCGACCTTCGCGCATTCGGAAAGCCGCCTCGTCGCCTGCGTCGGCACGCAGAACCTCGTCGTCGTCGAAACGCCCGATGCGGTGCTGGTCGCCGACAAATCCTGCGTGCAGGACGTGAAGAAAATCGTCGGCCGCATCAAGGCCGAACGCCGCGCGGAAGCCACCGACCACCGCAAGGTGCATCGCCCGTGGGGCCACTACGACTCGGTCGACAACGGCGAGCGCTTCCAGGTGAAACGCATCGTCGTGAAGCCCGGCGCGCGACTGTCGCTGCAGATGCACCACCACCGCGCCGAACACTGGATCGTCGTGCGTGGCACCGCGCGCATCACGCGTGGCGAGGAAACCTTCCTGCTGTCCGAGAACGAATCGACGTACATCCCGCTCGGCGTGTCGCACCGTCTCGAGAACCCGGGCAAGATGCCGCTCGAGCTGATCGAAGTGCAGTCGGGCGCGTATCTCGGCGAAGACGACATCGTCCGCTTCGACGATACCTACGGACGCCAGTGATGCAACGCGTGCCGGGCACTTCCATGACGTGCCCGGCAACGCAGGCACGGGCAAGCAAAAGAAAACGCGCGGGCGCCGTGATGCACGACGACCCGCGCGTTTTTGTCCGGACGACGCTCAACCTACGCGATACGCATACTCGCGGTGCTCCGACTGCACCGGATCGTTGCGGCTCTCGGACAGCGCACCCGCGCGACGCTCGGCGATGAAACGCTTGATGTCCGACTCCGCACGCGCCAGCGCGGACAGGCCGGCCAGCACTTCGTTCTGCGGCGCACGCGCCGGCTCGTCGCTCGCCCCATGGCGGTCGATCCACTGGCGCGCCCAGTCGAGCGCGTACTGCTCCGCTTCCTCCGCATCGGTGAAGCGCGGGCCGATCAGGCCCGAGCGCTCGACGCGCCGGTCGTCCTGCGTGATCTCGGCCCACGCGCGGTACATCAGGTTCTGCACCGGCTGCGCGATGCCGCAGATCGTATAGCCGCGGTATTCGTCGACTTGCGGTTCGGCCGCGGCAAAGCTCGCGGCGGACGAACGCCCGGCGCGCAGCCCCGCGGGCTGCGCGCCGGGTACCGAGAACGACGCACCGGACGCCGCGCCCGCGTCGTGGCTCGGCATCGCCGTCAGCATCGCGCCTTCGCCGTCCCAGGCATTCGCCTGCGCGACCGGCAGTTGCCACGATTCCGGGTTCTGCCAGAACACGCCGCGCAGACGGTCGTTGTCGGGCACCGGCTCGGCACGGCATGCCGGCGCGACCGGCACGGGCGGTGGCGGCACATACGCGAACGTACGCCCGCTGAACTGGGTCAGCACGTCGATCATCTGCAGCAGCGTGCCGTTCGCGAGCCACTCTTCGTAGCGGCGGCGGCACGTCGGCCCGGACGGATAGCGTCCGGGCAGTTTGGACCACGCTTCACCGGTCGTCAGGATCCAGAGGACCGCGTTGGCAACGACGCGCGGTTCGGCTCGCGGACGGCCTCGACGGTTCAGCCGGATGGGTTCATCGGCGATCAGCGTTGAAAGACGAACCCACTCTTCATCGTTAAGCTCATCGAAGAACATAGTAGATCTCTCCACGCAGCCAGGCCGGGGCTGCGATTGTCGGCGCCGTCGTCACGCATCGCGTCACGGGGCGGCCCGGTTGCACATTATGGTTATCCGATTGTTGTGCATGCCGGCGCGGCACCGCACTTTCACGGTGCCGCCATTCCCGGCAATGACGCACAAATCACGGTCTCACTCCAATGTGGGAATTTTTGTGCACGAAGCATACCATCCTCAGGGTTTATCTCAATATGACAATGACTTAATGTTACGTACTGAAACAACCTGCGATGGATGCGCAATTGATTTACGCTTGAATTTTTTTAAGCGATCGTTATGCGTGGCGCTGGGAAGCCCCGTCTGGCGGGGCTGTGCGGGGTGCTGACGGGGCCCGTGCGGTGGGCCTTTCCACGTGTTCCGACCCTCTGCGCAACACTCCCTGGGGTCGCCGCCTAAAATCGGTAAATCAGGGGAAATTTCGTAACAAGATATTCACGAATCGGTAAATCGTTCAAATTCTGCCGAACCGAATTATCTCCGCGCACAATCTTTTTATTGTTTCTCTGCGAGTGATGAAAGCGATCTGGCGGCCAATGCACATCGCTTCCCGAGATGCAAGCGCAGACAGGTTTGTTACATCCTCGCGGAAAACGGCAGGCATTTGGCACGATCGGCCGGCCGAGACACCGCGCTTCGGGTCGGAACGGCTTGCCGAACGGCTCGCCGAACGGCCCGTCGAACGCGATTCGGACTGCGTCGCGCTACCCGCGCGCGGCGTCCGTGTCAGCGCAGGTCGCCGGCCAGCGACGCGGCCACGTCCGCGTCCACGCGTTGCGGCGGCACCCTGTAAGCCGGATGGTCGCAGCCGATCGACAGCGCCGCGCCATCCTTGAGCGCCGCACGCATCGGTCCGCTCAATTCGAAGCGCACGAAGTGCACGGCCGAGGTCTTTTCCGCGTTGTCGCGGTCGAGATCCTCGTCGGCGATCGGATACACGTCAGGATGACCGTCGATCCGCAGGTACACGCGATCCTCGACGCCGATCAGCCGCGCGAGCGCCGCCCGCCGCTCGGCCTCGTGCTCGTATTCGATCTGCAGCGTCGCCTTCAGGTTGGTACCGTCGGGCACGAGCGGCAGATAGGCTTCCAGTTCGCCTTCGATGCCGGCCTCGTCGAAGATCTTCTCGATGTGCAGCATCTCCTGGATCTGATAGCGGATCGTGGTCTCGTCCTCGAACAGGAAGCGCAGATGGTTGCCGAGCGCCACCGCGCGGCGGCGCTTGTACGCGACGAGCCGCGCGTGTTCGGCCTTGCGGATCTTCGCGTACGCTTCGAGTGTCAGCAGCGAGTCGCGGGTCAGCGTCATGGGATGTCCTCGGATTGGGATGTCGTCGATGTCGTCGATGTCGTCGCGCAATGGCCGGTTCAGATGCCGTACGCGCGGCGCAACAGCGTCAATGGATGCGCGAGCGGCGCGGCCGGCAGCCCCTGTTCGTCGATGCCCTGCACGATGTGATGGCCGGCGAGCGCGCAATCCGACGATATGACATCCGGTTTCGGCTCGGCCATCGCCTTGAACACGGGCGCGCCGATCCGCATCGCGTCGGCATGGAAGGCCTTCTTCACGCCGAATGTGCCCGCGTGCCCCGAACAGCGCTCGACGACGTTCACGCGCGTATCGGGAACGAGCGACAGCGTGTCGGCCGTCTTGCGGCCGATGTTCTGCACGCGCGCGTGGCACGGCACGTGATACGACACGGTGCCGAGGCCCTGCTTGAAATCGGTCTTCAGCAAGCCGTCGCGATGCCGCGCGATCACGTATTCGAACGGATCCCAGAATGCCTCGGCCACCGCGTGCACGGCTTCGTCGCCGGGGAACATCAGCGGCAGCTCGCTCTTGTACATCAGCACGCAGCTCGGGATCGCGCCGATCAGCGCATAGCCTTCGCGCGCATAGCGCGCCAGCACCGGGATGTTCACCGCCTTCTTCGCGGCGACGCCCGCGAGGTTGCCCTGCTCGAGCAGCGGCATCCCGCAGCAGGCTTCGCGCGTGACGAGCTCGTACGGGATCTCGTTGTGCGCGAGGATCGCGAGCAGGTCGTGGCCGATGCCCGGCTCGTTGAAGTTCACGTAGCACGTCGCGTAGATCGCGACCTTGCCGGGCGTGCGTTCGCCGTCGCGTACCGGCGGGCCGTCCGAGCGCTTCGCGGCACGGCGGAACTTGCGTGGCGCGAATTCCGGCAGCCATGCGTTGCGATCGACGCCGAGCGCCGCTTCGAGCGCGTGGCGCGCGGGCGGCGTGCGATTCACCGCGTTCACCGTCTGCGTGACGATCGGAATGCCCGCGAAATGGCCGAGCGCGTCGGTGTTCGACAGCACCTTGTCGCGCAGCGGCGCTTCGCCACGCCGGTAGCGTGCGGCCTTCGCGCGCAGCATCAGGTGCGGGAAGTCGACGTTCCATGCGTGCGGCGGCACGTAGGGACATTTCGTCATGTAGCAGAGGTCGCACAGGTAGCACTGGTCGACGACCTTGCCGAACGCGTCCTTCGGCACTTCCTCGATGTCGCCCATCGGCGTGTTGTCGACGAGATCGAACAGCGTGGGAAACGCGCCGCACAGCGACACGCAGCGCCGGCATCCGGCGCAGATGTCGAACACACGCGTCATTTCCGCATCGATCGCGGCCTGGTCGTAAAACGCTTCGGACTGCCAGTCGAGCGGATGCCGGGTCGGGGCTTCGAGACTGCCTTCCTTGTGGGGCATGGGGCGCTCCAGCGTGGCGCGCATGCGCGCGGACGCGCCGCCCGCGCGATGCGGGCAGCGATCAACGCACGGCCGGCCGCGGGGCCTGCCCGCCCGGGCCGTGCGGCCTTGACGGGCCCGCGTCAGTCGACGAGTGCGTCCAGCGCCTTCGTATAGCGGTTCGCGTGGCTGCGTTCGGCCTTCGCGAGCGTCTCGAACCAGTTCGCGATTTCGTCGAAGCCTTCGTCGCGCGCCACCTTCGCCATGCCCGGATACATGTCGGTGTATTCGTGCGTCTCGCCGGCGATCGCCGATTCGAGGTTCAGCCGCGACGAGCCGAACGGCAAGCCCGTCGCCGGATCGCCCACCGCCTCGAGGTATTCGAGATGGCCGTGCGCATGGCCGGTTTCGCCTTCGGCGGTCGAGCGGAACAGCGCGGCGACATCGTTCTGGCCTTCGACGTCGGCCTTCGAAGCGAAATACAGATAGCGCCGGTTCGCCTGCGATTCGCCCGCGAACGCGAACTTCAGATTCTCTTCGGTCTTGCTGCCCTTGAGTTGAGCCATTTGCGCCTCCGTTCGAGTCGGCGCGACCGCGTGCGAAGCCGGGCCGACGATGTATATGGGGAACGATGCGTTCGCAGAGCGCGCACGCGCCGTGCTCTTTAATCTAGGCGCTGGCGTTCGCATCCCCCAATAGGCTTTTTCAATCCGGGCGATAGCGGCGGGCGGGCATGGGGACCGGCAAGCGGGAAGCGTGGCGCGCTCGATGTGCCGCGTGCCGCCCGTGCGTTCACACCGGCGGCGGGTGTCGTGCGTCATGCATCGGTCGCGCGCGTCAACAGCAACGCCCGTTCGCGCTCGTTGCGGGTCAGGTCGGCCGCGCGGCGGAATTCGACCTTCGCTTCGTCGGTGCGGCCGAGCTTCGCGAGCAGATCGCCGCGCACGCTCGGCAACCAGTGATAGCGCGCAAGCGCGGGATCGTCGCGCAGCACGTCGACGATTTCCAGCGCCGCGGCGGGCCCGAACGCCATCCCCACCGCCACCGCGCGATTCAGTTCGACGACGGGCGATGGCGCGACTTCGGCGAGCGCGTCGTACAGCGCGACGATCTGCGCCCAGTCCGTTTCCGACGCGTGCCGCGCGCGGGCGTGACAGGCCGCCAGCGCAGCCTGCAGCGCATACGGGCCGCGCACGCCGCCCAGCTTCGTCGCCTGCTCGAGCGCCGCGAGGCCGCGCCGGATCAGCAGCGGATCCCAGCGGCCGCGGTCCTGGTCGAGCAGCAGCACGGGCCGCCCCTGCGCATCGGTACGCGCATGCAGGCGAGACGCCTGCAATTCCATCAACGCGACGAGCCCGAGCACCTCGCTTTCGTCCGGCACGAGGCCGGCCAGCACGCGGCCGAGGCGCAGCGCCTCGTCGCACAGCGCCGGACGCGTCCAGTCGTCGCCCGCGGTCGCCGCATGGCCTTCGTTGAACACCAGGTAGATCACTTCGAGCACCGACGCGAGGCGCGCGGGCCGCGCGTCGGCGGCCGGCACCTCGAACGGCACGCGTGCCGCGGCCAGCGTGCGCTTCGCGCGCACGATGCGCTGCGCGATCGTCGGCTCCGGCGCGAGGAACGCGCGCGCGATCTCGCCCGTGGTCAGCCCGCCCAGCAGCCGCAAGGTCAGCGCGACGCGCGCATCGGTCGACAGCACCGGATGGCACGACGTGAAGATCAGCCGCAGCAAGTCGTCGCCGATGTCGTCGTCGCGCGCATCGGCGAGCGCGTCCGCGATGTCGGGGACGACGTGCGCGCCGAGCGCGCCCAGTTCGTGACCGAGCTGGTCGCGCTTCGCCGCGTGCAGCGACTCCTGCCGGACCCGGTCGAGCGCGCGGCGCTTCACGGCCGTCATCAGCCACGCGGCCGGGTTGTCGGGCACGCCGTCGACGGGCCAGTGCTCGAGCGCCGCGACGAGCGTGTCCTGCGCGAGTTCTTCGGCCACGCCGATGTCGCGCACCACGCGCGCGGCGCGCGCGATGATCTTCGGCGCCTCGATTCGCCAGACGGCCTCGATCGCACGATCGGTCGCCTCGCGCGTCACGACGCCGGCCCCTGCCCGGCCGCGTCCTGCGGCATGGCCATCAGCTCCCAGGCATGGCCGTCCGGATCGTCGAACCCGTGGCCGTACATGTTCGGGTACGTTCGCGGCGCTTGCGGCGCGGACCCGCCGGCCGCCAGCGCCTTCGCGACGATCGCGTCGACCTCGGCGCGGCTTTCGCACGACAGGCACGACAGCACCTGCACGTGGGTCGCCGGATCGATGATGGCCTTGCCGGTAAACGTCTGGAAAAACGACCGCACGAGCAGCATCGCAAAGATCGTGTCGCTGATCCTGATGCAGGCGGCCTGCTCGTTGGTATAGGCCGGCACGACCTCGAAGCCGAGGGCCTGGTAGAACGCCTTCGAGCGCGGCAGGTCGGCCACGGGCAGGTTGATGAAGACCATCTTGTGCATGTCGGGTGCTCCCGGTGAGGTTGGGTTCGACTGGACGTTCAGGCGCCGGAGCGCCCGACATGGAGTTCGCGGAACCGCTCGACCGCGTCGCTGGGCGTCAGGTCGTCCAGCTCGAACAGCGGCCGCACCTCGATCTCGCAATCCATCTCCGCGCCGAACGGCGCGGGGAACCGGCGCGTCCATTCGAGCGCCTCGTCGCGCGAGCGCACCTGGATCAGCGTGTAGCCGGCAATCAGCTCCTTCGTTTCCGCGAACGGGCCGTCGACCACCGTGCCCTTGCCGCCCGTGTAACGCACGCGCCAGCCGCGCGCGCTCGGCCGCAGGCCATTCGCATCGAGCAGCACGCCGGCCCTGGCCAGTTCCTCGTGATAGACCGTCATCGCCTCGACCAGCCGGTTGTCCGGCAATGCGTCGGATTCGCTGACGGCGTTCGCCCGGATCATGATCATGAATCGCATCGTTCACTCCTTGTCGTCGGTGGAAAGGGGCATCCGTTCGTTTCAGCGGCGCCTTGTCCGGACGACGGGCGGCAGACCGCCGAATCGACGTGCCGCGCGACGAACCCGGGTAAACACCGAGCGTCGGTGCGCAGCCGTCACAGAAAGCACGGGCCGACCGCGCGCACCTCGACCGTGCACCATTGCGCGGCCGGGCACTGGCGCGCGATCTCGATCGCTTCGTCGCGCGTGGCGACGTCGACGAGGAAGAAGCCGCCGACCATCTCCTTCGCCTCGGCGAACGGGCCGTCGACGACGCGCGTCTCGCCGTCGCGTACCTGGACGCGCGTCGCGCGTTCGGTGCGCTCCAGCGACTCGACGCCGCGCAGCACGCCGCGCGCCTTCAGCGTCTCGGCGAAATCGACCATCCGCGCGTAAAGCGCCTGCCCGTCTTCGAGCGTGCGCTCGGCGCGCTGGCCGGTCGGTTCGACAATCAACAGCATGTAGGACATGAAAATCTCCCGTGGAGGCCGTGCGTGCAAGCGTTCGAATCGCAGGCCGGAATGACACGCCAGGAGCGAAGCGTAACAGCCCCCGCCGGCCCTGCCGTCATCGTTGGCCGTTCGGCACTGGCCTGATGGCCAATTCGATCGCGGCACGCGATTTTGCCGTCAAGATGCTTTCCCGACCCTTCGAATTCTCTTCCTGTGGACCGCTCCATGTCACGCCTGCCACCGCTCGCGCTCGCCGCCTCGTTCGTCCTTTTCGCGTCGTCCGCCGCCGCGCTGCCGGTCAGCGCGGAGTGCGGCGGCGCCACCACCGCGATCGCCGACATCCGGCATCCCGGCGGCCGGTCGCCCCTGGCCGGGCGCACCACGTCGATCGAAGCGATCGTCACCGCCGCATTCGGCGGCGCCGATGGCTTCGGCGGATTCTTCGTCCAGCAGGCAGACGCGCAGCGGCGGCACCGGCCGGGCACCCCGGAAGGCCTGTTCGTCTACGCGCCGAACGCGTTCGCCCGCGCGGGCGAACGCGTGCACATCACCGGCACGATCGAGCAGAAATACGGCCGAACGCAGTTCGCGCTGTCGGGCCGCGTGGCCGTCTGCGCACGCGGGCAGGCCGTCATGCCCGCGGCGCTCACGCTACCGGCCGCCAGCGAGGCCGTGTTCGCCGCGCACGAAGGCATGCGCGTGCGCTTTCCACAAACGCTGACGGTCAGCGATACCTACGAACTCGGCCGCTACGGCAGCCTCGTGCTCAGCCATGGCCGCCTGTACATGCCGACTCACGTGGTCCCGCCGGCCGAAGCCGCCGCGCAGGCGGCGGCCAATGCGCGCAACCGGATCGTGCTCGACGACGGGTCGAGCCGCGTGAACCCCGCGACCACCCGCTACCCGCCGCCCGCGCTGAGCGCCGCCAACACGCTGCGCGCCGGCTATACGGTACGCGGCGTCGAAGGCGTGCTCGAGAAGCGCTACGGCACGTGGCGACTGCAGCCCGTACCGGCGTCGGCACCGGTCTTCGTGGCCGCGTCGAATCCTCGGGCCGCCGCGCCGCCACGGCATGCGCAGGCCGACGTGCGGGTCGCGTCGTTCAATGCATTCAACTATTTCAACGGCGACGGCACGGGCGGCGGCTTCGACGATCCGGCCAATCGCGGCGCAAAGACGCCTGCCGCGTTCGCCCGGCAGGAAGCGAAGCTCGTGGCCGCGCTGCGTGCGCTGCGCGCCGACGTGATCGGCCTGATGGAGATCGCGAACAACGGCTACGGCCCGGCAAGCGCCGTGCAGCGGCTCGCGGCCCGGCTCGGCGACACCTGGCGCGCGGTCGATCCCGGCAGCGCGCGGCTCGGCCGCGACGCGATCGCGGTCGCCCTGCTGTACGACAGCCGGACGATCGAACCCGTCGGACGCGCCGCGACCGTCGCGCTCGACGGCCGGAACCGAGCGCCGCTCGCGCAGACGTTCCGCCGCCGCGGCGGCACCCGCGCGTTCACGGTCGCGGTCAATCACCTGAAATCGAAGAACTGCCCGCGCGCGCGCGGCCCGGATCTCGACCAGTCGGACGGCCAGGGCTGCTGGAACGCGACGCGCACGCGCGCGGCGGACCGCGTCGCCGCGTGGCTCGCCACGTCGCCGACCGGCGCCGCGGCCGACGGCGTGCTGCTGATCGGCGACCTGAACAGCTACGCGAAGGAAGACCCGCTGCGCGCGCTCGAATCGCACGGCTACGCGAACCTCGTCGCCCGCTTCGCCGGCCCGGCCGGGTACAGCTATGTATTCCGCGGCGAAGCGGGCAACCTCGACCACGCACTCGCCACTTCGCCGCTCGCCGCCCGCGTGAAGGCCGTGCAGGTGTGGCACATCAACGCCGACGAACCGATTGCACTGCAATCCGTGCCCGATTACAAAACCCCGGCGCAACGGGCAGCCTATTACGCACCCGATGCATACCGTTCGTCGGATCACGACCCCGTCGTCATCGACCTCGCGCTGGACGAAGGCGTCACTTGAGCCTGTTCGGGCACGAACGCTGCTCCTCCACACCGTGACGATTAGTGCAATTGCATCAACACAATGCGTGCAACGGCACTATTTACCTGATTCACCGGGCGACGCCATATTTACCGGACTCATTGCCGCGTGCAACGAGCCCGCCACGCCGCTGCGGCCGATCGCGAATTTTTTTCAACCGCTGCCCCGCCCCCTGCGGCGGGGCTTCCCGGGAAGCTTCCGGAAGAATTGAAAATTTGTCTCGAAACTCAATGGGCTAATGTGAATCACACAGGTTGCTGGGATTCGTCTTATCTTCAAATTGGCCTGTAAATCAAATCGAAGGAGGATAAACACCATGGCGCTCACCGACTCGATCGAACACAAGCTGGACCGCGGCCTGTCCGACATCCGTCGCACCGGCCGGCGCGTGGGCCGTACGGCGCGTTCGGCCGCCCGCGACCTGCATGCGGACGTGACCGACGATCTGCGCGGGCTGGTCGACGAACTGGAAGATCTGCTGAAGAACGATGGCGACGGCGACATTGCCGCGCTGCGCAAGCGCGTGCAGTCGCGGCTCGACGAAGCGCGCAGCACGCTCGACTACGCGTCGGGCTCCGCGGCCGCCCGGCTGCGCGACTCGGCCGAACGCGTGTCGCAAGCCGTGCACGACAACCCGTGGCAGACCGCGGGCGTCGTCGCGGGCCTCGCGTTCGTTGCCGGCCTGCTCCTTTCCCGCCGTTGAACGAGGCTGCCGCACCGCCGGCCGCCCTATCCGTCCTCAACCCGACAACGAAGGAGAATCGCCATGCAGAAATCCCTCGCCCTGAAAGCCGCCGCCGCCGTCATGCTCGGCAGTCTCGCGCTGGCCGGCTGCACCACCACGCGAGACAAGCCCGATAACGCGGCGACCAGCGCGTCCAAACGCGAGTCGATCGATTCCAGCGTGAATGCGACGCTGTCGCGCCTCTACTCGACGGTGCCGGGCTCGCGTGAGCTCGTCGCGAAATCGCGTGGCGTGCTCGTGTTCCCGAACGTGCTGCAAGCCGGCTTCATCGTCGGCGGCCAGTCCGGCAACGGCGCGCTGCGCGTCGGCGGCAGCACCGTCGGCTACTACAACACGTCGTCGCTGTCGGTCGGGTTGCAGGCCGGCGCGCAATCGAAGGCGATCGTGTTCCTGTTCATGACGCAGGATGCGCTCGACTCGTTCCGCAAGTCCGAAGGCTGGTCGGCCGGCGCCGACGCCTCCGTCGCGGTCGTGAAGGTCGGCGCGAACGGCGCGGTCGACTCCAACACGGTCACCGCACCGGTCGAGGTGCTGATCCTGACCAACGCGGGCCTGATGGGCGACCTGTCGGTGAACGGCACCAAGGTCACGCGGCTCCACATCTGACGATCCGGCGCGGCCGCGGCCGCGCAGTGTCCGATATCCCGGCAACGCCGCGGCTCCGGCCGCGGCGCTTTCGCATGCGCCACGCGCAGCGGCTATGATGGCGACACCTTTGCGGGCATACTGCCGATCGGGCCGCCCGCCGCGCGCTTCGCCGCGAACTCCGTGACGTTCGCGAGCCGATCGCGCCCGAGGCAACGAGATTCAATCAAAACAGGCATCAATCTGCGCGAACCACCCATGGATAGCGGACACGATCACCAAAAATTCTTCTACTTCCTGCTGTTCGCGGTCACCGTCGGACTGTGCTGGATACTCGCGCCGTTCTCCGGCGCCGTCTTCTGGGGCACCATTCTCGCGATCCTGTTCCAGCCCGTGCAGCGCTGGCTCGCCGCGCGCCTCGGCAAGCGGCGCAACCTGGCCGCGCTCGTGACGATGTCGCTGATCATCCTGATCGTGATCCTGCCGCTCGTGTTCGTCGCCGGGACGCTCGTGCAGGAAATCGCGTACGTGTACCAGGAGCTGAAGAGCGCGCAGCCGAATTATTCGCAGTACTTCCATGACATCATTCACGCGCTGCCGACGTCGATCCAGAACCTGCTGCAGAAATACGGGCTGACCAACATCCCCGGCATCCAGAAGAAGCTGACCGACGGCGCCGCGCAGATCAGCCAGTTCGCTGCGACCCAGGCGCTCAGCATCGGCCAGAACACGTTCCAGTTCGTCGTCAGCTTCGGCGTGATGCTGTACATGGTGTTCTTCCTGCTGCGCGACGGCGGCGAGATCGGCCGCCGCGTGCGCCGCGCGCTGCCGCTCGACGAAGAGCACAAGAACCTGCTGCTGGCGAAGTTCACGACGGTCGTGCGCGCGACCGTGAAAGGCAACATCGCGGTCGCGCTCGTGCAGGGCGCGCTCGGCGGCCTGATCTTCTGGATCCTCGGAATCGAGGGCGTCGTGCTGTGGGGTGCGCTGATGGCGTTCCTGTCGCTGCTGCCGGCGATCGGCGCGAGCCTCGTGTGGGTGCCCGCCGCGCTCTACTTCCTCGCGATCGGCGCGATCTGGAAATGCGTGATCCTCGTCGCGTTCTGCGTCGGCGTGATCGGCCTCGTCGACAACCTGCTGCGCCCGATCCTCGTCGGCAAGGACACGAAGATGCCCGACTGGGTCGTGCTGATCTCGACGCTCGGCGGCATGGCGCTGTTCGGCATCAACGGCTTCGTGATCGGGCCGCTCGTCGCCGCGCTGTTCATGGCCAGCTGGGACATCTACGCGCGCGCCGAACAAGGCGAATGACGCGGCGCGCGGTCACGCCGCCGCACGAACGGGCGCGGCCCGTTACGGATGACGAATCCTGACCACGACGGGCGCCACGGCGCCCGTTTCCTTTTCCGGCGCCGGCCCCGCCACCGTCATCACGCCGCCATACGGGCCGACACGATGTGCCCGGCCCGGTTCGACCGGCACGCGTCGATCGTCGCGCGCATCGAGCCAGGTCGCGCGAACCCCGGCCGCGGCAGCCGGCGCAAGCGGTTGGCCGTCCCGCCCCACGAGCGTCACATGCGCGCCCGGCAAGCGCCGGCCATGCGCATCGAACCGGAGCGTCACCGCCGTCGCGCGGCCCGACACGTCGACCGACGGCGCGTCGAGCGTCACGTCGTACAGATCGACCAGCGCGCCGGTGAATCGCACGATGCCATCCGCGTTCGCCTGCTCGGCCGCGCCGGCCCCTGACATCGCGAACGCGACGCCCATTCCGATCGCGACCGTCCGCAGCCCGTGGCCGACGCGACGCATCGATCGGTCGCGCATCGCCGCCGATACGGCCTGCCTGGTGTTCGTTCGCATCTCGAGCCTCCCTTTCGCCGTGCAAAAAAAAACGGCGGCGTGACGCGCAGGTCACGCCGCCATTCACTGGCAATTACTTTAAGGAGCGCAGCCGGAACAATATATGGGACAAGTCCTAAATCGATATCGGACTACTCGGACACTCGGACACTCGGACTCAAGGCGCGCGAACGCGGCCGTTCACGCGTCCGGATCGACGCGCAGCACGAGCTTGCCGCGATGGTCGCCGTCGAACAGCCGATTCAGCACGTCGGGGGCGTTCTCGAGCCCGTCGGCCACGGTTTCCTCGGCCTTGAGCCGGCCGTCGCGCAGCCATCCGGCAAGCGTCTGCACGGCTTCGCGGCTCTTGCGGTAATCGAGGATCAGGAAGCCGCGCATCGTGATCCGCTTCGAGATCAGCACGCCGACGTCGTCCGCCGCGCGGCCGCTGTTGTAGTTCGAGATCACGCCGCACAGCGCGACGCGGCCGCCGATCACCATCCGCGCCAGCACCGCGCGCATCACCTCGCCGCCGACGTTCTCGAAGTTCACGTGCACGCCGTCCGGTGTCGCCGCCTTCAGTTGCTCACGGAAATCGTCGGCCTTGTAGTCGACGGCCGCGTCGAAGCCGAGCGTCTCGGTCAGGTAGCGGCACTTGTCCGCGCCGCCCGCGATACCCACCACGCGCGCGCCGTGGATCTTGCCGATCTGGCCCGCGATCGAACCGACCGACCCGGCCGCCGCCGACACGACGAGCGTCTCGCCCGGCTGTACCGGCGCGATGTCGGTCAGCCCGTAGTACGCGGTCAGGCCGCTCATCCCGCACGCGCCGAGCAGCGTCGGCAGCGGCAGGCCCGACTGCGCGGGCAGCTTCACGAGCTGCGCGGCCTGGTCGGACGGTACGACCGCGTAGTCCTGCCAGCCGACCAGCCCCTGCACCAGATCGCCTTCCGCGAAACCCGCGTTGCGCGACGCGACCACGCGCCCGATGCCGAGCGCGCGCATCACTTCGCCGATCGCGACGGGCGGCAGATATTGCGGCACGTCGCTCATCCACACGCGGTTGGTCGGATCCATCGACAGATACAGCACGCGCACGAGCACCTCGCCGTCGGCGAGCGCCGGCACGGGTGCGTCGACGAGCGAAAAGTGCTCGCGGCCGACCCGCCCTTCCGGGCGCGTCTTCAGCAGCAGCTGGCGGTTCACGGGTGTCGTCACGATGTTCTCCTCCGGTTGTTGTCGTCGATGCGCGTCAGACCGCGCACATGCCGCCGTCGATCACGAGTTCGGCGGCCGTCACGAAGCGGCTCTCGTCGGAGGCCAGATAGACGGCCGCATGCGCGACGTCGTCCGGATCGCCGAGCCGGCGCAGCGGAATGCCGCGCACGAGCTTGCGCGTCGCATCGCGTTCGCCGAGCGACTGGAACAGCGGCTCGACGATCCCCGTGCGAATGAACGCCGGGTGAATCGAATTGCAGCGCACGTCGATCTCGCGGCGCGCGCAATCGATCGCGACCGACTTCGTCAGCGACGCGACCGCGGCCTTCGAGGCGTTGTACGCGGTGAAATCCGGCTCGACCTTGAACGCGGCCACCGACGAGATGTTGATGATCGATGCGGGATGGCTCTCGGCCAGATACGACAGCGCATGCTTGCAGCCGAGCACGATGCTCTCGACGTTGATCGCCATCACGCGCCGCCATTCGTCCAGTTCGATTTGCGCGGGCGAGCCGATCGAGCCGACACCCGCGTTGTTGACGAGCACCGACAACCCGCCCATTGCATCGACCGCCTGCGCGAGCAGCGCCTGCCAGCGCGCCTCGTCGCGCACGTCCTGGATGGCCGCGAACGCGACCGGCACCGCATGCCCCGCATTGAGTTCGTCGGCGAACGCGTCGAGCACCGCCGCATCGGCGACGTCGGTCAGGAACACGCGCGCGCCCTGCTCGACCATCCGGTGCGCGATCGCGCGGCCGAGGCCGCCGGCGGCGCCCGTGATGTACGCGCACTTGCCTGCGAGGCGCGAGGAAACGACTGTCATGGAACCTGCTCCTATCGTGAATCGTCGTGGCGGACCGCTGCCGCGACGGCGGTTGCCGGGCAACGGCCAACAGCCAACAGCCGACGGCCGACGGCCGCGCGGTTGGCGCGAGTATAGCGAGCCGGCCGTGCCGCACCGGGCAAACCGGACGGCCCGCCGCTGCCGCCCCGATCGATCGATCGAACGCCAGCGTACGCGATTGCCTCCAATCGATGAAATGAATATTCGTAATGCCCGGTCATAGACATGACTCATGACCTGCGCTCCCCCGGCCGGCGGGACGCAATGGCACGGTGCGCTCGCTCGACCCGGGTATGGGTCCGACAAACGCCAGCCGCCGGCCGTTACCGGCGATGGGAAGCGAATGGAAAGGAGCACGCGGCGTGCCGCCGCGCAGCGACGACCCGCTCCGACACCGGCGGACCGAGGCCCCGGGACCCGCGGCAAGCCGCCGTCAGAACCCGTCGCCGGACGCGCGCACGAACGCGCAGAACTGCGGAGAATGCGTGTCGATCATCTGCTGGAACGGGGCACGATGCCCGTAGGCGATGCCGGACACGAGGAGCAGGCAGACGGCCGCGATGCGCGGCGAGAACGTGCGCTTGCGCGCTGCGGCGTAGGCGCGCAGGAACACCAGCGCGACCAGCGCGCCGAGCAGCCAGCCGACGACGACTTCGGGAATCGTGTGCGAATGATCGAACACGCGTGCGATGGCCGTCACCGCGCCGGCGGCGAGCCCGGCCGCCGCGCCCGGCACCTTGCCCGGACGGAACGCCTGCCACACCATCGACAGCGCGACGGTCCACACGGACGTCGACAGCATCGTATGGCCGCTGATCACGCGGAAATCGAACTGCGGGATCTCGACACCGCAGCCCGCATAGAGGATCTTGGTCGCCCCGACCAGGCTCATGCCGGCCGCGAGCAGCACGATCCAGCGCACGGCGAGCCGCCAGTTGGACAGCGCGAGCCAGACCGCGCAGGTCAGGGCGACCGGCAGGGTCAGCGCGGCATCGCCGATGTTACTGATTTCACTCCACATGACGCACGTCGAACGGCTAGCAAAAGGCCGCAGTTTACCGCAAGCGCGTCACGCGCCTGTTTCAGCCTGTGACAGGCTGTATCAGCCCGCGACGCCCGTCATCAGCAGCAGGTTCGTGGCGGTGACGACGCCGAACAGCGCCCAGGCGGCCACCTGCATCTTGCGGCCGATCGCATGCTCGCCCATCGTGTTGCGATCGCTGACGGAGCGGATCAGCGGCCACATCGCGAACGGCAATTGCAGGCTCAGCAGCACTTGGCTCCAGACGAGCAGCTGCCCGACCGACCCTTCGCCAAGCCACAGCACGCCGATCAGCGCCGGGACCAGCGCGAGCCCCCGCGTAATCAGCCGGCGCTGGTAGCACGGGATTTTCGTATGCAGGAAGCCGTCCATGATGACCTGGCCGGCGATCGTGCCGGTCAGCGTCGAGCTTTGCCCGGACGCCAGCAGCGCGATGCCGAACAGCAGCGCGGCAGCGCCGCCCGCGATCGGGGTGATCAACCGGTACGCCTGCTCGATGTCGGTCACGTTGTGCTGGCCGGTCGCATGGAACGCCGCGCCCGCGACGATCAGGATCGCCGCGTTGACGAGCATCGCGACGAACAGCGACACGCAGGTATCGATCCGCACCAGCGCGAGCGTATCGCGAACCAGGCCGCGCGCACCGCCGACGACATGGCGCGTCTGCACGACCGACGAATGCAGATACAGGTTATGCGGCATGATCGTCGCGCCGACGATGCCGAGCGCAAGCACGATCGCATCCTTGCGATCGCGCCCTGGATCGCCCGGCAGGAGCCCCTTCGCGACTGCATGCCAGTCGGGCGGCGTGATCGCGACCTGCGCGACGAAGCAGAACGCCATGGTCGCGATCAGCGCGAGCACGATCGCCTCGATCTGGCGGACACCCTTGCCCTGCAGCCCGAGCACGATCACCGTGTCGAGCGCGGTCAGCACGATCCCCCACGCGAGCGGCACGCCGAGCAGCAGCTTGAACGCGAGCGCGCAGCCGAGCACTTCGGCGATGTCGCACGCGATGATCGACACCTCGGCGGTCACCCACTGCACGACGCGGCCGAAGCGGCCATAGCGGTCGTAGCTGGCCTGCGCGAGATCCTTGCCCGCGACGAGCCCGAGCCGCGCGGCGAGCATCTGCAGGAAGATCGCCGCGAGGCTCGAGAACGCGACCACCCACAGCAGCGAATAGCCGAATTGCGACCCAGCCTGGATGTCGGTGGCCCAGTTGCCGGGATCCATATAGCCGATCGCGACCAGCAGGCCCGGGCCGAAGAAGCGCTTGAGCTTCATCCAGCGCGACGCACCTGCGTCGATCGTGATGCTGCCCTTTACTTCCGACGGGCAGAAGGGGGCGGTGGCGGTGGTGGGGAGCAGGGGCATGGGTTTGACGCGGTCGGTAATGCGGTGATTGTACGAAAATGAAGGCTCCGCGGGAGCCGCCGCGCCTCATGCACCGCCCGACGCGTCAATGCCCGGCGCGCCCCGTCGGCAGACGCCGCGGCCGGGCCGTCAGGCGGGCGCGCAGCAGCATCCACGCGAATCGGCTGTTCGTCGTCCAGTAACGCTTCCACATGCGTCTCGGCTCCTGAAGCACGCGAAACAACCATTCGAGACCAGCCTTCTGCATCCAGCCGGGCGCGCGCCGGACTTTTCCGGCAACGACATCGAACGTGCCGCCCACGCCCATCACGAAATCGACGCCCATTTCGGCCTTCCATCGATTGATGAAATTCTCCTTTCGAGGTGACGTGATCGCGACGAAAAGCAGCCGTGCACCGGACGCGCGAATCATGGACACCACGGCTTCCTCGTCGTCCCAGAAATAGCCATGATGCATCCCCGCGATCTTCAAGCGCGGATATTTCTTCTGGACGGCGCGTGCCGCCCCGGTCACAACGGCATCGGTACCGCCGAGCATGAAGATCGGCAATGCCTCCTGCTGCGCCATTCCCAGCAACCGATCGAACAGGTCGATGCCGGCGACACGCTCGGCGACCGGATGACCGAGCGCACGCGCGCCCCACACCACGCCCATGCCGTCGATATTGATGATGTCGCACGCCCGCACCGACCCTGCCAGTTCCTCGTCGGCCTGCATGTTGACCAGCTTGGCGACGTTGACTACCACATGCTGGGTGAATTGCCGATGCGCAATGCGACTACGGATCAGTTCGACGGTCTCCGACATCGTCGCGACGTCCATCGGACAACCGAACAACTCGATGCGGTTCATATGATTTCCCGTTCAGGTAGACGCGCGCTGGCGAAGTTGGCGGTGTTGGCGGCACACGCGCGGTTCGCGAGCAACGCGATGGAGTAGAACGACCACGCCTGGGTCCACCGCAAATAGTCGATCCGGTTCGTGAAGCGTGCGCTGCGCTGATAGACGAAGCGCCCCTTTTCCGGCATGTAGAGCGTTTCGACCGCGCGCTCGAATACGCGCATGGCCAGCGCGTAATCCGCTTTCGACGTCGAGACGGTCAGCAACGTGATCAGCGCCTGCGCGACAGAGTGCATGTCGAGCGGCCAAATCGTGTCGTCGTAGTACTTGACGGTGCCGTCGGAGAGAAAAAACGTGTCGCGATAATAGTCGAGCCCGAGGTCGATCGATTTCGCAAACACTTGGGTTCCGCACGTATGTTGAAGCCGCTGCAGTGCCTCGAGGTTATAGCCGGTATGGAATCCATCGACGAACCCGTGATGATCGCGCAACCCGTACGCCCACGCGCCGTCTTCTCGCTGCATGGAGACCGTCAACCTCGCCGCCGCCATCGCACGTTCACGCATCGACGTGTCCCCGGTGCGCAAACCCGTTTCGGCAACGAACGCCGCGCTCCACAGATTCGCGTTATGAACAAAGGCGCGCTCACCCGGGATGTAGGCGAAATAGCCCGAACCCTGATGCGGCAGGTAAAGCGAATCGAGAAAATGGCCTGCATCGATCGCCACATCGGTGAACCGCGCCTCCCCGGTGGCACTGCCGAGCGCGTATAACGCACGCGCCACATAGCAGGTACTGATCGCATTCGGCGTGCCGACCGGCACGAAGAACGCCCTCGCCGCCCAGTCGAAGTGATAGCCCCACGCGCTATGGCGCCAGCGCCTGCGGTCCACGCGCTGCTCCAGCAGCCAGTCGCCGAGTGCGCGCGCTTCGCCGAGACTGGCCCCGTCGCCGGTCCGCTCTTCGCGCTCGAGCAGGCCGAGCACGATGAGGGCGACGCCCTTCGGATTGCGCATGCGCGGAACACCGAGCACCTGCCTGAAATTGAACGGGCTGCGCTTGTGCGCTTGCAACCACGCAATGCTGGCAAACGGCAGTTTCGACAACCCCGTGTATCTGAACAAGCGGCTGTTCAAACCGTCGAACGGGTCGTGGCCGGCATACGCGTGTCGGCGGCAATGCGCCAGCACGGCGTCCGACACCTGCGCGGGATCAGGCCGCGCGCTCACCGCCTGGACTTCCTGTCGCCAATCACGACCTTGCCGAAGTACAGCGTGATGGCGTCGATGTCCGACGGCTCTTTCTGCCAGTCTGGCTTGTATACCCCGAATTTCAGGTAGGCGCGCACGTCGCCGGGATACGCATTCGGCTTCCCGCTCCCTTCGAAAACGCTGGTGCCGTTTTTCCACAGGCGCGTGATCGCGTGCTCGCCGCTTGCATCGGGCGTGTACTGGAGTGCCCAGTCGACCCATTTCCCGCGGTCGTCTGACGCGCAGCAAAGACGTCCGCCGAAGCCATGGGCGGTATTGGTCCCGCCGCGCACGGAAAACGTGTACTCGTTGCCAAGCAGCGTCAGCATGAACGGCGGCGACCCCGTCAGGCCGCTCTGGTGAATCTGCGTGATGATTTCCATCTGCTGACCATCCAACGCGAAATCGCGCGGCAGGTAAGTACGCCACAAAATCAGATAATCGTGCCCGGGAGAGAAGACGACGTCCCGTGGCAATGTGAATTCCGCGCGCGGCGATCCATTGATCAGATTCGTGAAATTCTCGCTTTTTTGAATGTGTACGCGTATCGATCGACGTGCGGGATCCGCCGGATCCGCCGCCAGCATGACGTCCGAGGGCCGGACCGCCTGGATTTCGATGTCGCCGATTCCGCTTCGCCAGTCGTTCGTGTAGATCGGCCGATAGGATTCGACGTGCACCTCTTTCGTTAAATCGGATGCAGACGCCTTCGCGTCGCCTACAGCCGTCATGCCGATGCACGCTACTACCAATGCACGCTGAAACGCTCGCCTTGCATTCATATCAGTTCCTTCCGACTATTTGTCGATAACAATCAACATACCGAGCGACGACCCTCTCGGTCGTGTACAAACGATGTGCGCGCTCGCGGGCGGCCTGCCCCATTCGCTCGCGAAGCGCCGGATCGTGGGCAATGTCGTGAATGACTCGCGCGAGCGCCGCCGCATCGTCCAGCTCGACCAGGTATCCCGTGACGCCGTCATCGACCAGTTCGCCCAGGCCGCCCACGCGAGTCGCCACGACCGGGACCCCGTAAAACATCGCCTCGAGCGCGGCAATGCCGAACGACTCGAACCGGCTCGGCAGACAGAACAACGTCGCCTCCCGATAAAACCGGGACTTGAATGAACCGGTGAGCCACCCGGCGAATTGGACGCGATCGGCCACGCCCCGGCTTCGAGCGTAGTCTCGCCATCGCCGTGTGTCGCCCTCGCCGGCGAGCACGAGATCGATCTCGCACCCCAGCAGGCTCAACTCCGCCAGCGCGTCAATCAGCATCGGAAGCCCTTTCTGCTCCGTCAGCCGCCCGGCAAACGCGATGTACGGACGAACGAGTACGGGCACTGCTGGAGCAGGTGCCGACGCGTTCTGCGCCTCGATTGCCATGTTCTCGATTACGCGTGCAACGCTCGAGCCGCCCCTGAACCGATCAAGCACGTGCGCGCTTGCCTGCGAGACGCCGACGGCAGCGTCGGCATTGCTGATGAACCAGCGGATCGCCCTACGCGTCAGCGGCCCGGCACGGTCGGCGAACCGATCGAAATTTCCCGAGTGAAGATGGAAAACGGTGCGGCGCCGACAGAGTTTCGCGATTCGATACAGGAGCAGCTTGCGGTAAAACGAGCCGCGCACCGAAACGTGAAAGTGCACGATGTCCGCCCACCAGACGGCACGGAGGAATCGTGCGATATCCTGCCACGCGAACATCGTCGCATCGCGCATTTTTCTAAAGCCGTGCGTTCCAAAGAACGCCAAGTCGACCGCCGCGGTCGCGAACGCTTCCTGCTGCGCGGCCAGTTCACTCAGAACCGACGCGACTCCGCCGCGCTGTCCGTAGCCGGGACCGACATGCAATACACGAATGCGGTGCAGGCCGTTAGACGCTTGCTTACCCCTTGCGGTATTTTTCATACCTCCACTGCCTCCCGATCCGCCTGCTGCATGTCACGGCGGATCATGATCGTGATCAATCCGAGAAACGGACTGATGACGGCCGACCCCAGCACATGCCCCGCCGTCGATGCCATGGCAAACAGCACGACAAAGAACAGCCGACCGAATCTGCGCGACATAGTCCGCGGCCCTCGGCGCAAGAATGCGCGCGAAAGCGCGACGAAATACACACTGAAGAGCGGCAATCCCAGCATCAGCACCAAATCCGGAATATCGATCTCGACCATGTAGCGCACAACTGGATATCCGCCGGTCAGCAATACGAAGAAATTTCCTTGCTCCAGATCGTCCCAGACGTTCGCGAATTTGAGATTGCGCCCGGAAAGCAGCAGCGTGAGAAATTTGTCACCGCCGATGCGTCCACCCTGATGGGCGAAGTAGCGCTGACTGAGCTCCACCGCATCGCTGACCGCAGGAATGAACAGATACGCAAGGATCGCAGACGCACCGAGCACCGCGATAGCGATGCCGACATAGCGGGTTGCCTTGATGACGTCGAATCGGGCGTAACAGTAGGCGCAGGTCATTCCCAGTGCGCCGATCATCGCGCCTTTCGTCCCGGACAACATTGCCGCGACCAGCATGCATGTCGTCAGCGCCACGCTGCGCGTGCTCCAGCCGCGTGTCAGCGCATGCAGATAGCCGAATCCGAGCGCAACAACGATCAGTGCCGCGGCTTCGTTCTGCGCATAGACGATTCCCTTGTATCCCGATCGAATGTGCGTCTCCGCCTGGTAGCTGCGGAACATCTCGATCGACATCGCCGCGCCCATCACGATCGATGCGCCATAGATCAACAGCACGACAAACACCACCGATTCGATCTGCGCCAGGCGTCGATCGCTGAGCAGCGCCATGGCCGCCGGATACACGAAAAACGAAAACACCTTCAGCACGAACACGCTCTGCTCGATTACCTCGCGGTCGGTCAGCGTGCCGAGCACATAGGCGCCGAGTGTCACGCAGACCGCCAGCATCGCCACTATCGTCACGCGAATGCCCGACATCCTGACGCGAAACCCCGACAGCGTGACCGCCAGAAGGCCAGCGACCATCGCGCCACGGACAAGCAACGAGATGCGCGCGTCGTTTCCGTGCGCTGCCGCACTTTTCGTCATGTAGAGCGACAGGAAATCTGCAATCGGCGACAGGATGAGGCCAATCCCGAGGATGGCCCATACCAGCGTCGCGGCGATTCGCGTGGCCGGATCGGTCACGTGTCGCGGCGAGCGGGTGCCGTACGAGAAGCGAAGGCTGTCATCCATGGCGAGCGAAGAGTTTGCCGCGCGACGCGGTGATGGCCAGCGTCGCCACGATCAGCCAGCGAAACGCGGCACGCACCACACGCAGCGGTTTGAACGACAGTTCGAGCAGGCCGTGACGCCGTGACGACAACGCGGCGCGCCCCGCTTCGATGGCGCTCGGCATCGTCTCGAAGGCCTCCCATACGGCATACGGGCGCAACTCGGCGATGCGCAAGCCGCCCTGATCCCGATGCCACGGCCAGTCGTCCAGCAGGGCTTCGACCGGACCGCGCGCATGTTCGAGCGCCTTGCGCGCGCCGTCCACACCGATCCAGTAAC
The DNA here is from genome assembly GCF_052045245.1 of Burkholderia sp. 22313. Lineage (NCBI taxonomy): Bacteria > Pseudomonadati > Pseudomonadota > Betaproteobacteria > Burkholderiales > Burkholderiaceae > Burkholderia > Burkholderia sp. 22313. The sequence continues at coordinate 314,574 of NZ_JBQEON010000001.1, forward strand.
CCACCGCTCCGCTCGTCCATTGCTTGAACGGCACGCCGATCTGAAGCCCGCCGATTCGCCGGGCCCGCTTCAGGGGCTCGTACAGATAGGCCCAGGCCGCGCGGTCGCGGGACAGCTTCGAGCGGCCAAGCAGCACGAGATCGGCATGGTCGACGAGCAACTCGCCGGGAATCGCCAGGAAGCGTTCGAACAGCGCGTCGTCGAACAGCGCGTCATCCTCTAGGACGATCGCCGCGCGCCCCGACCGGACGATTTTTTCCCACACGTGCACATGACTCATGAAGCAGCCGATTTCGCCGCGGCTAAGCGGCCGTCCGTAGCGTGCGATGACCTTCGCGGTATCCGTCATGGCCGAACATGCGGCTGCGTCGAGCCCCCGTGCGTCAAACGCGTCCTCGAAGTCGAAATCGACACCGTGACGGCTCAGGGTCTGCCGGATGGCCGTGCGTCTCGGCGAATCCACCAGCGATATCACATGAATATCAAACGTCATGGCGCGCCCTCATGTTTTCGCCAGCTGCGCAAAGTGTGCGCGCAGCGCTGCCGACCGGACGATCCAGAATGCGAAGACTGCAAGCAACGCGATCTCGGCAATCAGGTACGCGGCAGCCGCGCCGACGGCGCCCAATCGCGGAACCAGCAGCAGCGCAAGCAGTACGTTGAGCAATCCCGCCGCGAGCATCACACGGGCGCGTCGCCGCGTGCCTCCGAACGGCACCAGCACCTGAAGACCGAGGAAATAGGCGAGATTGCCGAACAATGTCGACAGGCAAAGCACATTCACGACCGACGACGCGCCGGCGAACTTCTCACCCAGCACGAGCCGGGTCAGCATGTCCGACGTCGACAGGCAGATCGCGATGCCGATACCCGTCACGAACACGATCGCGATGCCGCCGGATACCGTGAGGCGCGCTGCCGCTCGCGCGCCTTCCGGCTGCCGGTCCGAGAACAGCGCGGAAATGCGCGAGTAGAGCACCGTGTTGATCTGGGCGGGCACCATGTTGCCCGCGGTCTTCAGCTTGTCCGCGGCGGCGTACAACCCCACCTGATACGGCCCGGCGATGGCGCCGACGATCACCGCATTGGCAGCGCTGAACAAGCTGACCGACGCGGTCGAGACGAACATGTCGGCACCCGCGATCAACTGCGCACGAATCGCCCGCCAGGAAAGACGCCCGTAGCCCAGCAATCCCAGGCGACGGGCCATCAGCATCGACCCGCTTGCCGCGAGCACCGACGTCAGCGACTGGATCGCGATCGCCTTGTCGACGTCCGCTGGCGAGCGGACCAGCCAGAATGTCAGCGGTAGCGCGACGAACCGGCTTGCCAGCGCGACCACGGTAAATGACGAGAACCGCTCGAGGCCCTGCAACAGCCAGTTGAGCGTCCAGACGTTCGCGATCACACCGAGCCAGCCGATCCAGATCGCCGTGGACATGGCGGCAAGCGTGCGGTCGGCCATCAGCACGACGGCCAGAATCGCGCAGGACGCCACGCACAGACACGCCTTCGCGCCGACGATCGACCAGACCAGTTCGCTCAACTGCCGCGAATCGCCGCGGTACTGCGCGACCGCTCGCGGGCCGCTCAGGTTGAACCCCCATTCGGTCAGTATCGTTCCATACACCGTCAAGGCCGTCACATAGCCGACCACGCCGAACTGCGCCGGGCCGAGCACGCGGGTCAGATACGGAAACGTGGCGAGCGGAACGACATACATGCCGATCTGCCACAGCAGCATCGCGGCAAGATTGCGGCCGAGCCCCGCCGAGCCCGGCCGCGAGCCGGGCGAAGTCATCGCACGAGTTGCGTTCGACATGCGTGCCGTCATCGGATCAGGCCGCCTGCCGTTCGCGTGCCAGCAACCCGCGCGTATCGATCACGATCTTCGTGTGCAGCTTCATCGGATCGATCCGCTTGAATTGCCGGTGATCGACGAGAATGACCACGATATCCGCACGCGCGAGCGCATCGGCGACTTCGCCGAGTACCACGTGCCCTTCCAGCGACGCGGGAAGCTGACGGATGTTCGGTTCGACGGCGATGACCTGCCCGATCTCGCGATTCGCCAGTTCCCGGACGATGCCGACGGCGGGGCTTTCGCGCAGGTCGTCGATGTCGGCCTTGAACGCGAGCCCGAAGCACGCGATCACCGGCTCGCGAAAGCGTTTCGCGACATGCTCGATGCGGTCCAGTACGTAGTTCGGCTTGTCGTCGTTGACGGTACGCGCGGTGCGGATCAGGCGCGCATGCTCGGGCGCGGAGTCGACGATGAACCACGGATCCACGGCGATGCAGTGTCCGCCCACGCCGGGTCCCGGCTGCAGGATGTCGACGCGCGGATGCCGGTTCGACAGCCGGATCAGTTCCCACACGTTGATATCGAGCGACTCGCAGATGACCGACAGTTCATTGGCGAACGCGATATTGACGTCGCGGAACGAATTCTCGGTCAGCTTGCACATCTCGGCGGTGCGCGCGTCGGTCAACACGCACTCGCCGCGCACGAAGACCCGATACAGTTCGGCGGCCAACTCGCTGCACCGGCGGGTCATGCCGCCGATCACCCGATCGTTTTCCACCAGTTCGCGGATCACGTGCCCCGGCAGGACGCGCTCCGGGCAGTGGGCAATCCGGATATCCGACTGCTCGCCAGCCTGCTGCGGGAACGTGAGATCGGGCCGCATCTCAGCCAGCCAGGCGGCGATCTTCTCCGTCGTGCCGACCGGGGACGTCGATTCCAGCACGATGAGATCGCCCTTCTTCAGAACCGGTCCGATCGCGCGGCTCGCCGCTTCGACATAGGTCAGATCCGGCTTGTGTCCGGCAGCGAACGGCGTCGGTACCGCGATCAGGAAGGCATCGGCCGGCTCGATCGTGTCGGTCGCCCGCAGGTGTCCTTGCGTCACCGCCGCGCGCACGAGCATGTCGAGTTCCGGCTCGACGATATGCACCTCGCCGCGATTGATCGTGTCGACCGTCGCACGGTTGACGTCGACGCCGACCACCGATTTACGTCGCGCCGCGAATGCCGCGGCAGTCGGCAAGCCGATGTAGCCGAGGCCGATTACGGAAATGACATCGAAAGACATGAGTTGATCTCGTTGTATTGTGATTAGGCTTCACGCAAGCCGGCCAGCCAGGGCTGCCGCCGTGCGGAAATCGGACGGGGCGGTCGTCAGCAGGTCGACGATGCGCTCGCTTGCGTGGCCGTCGCCATACGGGTTGTGCGCCCGGCTCATCGCGCGGTACACGTCCGGGCACTCCCACAGCTGCGTGACCTCGCTGACCAGCCGGTGTGCGTCGGTGCCGACCAGACGGACCGTGCCGGCCGCGACGGCTTCCGGACGCTCCGTCGTGTCGCGCATCACGAGGACCGGCTTGCCGAGCGACGGCGCTTCCTCCTGGATGCCGCCCGAATCGGTCAGGATCAGCCACGCGCGACTCATCAGATAGACGAACGGCAGATACTCCTGAGGCTCAATCAGGATGACGTTTTCAATGTCGCCGAGCATGCGCGTCACCGGCTCGCGGACGTTCGGATTCAGATGCATCGGATAGACGATCCGGCACTCGGGAAAGCGCGTCGCGATCGTCGCCAGGGCCTCGCAGATCTGTTCGAAGCCCGAACCGAAATTCTCGCGCCGGTGCCCCGTGACGAGAATCATGCGGCACTCGTTGTTCAGGAACGGAAAGGCGGCACGCATCCGCGAGCCCAGTTCGGGCTCGCACGCCAACCGTTCGGTCACCGTCAGCAACGCGTCGATGACCGTGTTGCCCGTCACGTGAATCCGGTCGGCAAACACGCCTTCGGCCAGCAGGTTCGCCTTCGACGTCTCGGTCGGCGCGAAATGATGCAGCGCGAGCGCGCCGGTCATTTTCCGGTTGGCCTCCTCCGGCCATGGCGCGTACAGGTTCCCCGTCCGCAGGCCGGCTTCCACGTGTCCGACCGGAATGCGGCGGTAGTAGGCCGCGAGCGAAGCACCCAGCGTCGTCGTGGTGTCGCCATGCACCAGCACGAGATCCGGCCGGAACGACTCGAGCACCGGATCGAGCGTCGTCAGGATCTGCCCGGTCAGATTGCCGAGCGTCTGCCCGTTGCGCATCAGGTCGAGATCGAAATCGGGCACGATGCCGAACAGGTCGAGCACCTGATCAAGCATCTGCCGATGTTGCGCGGTCACGCATACCGCGCATCGCACGCCGGCGCGGGACTTCAGGCGGCGCACGACGGGCGCCATCTTGATGGCTTCCGGGCGCGTGCCGAAAGTGACGAGAATGTTTTCATGACGGACAGTCATCGGCTTCTCCCTGAACGGCTCACATGCGCTCGACACGCGCTTCCACCTCGGCGCCTTCGTACGCATACGCGCCGTAGTTCCCGTACTGCGCGGATCGCAGCCCCGGCCGGAAGCCGTTGAACACGACGCCCGTTACCGCGGCGCCCACGCGCTCGATCCGCTTCACCGACTCGAGAATCTCGCCCTGGCTCGTCATGCCGGAACGTGCGGCAAGCAGGATCGTGCCCGCGTGCAGCGCAAACACCGTCGCATCGGTGACCGGTAGCAGCGGCGGCGCATCGAGCAGGACGATGTCATAGCGATGCGAAACGTCCGCGAGCACCATGGCGAGGTCGCTGGACGCGAAAAGCTCGACCGGTTGTCCCACGCGCGGGCCGGTGGGCAGGAAATCGACGTGCGGGGTCACGCCGCGCACGATCGCCTGATCGACCGTGGCTTCGCCGCGCAGGACGCTCGACAAGCCGGGCGCCGACTGAATCCCGAAGTCCTTGGCGAGACGCCCACGCCGCAGGTCGCCGTCGATCAGCAGCACACGCTTGTTCGACTGCCCGAGAAGCGCCGCGACGTTGGCCGAGATGAACGATTTTCCGATGCCGGCAGCCGGCCCGGTGATCAGCACCACGTTGTTCTTCGGCCGCTCGAGCAGGTGAAACTGCAACGCCGTGCACAGGCTTCGCAGTGCCTCCACAGCCGGCTCGTGCGGCCGGGCCAATGCCAGGATCGTCGCGTCCTGGCTCGCGCCCGCACCGATCCGCGTCAGTTGACGCTGAACCGGGCTCAGCGGAATGGTCGCGATGACGTTCAGATCGGCGTCGCGCTCGATCTCCGACGGATCGGTCACCCCGCCGAACAGCACCGCGCGCGCGATCGCGACGCACGCCCCGACCACCAGGCCGATCACGGCAGCCAGCACGACGACGAGCACCGGCTTCGGCCAGACCGGCTGATCCGGCACGATCGCGTGGTCGATGACGCGCACATTGCCGATCTTGCTGGCTGTCGCGAGCCGCAACTGCTGGATGCTGTTCAGGAGCCCGACGTAGATTTCCGTCTGGACGGTCACGTCGCGTCGCAGCCGGACGATGTTCTGTTGTGCGTCGGGCAGGCGCTGGATCGCGTCGTTGAACGTGCCGACGTTGGCCTTGGCCGCGGCAATCTGCTGGTCGAGCGACGCGAGTTGCGGGTGCTCGGGCGTGTACATCGACGCCAGCGCCTTGCGCTTCTGCTCCAGTTCGAACAACGACGTCTGCGCGCTGACCGACTGATTCAGCATGGCCTTCGCCTGCTCGGTCAGGTCGATCACTTCATGCTTGGTCTGATAGGCGTTCAGGCGATCCTCGACCGCGCGCAACTGCTTCTCGACGTCGGGAACCTGCTCATTCAGGAATCGCAGCGACTTCTCGGCGGTCGCGGCTTTCCGATCGGCATTCTGGCGGACGTAGTTGTCGGCGATTTCGTTCAGTACGCCGGCCCCCAGGACCGGGTCGTCGCTCTCATACGTGACACCGATGACACCGGACTGATCCTTGCCCTTTTCGGTGATCGTCAGCGCCTTCTGGAGCTTCGTCAGCATTTTCTGTTTCGAGAATGCCTTGAGGACGAATCGGGCGCCCGGGCGTCCTTCGATCGCCGCCACCGTCAGCGTCACATCGCCGGCCGGCGTGCCGACCTGCAGCGGCACCCCGACGCGGCCGACTGCATCGGCGTCCAGGTCGCCCCCCGAAAGACGATAGCGGCCGTCGCCGAGGAACGTCACGAAGAACCGGTCTTCGAGGAAATCTCGCGGCACCTCGAACGTCGGAACCGAAATGCGTTCGCCGCCCCATACGTACCCGCCCATCCCCAGCAGCCCCGGCGTCGAGAGCTTCTTGTTGAAGCGCGCGATCACCGCGCCGACGACCGGGAAATAGTCCGGCCTCGCTTCAATGGCCAGGTGCTGACCGACCACGACCGGCTCGGTGACGAGTCTCGATCGCAGGATTTCCATTTCACCGTCATCCGTCGACTTGACGTCGAACAGCGAGCTGAGACCGCCGACGAGACTACCCGCCGCGCCGCCCATCATGTCGGCACCGTTGCTCTCGACCTGCACGACGATGTCGACGCTGTACACCGGTTTCGCGACGAGCGCGTAGAGCCCGCCGAACAGGACGAACGCGCACGTCACGAGGCCGATGACCCTGACGTTCTTGATCATCATGTCGGCGATGCCTCGAAGGTCGACTTCGTCCGAGTCTCGCGAGAAATGGGGTGTTACTTTCATAGAGTTCATGGTGACTGCCGATATCCTTGGGCTAGCGAGCCGGGCGGCTCAACGGGCGCGCTCGATCAGGTTGCCGATGCGCTCGACCCAGTCGTTGACGCCGTGCTCGATCAACGTCAGCGCATAGTCGTAACTGCGCTGCGAACGGCGGTACGGGTCCGCCACATCGGATGGAAAGGCTTCGGCGATGCGATAGATGCGCCCTCGCGAAGCTGGGTGGAAACGCTCGATCGCCTTGCGTTGCTCGAGCTCCATCACGAGAATCAGGTCCGCCGCGCTACACATGCGCTCGTCGAGGCGTCTCGCGCGATGTCCGGACATGTCGATGTTCCGCGCCTTCAGCAGCGCCGCGGCAACGGCGTCGATCGCCATGCCGTTGCGGGCCGACAGGCCGGCCGATGAGACCGACACGTCGGGAAGCAAGCGCTGGAACAGCCCCTGCGCCATCGGGCTGCGACACACGTTGCCGTGGCAGACGACGAGCAGATGCCTGATCATTTGGAGACGATCGCCGCGGTCATGCCTGCATTGATCGCGGGCAACAACAAGCTCAGGACCCGGCTGAACCGGACGAGCCCGTTCCCGTCGACATAGACGACATCTTTCGGTCGCAACTCGAACTGGTTCGCCAGCACCATCGATACCGGCGATCGCGCATCCAGGTGATAGACCTGCGGCGCCACGCCCTGCGCGCCGCGGATCACGTAGAGCTGCGCGGCGTCGGCGCTCGCGCTGTTGAGACTGCCGGCTTGCGACAGTGCGTCGCTCAGGGTCAGCTTGCCGGTTCGCAGCGGCAATGCCGTCACCGGCTTGGTAACCTCGCCCATCACGTAGACGCCGTTGTCCTCGCGCGGCACGACCCGAAGCGAATCGCCGTCGCGCAGCAGAATCGACGCGGGATTCACGTTGCGTGCCAGCATGCCCGGAAGGTCGAGCGGGTACGACACGCCATCGCGCACGAGGACCAGATGGCTCTGATCCGCCGTGGGTGCGAATCCGCCCGCCCGATTGACCGCCTCGAACAATGTCATCGGAATATCGTTGACCGGCACATTGCCCGGCGTACGAACCTCGCCGTCGACGTAGACTTGCTTCGCCCTGAACGACGCGACCCGGACCATGATCTTCGGCGTGACAAAGTAGCGTGCCATCGCACGGGTGATCACCTTGCGTGCGTCGTCGACCGTCAGTCCGGCCACCTGCACGTTCCCCGCATACGGCACCTGCACGTTGCCGACGTTATCGACGACGAACCCTTGAGGTGGATCGAACGGGCGTCCGTTGGTCTGTTGCGGCGCGCCCTGAGCCTGCGTCAGTTCCGGATGATCCCAGACGGTGATCTGGAGGACATCGCCGGCCCCCAGCGTATAGGGTTGCGCCTTTCCGACAAGCGCGTTGAAACGCGTGCTGTCGTCGGTGCTCGCAGCCGCGCCGAGTTGGCGAATCAGGGTCGCGTTGATCTCTTCGATCGGAATCTGCATCGACTCCGCAGGCGCCTTCCCGTCTCCGCCGGCTACCGCGAGCGTCGCGGGTCCGGTCATGCGCATCCCCGGCGCGAACGAACATCCTGACAAGGCCAGACAGGCGCCGGCGATGAGCGTGGTTGTCCAGCGACCGCGCAGGCCAGGCGAGCCGGAATGGACAGCTTGTTTCACTCGATTGTTCATGATTTCGATTTCATCGACATTCTTGTACACACCCGCCGCCCCTCGTCGCTCCAGCGGCCCCTCCCGGCACGAACGCTCGCGCCGCCGCGCCATCAATACGCATTGCTCCCCGCGAACCCTTTCAGAATCGTGGCCCCCACGATCCGCATATCGAGCCCGAACGACCAGTTCTGCAGGTAATAGAGATCGTGCTCGACCCGCCCCTGCATCTTTTCGATGCGATCGGTTTCACCGCGATATCCGTTGACCTGCGCCCAGCCCGTGATGCCCGGCTTGATCCGGTAGCGCTGGATGTAGCGATCGACGACCTTGCGATACAACTCGTCGTGTTCCAGCGCGTGCGGGCGCGGCCCGACGACCGACATGTCGCCCTGCAGCACGTTGATGAACTGCGGCAGTTCGTCGAGGCTCGTGCGCCGCAGGAACCGCCCCAGCGGCGTGACGCGCGCATCGTGGCGGGTCGCCTGCCGGACGATGCCCGGCTGCTCCGCGTGCAGCCGCATCGTGCGAAATTTGTAGATGTTGAACACGCGGCCGTCCGCCCCCTTGCGGCGCTGCCTGAAAAACACGGGCCCGCGCGACGTCGCCTTGACGCCCATTGCGATGACCAGCATGGCCGGCATCAGCGCCACGAGCGCGCATGCCGCAAAACATCGATCGAAAATCTCCTTGCTCAGCAGCGCGTGCGGCGGCAGCGGCGACGCAGCGAGATTGATGGTCGGCACGCCAAGCACGTCGGTGAGTGAACTGTCGAACAGCGACAACGCACTGACGTCCGGCATGAAGCGGATGTTCACGAGCTCGTCGCGGAATTCGGAGACGAAGCGCAGGATCGTGCGTTCCTCCGACAACGGCAGCGCGAGCCAGAGTTCGCGCATGCCTTGCTGGCGCACATAGGCAATGAATGCGGCATCGCTCTCGAAAGTCGCGATGCCCGGCACCGGCCCGCACGTCGCGCGATCGACGTCGAATACCGCTGCCGCACGAAACCCGCTCGCGGGCGACCGCGCGATCGTGCCCAGCACGCGACGGCAGTATTCGCCGCGCCCCACGACCGCAACCGATCGCAGGTTCATCCCCGCATGCCGCAACCGGCGCAACATCGCGTGGACGCCGAACCTCACCACGACGAGTGCCGTCCCCGTCATGCCGGTCCAGTACGCAAACCACAACCGCGACACGGCGTCCGACCGGTGAAGCGTGAACGTCACCACCAGCGCGCCACCCTGCGCGATCAGCCAGCCCAGCGCCAGTCGTCCGGCAAGCCCGTACAGCGAACGCCCGCGCCACGACTCGTACACGCCGAGCATCGGAAACAGCATCAACGAAAACGCACACGAGAACGCCACGACCGACGCGTCGAGCCGGACATTCACGACCGCGTCGAACCGGAAATGCGCGGCCAGCACGGCACCGAACACGATCAGCATCAAATCGACCGAACGCGCGGCGGCCCCTTGGACACTCGCCGCAGCCGGCCGGTACTCCACATGTGGCGTCTTGCTCATCTTTCCCCCGCATACGCAACGTGATCGGCGACGCCGGCATCCCGGCGCGCACGCCATTCGACGCACGGTGCCGCCACCGCGCGCCACGGCATGCCGGGCGCCGCTCGATAGCCGATCGTCATATAAGGATTCCTATTTATCCAATTCCGTGAAACGAATCACGACGATTTCACGTTATTGATCCGGACTGGCGCACACGGCATGACGCACGCATTGGGGCGTGCGGATACGCCGCCTCGTCCGCGCGGAAAGGCGACCTATGCCGTGATGCGATCGACGGTTAAATCAGGGATGCGGGCTCCGGCGTTGCAGCATGTGCGGGACTGCCCGCCTGCTGCTTGCAGGGCGAATGAATGGCATCGACGGCATTTCCCCGGCGCCGATACCGAAAGTCGGAATTGAATACATGATTGGTCTGATGTTATTGATGTTAAATGCTGCGACACACTAGAAAGCAGGAAGAAAGTAAGCAGAAAGCATGCCAGCCGGATAATCACGATGCACGTCCGTTCCATATCCGACGAAAATCCTCGTGAAATCCGTGGATTACGCGGCATCCGTCAGGAATCGGATTCCGGCGTGGCCGGCGCGCATGGCGCGTGGCGAGGTCGCTGTTACGTTACGCGCCGCGTAACATGTGGCGTAACGCACGAGGTTTCGGTCACCGACGCGTCATCGCATTTCGGCCGAATCGCGGCGCCGCTCCAATATCGGCCACTCTTCTTCAATCGTGCGTTCGCCGGGTCGAGCGATCGTGTGTCGCGCCGGTGGCTCGGCGCCGCGGCGCACGCCAGTGCGATTCCCGCCTTTGCGATGCGCTCGCGCTCGGCCGCGCGAAATTCGCTGGGCGACAGCTGAAGGTGTTGCCGGAACAGCTTTGCGAGGCGCTCGCCATTGCCGAGACCGGTACGCCGCGCCACCTTGTCGGCGGGCAGACTGGTGTGGACCAGCATGTGGCATGCACGCTCGAGACGAATGCTCAATACGAATTCCGTCGGCGTCACCCCGACGTCCTTCTTGAAGCGCCGCAGAAAGTTGCGCTCGCTCATCGCCACGGCTTGTGCCACCTGGACGATCGAGATGCGCCCGGCACTGCATGCACGCAGTTGCTGCATGGCCGCGCGAATCGGCTGGCTCGCGGCCAGTTCGCGCACGGACCACGCGGCCGACTGCACGAGCCGTTCGCCGGAATCGCGGCAAACGTGGCGTTCGATCTCCTCGGCCGCGGCGGTGCCGACTTCATGTCTGAACAATTCCAGCAAGACGGGGAGGATGTCCGGCCCTTGTGTCGTCCCGTGCGTCGGCCCGCTTGGGTCGAGCGCGGAAACGAGGCTCAACATCGACGCGGCGGGCTGCGGGTCACCGGCCCGCTTCGAGACGGTGACGGCGGGTATTTTCACGTCGTCCGCGATCCATCGCGCTTGCGCATGCACTTCCTGAAGCCGGCGCAGCAACGCGTCGGTCCACGCGAACAGCACATGGCCGCCGTGGAGATGAAAAAAAGCATGCACGCACCGCGCGTGCGCGTCGTCGAGCATGTCCGTCGTCACCTGGACACCGGACGAGGACGGCAGCAACCCTCCGCTGGCCGACACGAACGTCACCTGATATCCCGGGCCCACGGGCAGCAAGCGATTGGCGAGGTTGAACGCCTCGATCATGCACGCAGCCTGGGCCAGCGAGAAACCCGCACTCAAAAAGACGACAACCACCCGTTGTTCACCAGCATCCACTTGCCCAGCCCCCGATTCTTTCTGCCCGCTTCTCTTGAATGCGCTTTTTTATTTGACTGACGCGCTCTCTATGCTTTTAAAAGCGTCCGCATCATAGCTTTAAACCGGGATTTTCCGCAGAACTGGCCGATGCCGACAGGGTTGTGGCGGATTGATACAAGTCCGCCGATGCAATGCGCCTGAATCATTCAATAAAGAACCCATTACCGCCATCACGATAATCAGTTCCGGAAAACACGAAAAATCGGCCTCTCTTTATAGGATTAAAAACCAACCGCGCGCCCCGGCTTCGTATTTTTTATAGATTATTAAACACCTTTCACCGGCTCCGTCTATTCGCCCGGCATTGAAGAAAGTCCGTCGGAATGGGTAATTCGATCGATGCAAACGTTGTCGTAAGCCGAAGCGGGCGCTATCGGCACCGTTCAACGGCACGGCGGTCGGCCGCCGGCCTGCCCCGCTTCCTCGGCGAGCGCTGGCCGGCGGCTCTAGAATGGGCCACTTTCCCACTTCGGTTTCGCCTCCGTGCCCGCCGACCATCGTCTCGACCTGAACCTGTTCCGCGTGCTCGACGCCATCTACGTGCACGGCGGCATCGGCGCGGCCGCCCGCGCGCTGCACCTGACGCAGCCGGCCGTCACGCATGCGCTCAACCGGCTGCGCGCGCATTTCGACGATCCGCTGTTCGTGCGCCAGGGCAACCGCGTCGCGCCGACCGAACGCACGCGCGCGATCATCGCGGACGTGCAGCTTCACCTCGCCGGCCTGCAACGCACCGCCCGCGACCCGTCGGCGTTCGATCCGGCGACGCTCGACCTGAGCATCGCGGTCGGCATCCGCGACGTGCTCGAATCGATCGCGTTGCCGCAGATCGTCGCCGCGTTCGCGAACGAAGCGCCGGGCCTGCGTTTCGTGAGCCGCCGCGTTGCGGTGCATGACATCGAGCGCGAGCTCGCGTCGGGGAATCTCGATCTCGTCGTCGAGCGCCGGGTCCAGACGGGCCCGCGCATCGCGACCAAACACCTGCTCGACGATTCGCTCGTCGTCGCGATGCGTCACGATCATCCGCTGATGAGCGGCCCGCTGCGGCGCGGCGACTATTTCGCCGCGCGGCATCTCGCGGTGTCGTCGCACGGCGAACCGCAATCGCTCGACGTGCTGCTTGGCAACGACGGGCGCTTCCGTCACATCCAGCTCGTCTGCCAGCATTACTTCGCCGCCTGCCAGATCGCCGCGGCGGGCGACCTGCTGCTGACGCTGCCGCGCACGTATGCACTGCGGATGACGGCGCTGCTGCCGATCGCCGTGCAGCCGCTGCCGCTGCGGCTCAAGCCGTTTCCGCTGCTCGCTTACTGGCACGAATCGCGCGAGACGGACCGCGCGCACCAGTGGGTGCGCGAACGCGTTGCCACGCTCGTGCGCCAAAACGCCGAAGTCGTCGGAGTCGTCGAAGCCGTCGGCTGAGCCGCCCGCTCCTTTCGAGCCGCGTCGATGCACGCGGCGCCCGCGATTTCCGCCAAGACGGTATGCTGGCGGCTCGAACGCCGCGCCTCGACGCGGCGCCCGCCTTCCCGCCTACCGGAGACTTGCCATGCCGCTCATCCACGCTGCCGCCACCCTCGCCGCCGACGCGCCCGACTACGTCGTCCAGCTGCAGGCCGGCACGCATGCGCTGACCGGCGACGAAGCGCCACGCGAAGGCGGACAGGGCCTCGGGCCGGCGCCGTTCGAGCTCGTGCTGGCCGGCCTCGCGCAATGCACGGCCGCGACGCTGCGCATGGTCATGCAGCGCAAGACGTGGCCGGCCGTGCACATCGACGTGCGCACCGAGCTGCATGCCGATCGCGACGGTCAGCAATACGTGCGCCGCGTCGTGACGCTCGACGGCCCGCTCGACGACGCGCAGCGCCAGCGCCTCGCGGAAATCTGCGAGAAGACGCCGGTGACGCTGTTCATCAAGCGCGGCACGCGCATCGAAACGACGCTGAACTGACGCGCGGCATACGCCGCGTGGGGGCCGGGCGAGAGGCACACCGCACCGCACGGCGCCACACGCGATCGACGCACCAAGCAAAACGGGCGGGCCGCGCANGATGCGCGGCCCGCCCGTTTGCAGTGCTCGTCTAGTGCTTACAGTCCGAGCGCGGACAGATCCAGCTTGCCGTCCTTCACCGGCGGGCACCAGAAATACGCGCCCGTCAGCGGCCGCGTGAAGCGGAACAGGCCGTCGACGATGCCGTCGTCCGCGCCGCTCATCCGGCGCATCTGCACGTCGAACGCGCGGAACGAACAACCGAACGCGACGAAATAGAGCCCCGCACGGCGTGCGTCGGACCACGGCGACGAACGACGCAGCATGAACGCCTCCGGCTCGAAGCTTTCCTGCGCGGTGCGCTTCACGTGCGCGAACTCGGGCGCGTCGTCGAGCTCCTCGTTGTCCGAGCGACGGCGGCCGATGATGTGATCCATGTCGCCCGACGCGATGCGCTCCATCTGGTCGAAGTCGTGCAGCCATTGCTGGACCGCGACGAAGCTCGAGCCGTCGAGCCCCGCACCCTGCCCCGTCACGATCGCCGCGGCCAGCGCGTCGTCGCCGGTCGGGTTCTCGGTGCCGTCTTCGTAACCCGACAGATCGCGATCGTTCGAATAGCGGAAGCCGTCGACCACGTCCTGCAGCGCGAACGCCGGCGCGAGCGCACGCTCGATCGCCCGCGCGCGCAGCAGCAGTTCGCCGCGATCGTCGCCGCGCAGCCAGATCCAGACGTCGGCCGGCGTGATCGGCAACGTGCGGTCGTTCACCGCGAACGACGGGTATTCGGTCAGGCCCGGAACCGGGCGCCCGAGATGCGCGGCCAGCGCATGGCCGAAGCCTGCGACCGTGTCGCGACCGTCGACGAGCTCGCGCAATGCCGTCAGCGCCGCCGCGACATTGCCGTTGTCCGAAATCGTGAAAGTGAGGTATCGGGCCGCCGTGTCGATCGGAGCCAGGATGCCTTGCTGAACGTCGCTCATCGTTTCCTCAGGAATGTATCGGGGTGAATCCGCGCGACCGCAGGCCCGCGCGCAACGCCAAAGTGTAATCGATGCGGCCCGCCGCCCCGTGCGGCGCCCCACCGCGGACCGCGAACGAAACAGGGCCGGAACCCCGGATACTAACCGTATCGACGCTGCAACGCCGCATTCGTCAGACGTTGCGGCGGGTCCGGCACTGCTGATAAAATCCCTTCACGTCTTTTCGGCGTCCTTTCAACGTTCACTTCAGGGGAGGTGCAGATGTTCCGAATGCCAGCAGCCTTCCCGAACGTGGTCCCACGACGCGGCTGATCCCGCCCGTCGTCCGCGCCGGCGCCCGAGTGCTCCACTAGCCCGTCAGCCCGCGCATTTTCCCGACAGCCCGTCTCGCCTCGCCCGTTTCGTTCGTTGTGTTCGTGCGGCCCGGCTGTTGCGTTTTCGACGTTCTCTGAACCGGAAAGTCCCGTCGCGCGATGCGCCGGGCAACGATACATGACCAGAAAAACCACCCATCTGGGCGGCCAGGCATTCCAGGCCGTCTTCGGCTTCACGTTCCGCTACTGGCGCAAGCAGCCGGTGCGCATCGCGGCGATTGCGGCGCTGGCGCTGCTCGGCGCGCTCGCCGACGTGCTGACGCCGCTGTTCGCCGGGCGCCTCGTCGATGCGCTGTCGACCGGCCTGACCGACCGCGCCGCCGCGTGGCACGCCGCCGTCACCGCATTCGGCACGCTGGCCGCGCTCGGCATCGGCGCGACGCTGCTGCGGCAAGGCGTCTACCTGAACATCATCACCCTCACGCTGAAGATGATGAGCGAAATCGCCGCCGCGTCGTTCCATCGCGTGCAGCGCTTCTCGACCGACTGGCACGCGAACAGCTTCGCGGGATCGACCGTGCGCAAGATCACGCGCGGGATCTGGGCGCTCGACCTGCTGAACGACACCGTGCTGATCGCGCTGCTGCCGTCGGTCACGATGCTCGTCGGCGCAACCGTGCTGCTCGGCACGCACTGGCCGGTGATGGGGCTCGTCGTCGGCGCGGGTTCGCTGCTGTACATCTCGGTGACGGTCGCGGTCTCGCTCGGCATCGTCGCGCCGGCCGCGCGGCTCGGCAACCTGTGGGACACGCGCATGGGCGGCGCCCTCGCCGACGCCGTGAGCTGCAACGCCGTCGTCAAGGCGTTCGGCGCGGAAACGCGCGAGGAGGCGCGCCTCGCGCGCGTGATCGACAAGTGGCGTCGGCGCACGCGCCGCACGTGGGTGCGCGGCACCTTCAACGGCGGCTTGCAGGGCGCGATGCTCGTCGCGATGCAGGCGGCGATGATCGGCGTCGCGCTGCGGCTGTGGGCGAACGACGAAGCGAGCGTCGGCGACATCGCGTTCTCGCTGACGATGTTCTTCATGCTGCAGGGCTACCTGCGCGACGTCGGCATGCACATCCGCAACCTGCAGCGCTCGGTGAACGACATGGAAGAACTCGTCGCGCTCGAGCGCCAGCCGCTCGGCATCGACGATCGCCCCGGCGCGCCGGCGATCCGGATCGGGCAAGGCGAGATCCGCTTCGAGCACGTGACGTTCCGCTACGGCAATCATCCGGTGCCGCTGTACGACGACTTCTCGATGCGCATCGCGCCGGGCGAGCGCGTGGGCCTCGTCGGTCATTCCGGGTCGGGAAAGACGACGTTCATCAAGCTGATCCAGCGGCTGTACGACGTGTCGGGCGGCCGCATCGCGATCGACGGCCAGGACATCGCACAGGTGCGGCAGGATTCGCTGCGCAGCCAGATCGCGATCGTCCAGCAGGAGCCGGTGCTGTTCCACCGCACGCTGGCGGAGAACATCGCGTATGCGCGTCCCGATGCGAGCCGCGCCGACATCGAGCGCGCCGCGCGTCTGGCCAGCGCGCACGACTTCATCGTCGCGCTGCCGGACGGCTATGACACGCTCGTCGGCGAGCGCGGGATCAAGCTGTCGGGCGGCGAACGCCAGCGCGTCGCGATCGCGCGCGCGTTCCTCGCGGATGCGCCGATCCTGATCCTCGACGAAGCAACGTCGAGCCTCGACAGCGAAAGCGAGGTGCTGATCCAGCAGGCGATGGAGCGGCTGATGGTCGGTCGTACGACGCTCGTGGTCGCGCACCGGCTGTCGACGGTGCGTTCGCTCGACCGCCTGCTGGTGCTCGATCGCGGCAAGGTGATCGAGGAAGGCAACCACGACGCGCTGATTCGCGTCGACGGCGGCATTTATCGGCGGTTGTTCGAACGGCAGGCGCTGGAACTGGCGAAGGGTTTGATCGATGCGCCGCGGCGCATGGTCGGCGATGATGCCGGACCGCTGGGGGAGCCGGCGGAGGTTTGATGCAGGCAGGTCGCGATGTGACCCGATGGTGAGTGGGTTGCCGTCGGGTCACGTTCGCGCTCGAGTTTGAAGCGACGCCGTGCCGGTGCACGACCGGGTTTGGTTACCGCGGCGTCCGTGGCTGCCACCGCGCCGCAACCCTGCTCGCAATGGGGGTTCCCCGGATCACTTATCATACCGGCCAGGCAATTCGCGACGAAAGGCAGATCATGTTTACAGGCATTGTTCAGGGTGTTGGCGTCATCAAGGCCATCAAGGATCACGGCGAACTGAGAACGTTCAGCATCGAATTTCCCGAGCGGTTTACCGCCGACATCGAGATCGGCGCGAGCGTGTCGGTCGACGGCGTCTGCCTGACGGTGACGACCATCCACTCCCCGGCGCTGATCGACTTCGACGTGATGTTGCCGAGCCTGAGAATCACCACGCTGGCCGACCTGACGACCGGCGCCCGGATCAACGTCGAACGGGCCGCGAAGGACGGCGCGGAAATCGGCGGACATCCGCTGTCCGGTCACGTCGATTTCATGGGGACGATCCTGCACATCGCATCGTCCGAGCACAACCGG
Organism: Burkholderia sp. 22313; assembly: GCF_052045245.1. Taxonomy (NCBI): domain Bacteria; kingdom Pseudomonadati; phylum Pseudomonadota; class Betaproteobacteria; order Burkholderiales; family Burkholderiaceae; genus Burkholderia; species Burkholderia sp. 22313. Next base: position 331,985 of record NZ_JBQEON010000001.1, read on the forward strand.
ATGATCCGCATCGGCGTGCCCGCCGAGTTCAAGCGCTATGTGTTCGCGAAGGGCTATATCGCGATCAACGGCTGCAGCCTGACCGTGTCGGACGTCAATCGCGACGAAGGCTGGTTCGACGTCTGGCTGATTCCCGAAACGCGCCGCGCGACCACCTTCGATACGAAGGGTGTCGACGACCGGATCAATATCGAGATCGAGCGCAGCACGCAGGTCGTCGTGGATACGATCCGCGAGTCGGTCAAGGAGACGCTCGGCGAGCTGAGCGGAATCGTGACGACGTTGCTGGCCGACAAGGGCATCGATATCGAGGAACTGCTTGCGCGGAATGTCGCGAAGCTGCCGAAGGAATAACGAGCGCTCCGGTTAACGGCGATCCGCGGGATCGCCGGATCTCGGCTGCCGGCCGCCCGTCACGGTCGACCGCCCCGCACACCGCCGTCACTCCGCCTCGACCCGCACCCCCTTCCCCACCGCCACCCGCTGCGCGCGATAGATCCCCGCGTGTCCGGAAAACAGATACGCGACCACGCACGCCACGATCGCATACACGCCGATATCCGCGCCGAACAGCTCGATCGCCATGATCGTCGATGCGATCGGCGTATTGGCCGCGCCCGCGAACACCGCGACGAAACCGAGCCCCGCGAGCACCGGCACCGGCAGCGCGAGCACCTGCCCCAGCGCATTGCCCAGCGTCGCGCCGATATAGAACAGCGGCGTCACTTCGCCGCCCTTGAACCCGGAAGCGAGCGTGACGACGGTAAACGCGAATTTGCCCGCGAAGTCGTAAACCGGCAGCGGCCCGTGAAACGCGGCCTCGATCGTCGGAATCCCGAGACCGAGATACTGCGGCACGTTGAGCGCGGTGGCGGCAACCGCCACCATCACGCCACCCAGTACCGGCTGCAGCGGCGCGTAGCGGACGACACGCCGGAACCATGCGGTCAGCGCATGCGTGGCGAACGCGAACAACCGGCCGACGACGCCGAACGCGATGCCCGCGACGACGGCCGCGGCGAACCGCGTCGCCGATACCGCCGGCACGAACGGAATCGCATACACGGTGTGATGCACGCCCCACGCGCGGCACACGACGTCCGCGACGATCGCCGACGCCACGCACGTGAGCAGCGCGTCGTACCGGACCCGGCCGATCGCCAGCACCTCGAGCCCGAATACGGCACCCGCGAGCGGCGTGCCGAACACCGACGAGAACCCGGCGGCAATCCCGCCCATCAACAGCACGCGCCGATGCTCGCGATCGAGACGAAACAGGTGCGTAACGCGATCGGCGAGCGCGCCGCCCATCTGCACGGCCGTGCCCTCGCGCCCGGCCGACCCGCCGAACAGGTGCGTGACGACGGTCGCGACGAGCACGAGCGGCGCCATCCGCTTCGGCACGAGCGCCTTCGGGTCGTGAATCTCGTCGATCAGCAGGTTATTGCCGCGCGCAACCGACTGGCCGAACCGGTGGTAGACCCAGCCCGTCGCAAAGCCGGCCGCCGGCAGCCCCCACAACAGCCACGGATGCGCGACACGCGTGCCGGTCGCCCAGTCGAGCGCGATCAGGAACAGCGCGGAAGCCGTGCCGGCCAGCGCGCCGAGCAGGGCCGAGAGCGCGAGCCAGCGGCACACGTAGCGCACGGTCGCGAAAAAATCGGCAGAAGTCGAGAAAAACATGATTTCCAGATTCGACAGGACATCAAAACCTGGGCGGCAGAATACCGCATGGACGGCCTGCGACCTCCTGACAACCCAGGAACACGCAGGCATCATCAGCCGGGCCAACCGGCGGTTGAGGGCCGAACCGCGCGCGCAATGCGCCGGGATCGACCGCAGGGAGGCATGCCATCTCCGCAACGCGCCATTGTAAGCGACGCCCCGCTTCGCACGCAACGGGGCCAGGCCGGACCGGCAAACGGCAGCCGGCAGCCAGCCGCGGCGGCGGCGGCGCGCCGTCAGTCGAACGGCACGCGCGTCACGCGCGAGATCAGCTGGGGCGCGATCCGGTCGAGCGGCAGGATCGCCGACGCCGCGCCGATCGCGGCGGCCGCCTTCGGCATCCCGTAGACGGCGCTGGTCGCCTCGTCCTGCGCGATCGTGTAGCAGCCCTTCGCGCGCATCGCCTTGAGCCCAAGCGCGCCGTCGCGCCCCATCCCGGTCAGCAGCACGCCGAGCGCGTCGCCCTGCCAGCCGTCGGCGACGCTGTTGAAGAACACGTCGATCGACGGCCGGTACGGCGTCTCGGCCGGACACCGCGTATAGCCGAGCACGCCGCGCGGCGACAGGCACAGGTGATCGTTGGTCGCCGCGAGCAGCACCTCGCCCGCCTGCGGCACGCTGCCCTGCCGCGCGACCCGCACGGGCAGCCGCGTATGGCCGTCGAGCCACTCCGCCATGCCGAGCGCGAACGCCTGGTCGACGTGCTGCACGATCACGAGCGCGGCCGGAAAATCGGCCGGCAGCGCGCGCAGCAATGCGGTCAGCGCGGTCGGGCCGCCCGCCGACGCGCCGATCGCGATCAGCGTCGGCAGGCCGCGCGCGGGCGCCGGCCCGGGCGGCACGAGCGTCGCGGTCCGGCTTTCGAGCAGCCGGCCGATCTGGTCGATCTTCGCGAGCAGCGGCTGCGGCGCCGCATCGGACGGCAGGCCGAGCGCGAGCGTCGGCGTGTCGACCGCATCGAGCGCGCCGGCGCCCATCGCCTCGTACACCGACGACGTGTTCGCGCTGACGCTCGCGGTCACGATCAGGATCGCGCATGGCGCACGCGCCATGATCTGCCGCGTCGCGGCCACGCCGTCGAGCTTCGGCATCACGAGATCCATCAGCACGAGGTCGGGCGGATGCGCGACGCAGAAATCCACCGCCTCGTCGCCATCGGTCGCCACCCACAGCACGCGGTGATCGGTGCGCCGCGCGATCACGCGGCGCAGCGTCTCGACGGCAAGCGGCAGGTCGTTGACGATGCCGATGTTCATGCGCGCGCCTCCCCGATCAGATCGTGCACCGCATCGAGCAGCGCCTCGTCGTGGAAACTGCTCTTCGCGAGGTAGTAGTCGGCGCCGGCGTCGAGCCCGCGCCGGCGATCCTCGTCGCGATCCTTGTACGACACGATCATCACCGGCACACGCTTGAGCAGCGGGTCGCCCTTGATCAGCGTGACGAGCTCGATGCCGTCCATGCGCGGCATGTCGACGTCGGTGACGACCAGGTCGAACGCGTCGCTGCGCACCGCGTTCCAGCCGTCCATCCCGTCGACCGCGACGGTCACGTCGTAGCCGCGCTTTTCCAGCAGCTTGCGTTCGAGTTCGCGCACCGTCAGCGAATCGTCGACGACGAGCACGCGGCGGCGCCGGGCGGCGAGCGCGAGCTGCGGGTCGCGCGTGAGCTTCGCGAGCTGGCCGCCGCGCACGAGCTTGTCGACCGAGCGGATCAGGTCCTCGACATCGACGATCAACACCGGGTCGCCGTTCTCGAGCAACGCGCCGGCCGCGATGTTCTGGATCTTGTTCAGGCGGCTGTCGAGCGGCTGCACGACGAGCATCCGTTCGCCGAGGAAGCGATCGACGGCGACGCCATACAACTCGGGCTCGCCGCCGACGACCACGACCGCCGTGCTCGCACGCGCGGCGTCGGGCTCGCCCGCATCGAGCAGCTGATGCGCGGCGACGAGGCCCGCACGCCGGCCGTCGAACGGAAAATGCGGCTGCCCTTCGAGCACGTCGATGTCGTCGTGCGCGAGCTCGAGCGTGCGGCGCACGTGCGCGAGCGGGAACGCATACGGTTCGCCGCCGACCTCGACCAGCAGGCTGCGAATCACCGACAGCGTGAGCGGCAACTGCAGCACGAAGCGCATGCCCGCACCGGGCTCGTTGAAGATGCGCACCGCGCCGCGCACGCCGCGCACCATCTCCTGCACCGCGTCGAGGCCGACGCCGCGCCCCGACACGTCGGTCACCGCGTCGCGCATCGAGAAGCCCGGCAGCAGCAGGAATTCCAGCAGTTCGGGATCGGACAGCCGCGCGGCGGTCTCGTCGTCGGTCAGGCGCTGGCGCACGACGGCCGCGCGCAACGCATCCATGTCGACGCCCGGCCCGTCGTCGATCACGCTGACGAGCAACGAGCCGGCGCTGTGGCGCGCCTCGAGCGTCACGCTCGCCTCGGCCGGCTTGCCGCGCGCGCGGCGCGCGTCGGGGGGCTCGACGCCGTGATCCATCGCATTGCGCAGCAAATGGCCGAGCGGCGCGTCGAGCAGGTCGAGGATGTCGCGGTCGACCTGCGTGCCTTCGCCGACGATCGAGAAGCGCACCTGCTTGCCGAGCGAGCGCGCGAGATCGCGGACGATGCGCGGATACGCGCGCGTCGCGTCGCCGAACGGCCGCATCCGGCACTGCAGCGCCTCGTCGTACAGCTGCTCGGCGATATGCGTGCTGCGCCGCTCGAAGCGATCGAATTCGTCCATGCGCTCGGCGAGCGAGCGCTGCAGGTCGTTGAGCATGTGCCGCACTTCGTTCACCGACGCGAGCACGCCCGCGTCGAGATCGTCGGCGAACTGTTCGTACAACAGATCGAGCGAACGGGCCGCATCGCGCTGCGCGCGCTTCACGCGCAGCATCGATTCCGCGAATGGCTTAAGCCAGCGCGATTCGACGAGCGACTCGCCGGACAGGCTCAGCAGCCGGTTCAAGGTATCGGCCCGCACGCGGCGCATCGCCCCCGCACCGGCCGCGCGGCCGGCCTGGGCCGGATCCGGCACGGCCGCCGACACGGCGAGCGGCGGCACCGCGGCGCCGGCCCCGACCGGCTCGTTCGCCGCGTTGTCGTGCTCGCGAAACGGCACGACGAACGGCGGCGGCGCGGCATAGGCCGAGGCCGAGGCCGCCATCGCGTGCGCGCCGTCGGCACCCGTCAGCGCCAGCGCGAACGCCTCGATCTCCGTCGACGACACCGGCTGCGACTGCGGATCGGCGACGCGCACCAGCAGGTCGACGCCCGCGAGCAGCACGTCGACATGCGTGGCCGTCAGCGCGATCGTGCCGGCCTGCGCGGCGACGAAGCATTCTTCCATGCGCCCCGCGATGTCGACGCCGAGCGGCACGCCGACGATGCGCGCGGCGCCCTTCAGCGAATGCGCGGCGCGCATGCACGCCTCGAGCGCGGCGGAATCCGGTTCGCCCGACTCGAGCGCGAGCAGGCGCTCGGACAGCGCCTGGGTCTGCGTGCGCGTCTCCTCGCGATACAGCTCGAGCAGCGACAGGTGGCTCAGATCGTCATCGCCGCTCATCGCATGCTCCGCGTGACGGCATCGAACAGCCGATCGTCGTCCAGCAGGCCGACCGACTTGCCGCGCCACGACAGCACGCCGCGCGACAGGCCGGCGCTCGCGCGCCCGACCGTCGCCGGCACGGGCACCCAATCGGATGCGCCGACGCGCAGCACGCCCTCGACTTCGTCGACCGGAAACACGACCGGATCGCCCTGGTGCGCGGCGACCAGCAAGCGCGTGAAGCGGCCGTCCGCGTTGCCGCCGCGGCCCTTGCCCGCGTCGAGGCCGAGCAGCGCGCCGATCGAGATCGCGATGCGCAGCGTGCCGCGAATGTTGACCACGCCCCGCACGGCCGAATGACGGCGATGCGGGAGCGAATGAATCGGCCGCGTGCCGGCGATCTCGCGCAGCACGCCGATCGGCAGCGCGAGCCATTCGTCGGCGACGCGAAACGCCAGCGCCGCCTGGTGCGTATCGTCGTCGCCGTGCACGCCGGCCCCGTCGAACGCGCTGATCCGCCGCGTGGCGTCGGCCATCTCGGCGACGTCGAGCGGACGCTCGAGCAGGTGCGCCGCGTGCGACGCGTAGACCGGGCAGTTCAGGCAGCGCAGGCAGTCGGCCAGGCGCGCGCACGTGCGGTCGCCGCGCGTGCCGATCCGGTTCCAGCAATCGTCGACGCCGATCGTCGTGTCGTCAGCGGCAACGGCGTCGCGGTTCATTCTTTCCTCGGTCATCCCGATGTCGGCTCCCAACCCGTATCCTCATTATCCGGCCGAGCGGCGCGCACGCTCGAGCAGCCATTGCGCGCCGGCGCCATCGCCGCCGACGTCGAGCAAGGTCGCGAGATGCGTCAGCGCTTCGTGATGCGTGGGCTGCAGATACAGCGCCTTCCGGTAGAAGTCGCCCGCTTCCGCGACACGCCCGCGCGCATCCGCGATCAGTCCGTTCAGGTAGAACGCGTCCGCGTGCGGTCCGGCATGCGCGGAAAACCGCGCGAGCACGCGCTCGGCGTCGTCGAAGGCCCCCGCGTTGGCCAGCGCCTGCGCTTCCTCGAGCGTCGGTGCGGCGCTGTCGGCGACCGGCGCCGCCGGTGCGGGTGCATGGGCCGCATGGGCCGCATGCGGCGCGCGGGCGGTATCGGCCGTGCCGGTCAGCGAGTCGATGCGCAACTCGGCCAGCGGCTCGAACGCGGGCGGATGCTCGACCGGCACGCTCGCGGCGCGCGACGGCGCGGCACCGGTCCACGTCGGCGGCACGACCGCCAGCAGCGGGCGCGCGGCGGGTGCCGGCGCGACCGCGAAGCGCTCCGCACGCCGGAATGGCGCGACCGCGGGCATCGGCGCCGCGTGCCGCGACGCGTACCCGTCCACCGCGCCGCGTTGCGCGCGATGGAACGCGAACGCCAGCGGCACGCGCGCCGAGCGCATCCCGTGCCGCATCGCGACGCCGGTTTCGGCCGGACCGACGAACAGCATCCCGTCGTCGGCGAGCCATCCGTCGAGCGAATCGATCACGCGATCCTGCGCGTCGCGGTCGAAATAGATCAGCACGTTGCGGCAGAACACGAAGTCGTAGCGGATGCCCGTATCCGCGCCCGGTTCGACCAGGTTCGCCTGCCGAAACTGCACGCACGCGCGCACGCGTTCGTCGAGCAGCCAGCCGTCGGCGGCCGCGGTGAAGTAGCGGGCGCGAAACTCGGTCGCCGTGCCGCGAAACGCATTGCGCCCGTAGCAGCCGAGCCGAGCCTGTTCGATCGCGCGCGCACTCAGGTCGATCGCGTCGATCGTGAAACTGGCCGGATCGAGCCCGGCGTCGAGCAGCGCCATCGCCGCCGAATACGGCTCCTCGCCGGTCGAGCACGGTGCGCTCAGCACGCGGATCACGCGCCCGGGCGTCGCGGCAAGCCGCTCGGCGGCGAGCCGCGCGAGGGTCGCGAAGGCCTCGCGATCGCGGAAGAACCACGTTTCCGGCACGACGAACAGTTCGATCAGGGCACGCCGCTCGTCGGCCGATGCGTTGAGCTGCTGCCAGTACGCATCGAGCGCTTCCGGCGTGACGGACGGGCGCGCCGCCGACGGCAGCCGCTCGCCGTCGCCCTGCAGCGCGTGCACGCGCTCGGTGAGCGCGCGGCTCAGGAAATCGTTGCCGAGCGAATCGGGATCGATGCCGGTCTCGCGCAGCAGCCAGCCGCGAAATCGCGAATCGGACGCTTTCATGCAGGCTCCCCTCCGTGGCCCGGCAGGCCGTCGAACAGATACAGGCGCGCAACGTCGTCGATCAGGTCGGACACCGAGACCTGCTGCACGATCCCGTCGGGCGTGTTCGCGACGCGCCCGAGCCAGCGCGTGCGCGCGGTCGATACGCCGCTGGCGCGGAACGCGGTACGGTCGATCCGCAGCGTCCGCGTCGCGCGCTCGACGATCAGCCCGATCACGCGCTCGCGATCGACCTGCCCGACGCGGTAGCGGACCATCACCAGCCGCGTCGAGCGCAGCGCATGCGCGCGCCGCCCGAGCGCCAGCATCGGCACGTCGATCACGGGCACCGGCTGACCGCCGCGCATCAGCAGCCCGGCGATCCATTCGGGCGCACCGGGCACGGCCTTGGTCGTCGCGAGCGGCAACACCTCGTCGATGTCGGCCGCGTCGAGCGCATAACGCTCGCCGTCGAGCTCGAACATCAGGAACAGCGCGTGCACGCCGCCGTGCGACTCGACGCGCGTCACGCGTCGACCTTGAAGCGCGACACGCTGGTGCGCAACTGGTTCGCGACGAGCGTCAGGTCGTCGATCGCCTGCGACGACTGGCGCAGCGATTCGGCCGTCTGCTGCGCGGCTTCCGACAGTTGCGACAGCGCCTGGGTGATCTGCTCGGCACCGTTCGCCTGCGTCTGCATCCCTTCGTTGACCATCTGGAAGCGCGGCGCGAGCGTCTGCACTTCGGCGATGATCTGCGAAAGCTGCCCGCCGACCTGCTGCACGTCGAGCATGCCGCGGCGCACTTCCTCGGAGAACTTGTCCATCCCCATCACGCCCGCCGACACCGCCGACTGGATCTCCTTCACCGTCTGCTCGATATCGTAGGTCGCCACGGCCGTCTGGTCGGCGAGACGGCGGATCTCGGTCGCGACGACCGCGAAGCCGCGGCCGTACTCGCCGGCCTTCTCGGCCTCGATCGCCGCGTTCAGCGACAGCAGGTTGGTCTGGTCGGCCACCTTGGTGATCGTCGCGACGACCTGGTTGATGTTCAGCGCCTTCTCGTTGAGGATCGCCAGCTTCGCGTTCACCGAGCCGGCCGCGTCCATCACGCTGCGCATCGTATCGCCCATCCGCGTGAGGCCGCTCTGGCTCACGCCCGCGAGCGTCGCCGACTGCTCGGCCACGCCGGCCACCTCGTTCATCGTGCGCAGCAAATCGCGCGACGTCGCGAAGATCTCGCGGGACGTCGCGCCGATCTCGGTCGTCGTCGCCGCGGTTTCGTTGGCGGTCGCCTGCTGCTCGCGCGACGTCGCCGCGATCTCGGCGACCGATGTCGTCACCTGCAGCGACGACTGCTGCGCGCGCGCGACGAGCCCGGTCAGTTCGTCGGCCATCCGGTTGAAGCCGGTCTCGAGCGTGCCGAATTCGTCGCGGCGGCGCAGGTCGAGGCGGTGTGTCAGGTTGCCGGTGCGCATCACGTCGTGCACCTCGACGAGCCGCGCCATCGGTACGGTGACCGAACGGTACAGCCCGTAGCCCAGCCCCAGCGCCGACAGCAGCACGATCGCCAGCGCGATCGCGAGGACGACCTCGGTGTCCTGCACGGATTCGCGGATCAGCTTCGCGGACTGGTCGGCGAACTTGCGGTTCTCCTGCACCAGGATATTCGCGTTGCGCACGACCTCGGCCCACGAAGGCTGCACCTTCGCGTAGGCGGCGACGGCCTCTTCGCGCGACACGCGGCTCTTCTGCACCGCGTCGTTCAGCAGCGGCAGGTAGCGGTCGAACGAGCCTCGAAAGGTCGCGAAGCGCTGGCGGTCGTCATCGCGAAACGTCGTGTTCTGGTAGTCGACCGACAACGACTCGACGTCCTTGAGCGCGTCGCCGATCTTCGCGAAATCGCGCTGCACGAGTTCGGGATCGGTATCGACGAACGTCGCCTGCTGCAGCAGCGCGAACGATTCGTTGACCGACCCGCGCAACGATGCGGCGAGATAGACGCCGGGCAGCGAGTCGCGCTCGATGCTGACGGCTTCGCCGTTGATCGCGCGCAGACGCTCGTAGGACACGCCAGCGGTCACCAGCATCAGGACGAACAACACGCCGAAACTGAACAGGATGCGGTTGCCGAGCGTCAGCCGGGCGGCGGCGCCGAGCGTCGGATGCAGGCTTTCATTGGTCGCACGGGGTGTCACGGTGGCCATGTTCGTTATGGGCTTTCCAAATTCAGCGTTAAAAAAACCGCGCCCGCCCGCGCGCCGGACGGCGCGCCACGAGCGCATCGGGGTCTCTCGGGCAGCGCGGCACCGGCGGGCCGCACCGCGAAATCACCGCTCCGCTTGTGCCGGCAGCCGAAGCGCGACCATGAAGCCGCGCGCCGTATTGCGCATCAGGATCTGGCCGCGATGCCGCGCGGCCGTCGCGCGGACGAACGCGAGCCCGAGGCCGAAACCGCCGCGGGCCGCGCCATGCGCGGACTCGAGCCGCACGAACGACTCGGTCGCCGCCGCGCGCTGTTCGGGCACGATGCCGGCGCCGGCGTCCTCGACGCCGATCAGCCAGGCGCCGTCGTCGTCGCGCAGCGTGCAGTGGACGTCCGTGCCGGCCGGACCGTACTTCAGCCCGTTGTCGATCAGGTTCGCGACCGCGCGCGTGAGCATCATGCGGTCGCCCATCGTCACGCACTCGGTGTCGGGCACGTGGGCGACGACGCGGCTGCCGAACCCGGCCGCCTTCTCCCACAGCTGGTCGACGGCATCGAGCACGATCTCGTTGAGGCTCAGGACCTCGTGCGCACGGCGTTCGGACCGCGCGCGGGTCAGGTGGATGAAACCGTCGGCGAGCGCGAGCGCGCGCCGCGCGTGGCCGGCAATGCGTTCCATGATCGCCGGCATGTCGCCGTGCTCGGTCCGGTAGACCTCGAGCAGCGCGAGGATCGACGTCTGCGGCGAACGCATGTCGTGCGACAGGAAGTCCAGCGCTTCGTCGCGCTGCCGTGACATCAGGTACGAATTCGAGTGATAGCGGATGCGTGCGGTGAGTTCCATCGCGTCCGGGAGTTTCACGAGATAGTCGTTCGCGCCGGCGATGAACGCCTCGCGCTTGACGATCGGCTCTTCCTTCGCCGACAGCACGATGATCGGCACGCGTGCGGTGTCGGCGTCCGCGCGCCACGCGCGAACGAGATCGAGACCGTCGATTTCCGGCATCACGAGATCCTGCAGGATGACCGTCGGCTTCACGTCGCGCGCGACCGCCATCGCCCGGTGCGCGTCGGTGCACACATGCAGGTCGATATCGTGCTCGCCGCGCAGCGCGCGGCGGATCACCTCTCCGACGAACGGCTGATCGTCGACGAGCAGAACCGATAGCCCCGATTCAAGGCAATCCGGCGCATTATCACCGCTCGATTCTTTCATAAATACCGTTTCAAACGCCAAATCTCCAATTGATTATTTCACAGGAGTTGTTTATACGACTTGGACGCCATCTTGATTTGGCAGCGGGTAATTCCGCCTGGTATCGCCGATCTGGCCTGTCGGCATTGCCTCGCGGGGATCCGGGCGCCGATTTTCCCCGTCGACGGCCGCATTACCTCCGCGCGCTTTCTCTCAATAAAAATAACCGGCTGATTCTAAATGAAATTGGAACACAGCATCTATCTCCTTCCGGTTTAGTTTTGCCAAATATGGTGAAAGAGCGCGATTCAGATAAATCAGATCATTTCCGGAATCGAAAGACGGGAACGTTTGCACAGCCGGCGCCGCGAGTTTGCATGCGCTGCAAGGCTGGATGGCCGAATGTATCGGGACCGGATTCCAATGCACCGGAATCGGAGAAATGGCGGGGGAAAAGTCGCGCGCCGCGACCGGGCGGCCGCGACGCGGAGGCCGGGCGTCCGGCCGGCAAGAACGACGACATGGCCGGCGGTGCGGGCGAGGGCCGCCCGCTCGGCGGCTACCCGCGCGCGTGTTGCGCGGACACTTCCTGCAGGTCGAGGTCGCGCTCGAGCATGTGCAGCATCTCGTCGTGGATGTGGCCGGAACGATGCAGACGCAACAGTTCCGTACGCCCAGCCTTGATCGCGGCCAGCACGACGTCGTAGTGCGCGATGCGGACCTCCGCCGGATAGGCCGGCTCGTTCTTCGCCCGCTCGGTCAGTTCCGCGCGATACGTGTATTGCTCCAGCAGGCGCGGGTGAATCACCTTGCCGCTCTCGTCGCGCACCAGCGGCTGGATCGCCGCGAGCTGCGCGGCCTCGACATGCGCCCACGCCTGCGGCTCGGTCAGGTGATGCGCGGCGCGCTCGTCGCGTTGCGGCAGGCGCAGCAGCCGGATCAGCGGCCCGATGGTCGTGCCCTGCAGCAGCACGGTGACGAGGATCACCGCGAACGACGCGACCAGGATCAGGTCGCGGCCTGGCATCGTCTCCGGCAACGACAGCGCGATCGCCAGCGTCACGACCCCGCGCATGCCGGCCCAGCTCATGATCGTCGCCGCCTTCCAGTCGGGCGCGGCACCGCGCCGAACGATCCCGCGCACCGGCACCTTCAGCGCCTCGACCGCATAGATCCACACGAAGCGCGACACGACCACCGCCGCCAGCACCGCAAGCACCGGTGGCACCATCGTGGCGAGCACCTGCTCGAAGCCGCCGAGCCGGTGTATCGCGCCGCGCAGCGACAGTCCGATCAGCACGAACACCATCGATTCGAGCAGGAACACGATGACCTGCCAGAACGCGGTGCCGCGCGTGCGCACCGCGGCCGAGAACACTTCATGCTGATGCCAGCCGACGATCATGCCGGCCGTGACCGTCGCGATCACGCCCGACACCTCGACCATTTCGCCCGCGATGTACGCGATCCAGCCGGCGATCACCGCAACGGTGACCACCAGATAGTCGTCGTCGAGCAATTTCAGGAACCACACGACGAGCTTGCCGACCAGGAAGCCGACCACGACACCGCCGAGCCCGAGTTCCGCGAAGCGCACGACCGCGTGCTCGAGACTGAATGCGCCCGTCAACGCGGCCGCGACCGCGAAGCGGAACAGCACCAGGCCCGCCGCGTCGTTCAGCAGGCTCTCCCCTTCGAGCAGCACCATCAGCCGGCGCGGCAGCGCGACGCGTTCGAGCACCGCCTTCGCCGCCACCGCATCGGGCGGCGACACGATCGCACCGAGCGCGAAGCACGCGGCCCACGGCAGCGACGGCACGACCCAGTGCACCGCAAAGCCGACCGCGAACGTCGTAAACACCACCGCACCGATCGCGAGCATCAGGATGCCGCCGACGTTGCGCTTGAACTCTTCCCACACGGAGAAGTACGCGCCGTCCATCAGCAGCGGCGGCAGGAACACGAGCAGCACGAGTTCCGGATCGAGGTTGATCGGCGGCAGGCCGGGGATGAACGCGATGCCGATACCGCCGAGCAGCAGCGCGGCCGCGGGCGGCAACCGCAACCGCTTGGCGATGCATTCGAGCGCGACGATCGCGAGGAATGACAACAGAACCAGCTTGAATGCCGAGACGGGGGACATGAATCGACCTCGTGAAGAATGAATGCGCATGCCAGCCGGTGTCGCACCCCGGTTGGCGATTTCGCGCGATTACATCACGATGCGATGCTTGCGGTCGAGCCCGTTCGGCCGGCGCGGCGCGACGTCGTCACGCTTGCGCGCGCGGCACCGCCGTCGCGCCCCGCGCGTACGCCGCAACGAAAACGGCACGTGGGCCGGCGCGTTGCGCCCGCCCGCGTGCCGCCGCGGCAGCGCGCCGCCTGGCCGTTGCGCTAGCGCCGCCGCACGACCATCAGCCGCGGCTCGGTCATGTCCTCGATCGCGTAGCGGATCCCTTCGCGGCCGAGCCCCGAATCCTTCACGCCGCCGTACGGCATGTTGTCGACGCGGAACGACGGCACGTCGTTGATCACGACGCCGCCCACCTCCAGTTCGTCCCACGCGCGCTGCGCATGCGCGAGCGAATCGGTGAACACGCCGGCCTGCAGCCCGAAGTCGCTGTCGTTCACGCGCGCGAGCGCATCGTCGAAGCGGTCGAACTTCTCGAGGATCGCGACCGGGCCGAACGCCTCCTTGCGGTACAGGTCCTGTTCGCGGCCGACGTTCTCCAGCAGCGTCGCCTCGAACATCGCGCCGTCGACCTTGCCGCCCGCGACGATCTTCGCGCCCGCCGCGACAGCCGCCTCCATCCAGCCCGACAACCGGCGCGACTCGGATTCGGAGATCATCGGGCCGACGAACGTCGACGGATCCTTCGGATCGCCCATCTTCAGCGCACGCGTCTTTGCGATCAGCTTGTCGCGCAGCGCGTCGTACAGGTCGGCATGCACGAGGATCCGCTGCACGCCGATGCAGCTCTGGCCCGACTGGTAGTACGCGCCGAACGCGAGACGCTCGACCACGTAGTCGAGCTGCGCGCGCTGGTCCGCGTCGACGATCGCCGCCGCGTTGCCGCCGAGCTCCAGCACGACTTTCTTCTTGCCGGCCTTTTCCTTCAGCGCCCAGCCCACGGCCGGCGAGCCGGTAAACGACAGCAGCTTGAAACGCGCATCGGTCGTGAACAGGTCCGCGCCGTCGCGATGGGCGGGCAGCACCGAGAACGCGCCCTTCGGCAGGTCGGTTTCCGCGAGCACCTCGCCGATGATCAGCGCGCCGATCGGCGTGCGGCTCGCGGGCTTCAGCACGAACGGACAGCCCGCGGCCAGCGCGGGCGCGACCTTGTGCGCGGCGAGGTTCAGCGGGAAGTTGAACGGCGAGATGAACGAGCACGGGCCGATCGGCACGCGCCGCGTATAGCCGGTGTAGCCTTGCGCGCGCGCCGAGATCTCGAGATTGATGACTTCGCCGTCGATCCGCACGGCTTCCTCGGACGCGACGCGAAACGTATCGATCAGCCGCGTCACTTCGCCCTTCGAATCGTTGATCGGCTTGCCGGCCTCGATGCACAGCGCCTCGGCCAGCTCGTCGAAACGCTCGCGAAAGCGCGCGACGCAGTGGTCGAGCACCGCCTGCCGCCGGTAGGCCGGCAGCTCGCGCATCGGCTTCGCGGCCGCCACCGCCGCGCCGATGGCCGCATCGATCGCCTTCGCGTCGGCCAGCGCGACGCGCGTCGCGACCTTGCCGCTGAACTTGTCGGTCACGTCCAGATCGGTGTTCGCGTAGACGGCTTCGTTGGCCAGATAGTACGGATAGGTATCCTTCAGCATGGAACGCTCCTTCCGGTGAACTGCGGATTCAGAGTTGCGCCGACAGGCGCTTGATTTCGCGGTTGAGCACGCGCTCGTTGTCCGAATAGTCGATCGGCACGTCGATCACGTGCACGCCCGGTGTCGCAAAGCAGTCGCGCAGCAGCGGCTCGAGATCGTCGGCCGCTTCGACGCGATGCCCGTGCGCGCCGTAGCTCCGTGCATACGACACGAAATCGGGGTTCTGCAGCGTCATCGCGAAATCGGGGAAATTCATGTTTTCCTGCTTCCAGCGGATCATCCCGAACGCATCGTCGCGCAGGATCATCACGACGATGTCGAGCTTCAGCCGCACCGCCGTTTCGAGTTCCTGCGAATTCATCATGAAGCCGCCGTCGCCGCACACCGCGATCACCTTGCGCTGCGGATGCACGATCTTCGTCGCGATCGCCGACGGCAGGCCCGCGCCCATCGACGCGAGCGCGTTGTCGAGCAGCAGCGAGTTCGGTTCGTGCGCACGCCAGTAGCGCGCGAACCAGATCTTGTACATCCCGTTGTCGAGGCAGACGATCCCGTCGACCGGCAGCGCGTTGTATAGGTCGTTCACGATCCGCACCGGATACATCGGGAAGCGCGGGTCGTGCTGGCCCTTCTGCAGGTGCGCGTCGAAATGCGCCTTGATCATCTTGAAGCGCTCGAAATCCCAGTGCGATTGCGGCGTGACCGCCTCCTTCATCTGCCACACCGCGTTCGCGATGTCGCCGACCACCTCGATCTGCGGGAAATAGACCGGATCGACCTGCGCGCCGAGGAAGTTCACGTGGATCACGGTCTTGTCGTCCGCGCGCATGAAGAACGGCGGCTTCTCGATCACGTCGTGGCCGACGTTGATGATGCAGTCGGCATGCTCGATCGCGCGATGCACGAAGTCGCCGTCGGACAGCGTCGCGTTGCCGAGCCACAGCGGATGCGTTTCGTCGATCACGCCCTTGCCCATCTGCGTCGTGAAGAACGGGATGCCCGTCTTGTCGACGAATTCGAGCAGCATCTTGCAGGTCGTCTTGCGATTGCCGCCCGCGCCGATCATCAACAGCGGGTGGCGCGCGGCCTGGATCGCGTCGATCGCGTGCGCGATCGCCTTCTCCTCGGCCACCGGCCGCCGGCTGTAGCTGCGCGGAATCGGCTTGCCGTCGCCCTCCTCGTGCGCGATGTCTTCCGGCAACTCGAGGTGCGCGGCGCCCGGGCGTTCTTCTTCCGCGCGGCGGAACGCCTCGCGCACCGCCGACGGAATGTTGCCGATCGACACGATCTGCCGCGTGAACTTCGTGAGCGGCTGCATCATGTCGACGACGTCGACGATCTGGAAGTGACCCTGCTTGCTGGACTTGATCGGCTTCTGCCCGGTGATCATCAGCATCGGCATGCCGCCGAGCTGCGCATATGCGGCAGCCGTCACGAAGTTGGTCGCGCCCGGCCCGAGTGTCGCGAGACACACGCCGGTGCGGCCCGTCAGGCGGCCGTAGGTGGCGGCCATGAAGCCGGCCGCCTGCTCGTGCCGGGTCAGCACGAGCTTGATCTTCGAGCGCCGCAGCGATTCGAGCAGATCGAGGTTTTCCTCGCCGGGAATGCCGAACACGTACTCGACGCCTTCGGCTTCCAGCGCCTTCACGAACAGATCCGATGCTTTCATGGGGGACTCTCGGTTGATGCCGCCTGCCCGGCTTACGGGCGCGCGACGTTCGGAACGCGCGCCGGCCTACGGCACGCGGACGCTTTACCTAAGGGCCTGCGTTCCATATGCAAGCAGACCCGAGACACTGACCACGGCACTGCCCGCCGTGCGAAGCAACCTGTGCGACGCACCGCGACGCCTCCTGTGCAGGAGGACAAACGGATCCGCCCGCACGCGGCAAGCCAGACGACAACCAGCGCGCGCGGGCGGCAAGGACGTTTTTGATTGTAGACGGATTCGCGGAATGCCGACTTCGACCGAATGGCCGATCCGGCCTCGACAGGATCGGCCTGACGGCCAATTTGGCCCCAAACGGCGCGCGCCGCCCTACTGTAGGGGCCACCGAATTCCATTCACCGGATTTGTGAACCATGGTTGACATCCTGCAATCCATGCCCTACAGTGCGCCTACATTCAGCATCCGGACCACCGACGTCTTCGACGCATGGTTTGCCAGCCTGCCGGATCGCGTCGCCCGGCGGCGCATCCAGGCGCGCATCGATCGCCTGTCGATGGGCAATCCGGGCGACTGGAAATCCGCCGGCTCCCCCGTCGTCGAAATGCGTATCGACCACGGCCCCGGCTATCGCGTCTATTACGTCAGGCGCGGAACGATATGGGTGATCCTGCTCTGCGGCGGCGACAAATCGACGCAACAGGCGGACATCCGCGCCGCGCACGCGATGCTCGCGCGGCTCGACCTGGAGTGATCGATGGACAAGATCAAGACCCGGCCGTGGGATTCGGCCGAACACCTGAAAACCGACGACGACATGGCCGATTACTTCGAGGCGTGTCTGCAGGAAGCCGGCGACGACCCGGCCTTCATCGCGCATGCGCTCGGCGTGATCGCCCGTGCGCGCGGCATGTCGCAGGTCGCGCGCGACGCGGGCCTGTCGCGCGAAGGGCTGTACAAGGCATTGTCGTACGACGGCAATCCGAGCTTCGGCACGATCCTGAAAGTCATCAAGGCGCTTGGCCTGCAACTGCACGGCGCGAAGGCGCACGCGTGATTGCGCGGCGCGCGGCGGCGGGCGATGCGCGTGCTGCGCACGATGGCTGCCGCCGCGTCAGTGCAGCCAGCCGCCCGCCCAGCGCGGCACCAGCGACACCAGATACAGCCCGAGCCCGATCAGTCCGCCGACCAGCGTGCCGTTGATGCGGATGTATTGCAGGTCCTTGCCGATGTTCAGCTCGATCTGCCGCGACATCTCCCGCGCATCCCAGTTGCGCACCGTATCGCGGATGTGACGCATCAGGAAATCCGCGAAATCCGGCGCCATCTCGTGCACGGCCTTCTCGATGTGCTCGTTCAGCGACGCGCGCAGCGCCGGGCTCTCCGCGAGCCGCGCGCCAAGCCAGCCGCCCAGCGTCGCGGCCTGCCGGTGCAGCGCCGAATCGGGGCGCGCGAGATCGGCCTTCAGCCACGCGCGCAATTGGTCCCACAGATCGCGCGCATACTCGTTGAACGCGTCGCCATCGCGGATGTAGCGCCTGATCTCGTCGCCCTTCGCGATGAAGGCGGGGTCATGCTTGAGCCGTTCGGTCAGCCGCACGACCGTGCGATCGAAGCGCTGCCGCAATTCGTGCTCCGGATCGGCCGCCACGCCTTCGAGCACGCGGCTTACGGCACGCGCGAGCATGCGCGCGCCGTTCTCGCCGAACCACTGCGTCGGCATGATCTTCTCGACCTTCGGGTATTGCGTCTTCAGCCATTCGACGATGAAGCCCGCGATCACCTCGCGGTTCTCCTCCTGGCCGAGCACGTCGACCACCTGTTCGATCGCATCGTCGAGCAGCGCCTGGTGGCGGCCGTCCTTCGTCAGCGTATCGAGGATCGCGCCGGCCGACTGCGACAGGTCGATCCGGTCGATCACCGCACGAAACGCATCGTGGACGAACGACTGGATCCGCGCGTCGTCGGTCATGTCGAGCGCGAAGCTCATCAGCTTCGTCACGTAGCCGCCGAGCGCGTCGGTATTCGCCGGCTCGCCGAGCCACGCGCCGAGCTTCTGCGCCGGGTCGTGCTGGCGGATCTGCGCGGCAAGCGCATCGGGCCCGAGGAATTTCTCGCGCACGAAACTCGCGAGGTTGTCGGCGATCTTGTCCTTGTTCTTCGGGATGATCTCCGTGTGGCGCGACACGAACGGGATCGGCACGCGGCGGAACAGCGCGACGACCGCGAACCAGTCGGCGAGCGCGCCGACCATCGCGGCCTCGGCCACCGCCTTGAAACCGTCGACCCATGAGCCGCGCGGCAACAGGATCGTCGTGACGAACACCGCGACGGCGGCCAGCAGCAGCCAGAGCGCGCGGCGCTTGCTGCGTTTCAGTTCGAGGGCTTTGTCTGGCGTCATGGGCGATCGGTTAAACGGCAACGCCGCCAATATGCACCGATCATCGGCCCGCGACAAACCCGCGCGCGTGGCGCGCGCCGGAAAGGGTGTCCGGTACGGGTTGGCTTCTGTCTTCCTTGTCGGGCCAGCCGCACACCGCAGCCCGATACCGGCGCGAACACGGCCTCGACGGCCGCGTTCGCGCACCGCGTCAGAGCAACGTCTTCAGGTTCACCGCCGGATCGGCGAGTTTCACCGGATCGGGCACGGCACCGGCCGCGATCAGCCGCCGCGACGCGCCGATGTCGCGCCCAAGGTTTGCCGCGGCCACCGCCGCGATCTTGCCGTGGTCGTCCAGGCCGAACACCGTAAACGTCCCGCTCGCCGGATCGCCGCGCACGACGGTAGTCCGCTCGCCGCCGAACAGCCCGAGCATCTGCAGGTTGCAGTCGTACTGATCGGACCACAGCCACGGCAGCTCGGCATAGGCTTCGTCCGCACCGAGCAGGTTCGCGGCCGCGACGGCCGGCTGGTTTTCCGCGACCTGCCACGACTCGACGCGCACGTGACGCCCGAGCAGCGGATTGAAGTGCATCGTCACCTCGCCCGTCGCGAAGATCGCGCGATCGGCCGTGCGGCAACCCGCATCGACACGAATCCCGTTGTCGACGTCGAGTCCGGCCGCCTGGGCCAGCTCGACATTGGGCACGACGCCGATGCCGACCACGACGATATCGGCCTGCACGTCGCCGCGATCGGTCTCGACGATCGCGCCGCCGCCCGGCGCGCGCCGAATCGCGCGCGGCAGCGTCGCCATCTGGAAACGCACGCCGCGCGCGTCATGCAGTTGCCGCGCATACGCGCCGACGACTTCCGGCAACGCACGCTGCAGCAAGCGCGCGGCCGGATCGATCACCGTCACGTCGCAACCGAGCTGGCGCGCCGCAGCCGCCACCTCGAGGCCGATGAAGCCGCCGCCGAGCACCGCCACGCGGCGCCCCGGCGCGAGCCGCGCCCGCAGCGCGCGCGCATCGGCCACGGTGCGCACGTAATGCGCGACGATGCCTTCGTCGACCGGCCCGCCGAACGCACGCACCCGCGAACCCGTCGCGAGCACGAGTCGCGCGTACGGCACCGTCGCGCCATCGTCGAGCCGCACACGCTGCGCGTCACGCTCGATCGCATCGACGCGCGTACCGAGCCGCAGCTCGATGCGCTGCGCGTCATACCACGCGGCATCGCGCACGAACGCGCGCTGTTCGCCGCCGTCGCTCAGCAGCGCGTCCTTCGACAACGCGGGCCGGTCGTACGGCAACTCGCGCTCCGCGCCGATCATCACGATGCGCGCGTCGCCATCGCGCGCGCGCAGCGCCTCGGCCGTGCGCCGCGCCGCGTGGCCGGCGCCGACGATCACGAACGGGTCAGTCGACATTGACTTCCACCTGCCCGTCGACGATCCGGACCGGATAGACCCGCACCGGCTCGGTGATCGGCGCGCATTTCGGCGCCCCCGTGCGAATGTCGATCAGCCCCTGGTGCAGCGGGCATTCGACGCAGCCGTCTTCCACATAGCCTTCGGACAAGCGCGCGTGACCGTGCGAACACAGGTCGTGCATCGCGAACAGTTCGTCGCCGATCCGGAACACCGCGATCGGCTTCTGGCCGGCGACGCGCGCCGCCGGTTCGTCTTCGGAGAATTCGTCGAATGCGCCCAGCGGATGCCATTGGGCGAGCGTTGCTTCTGTCATGTCGATTCCTTGGCTGTCAGATCGGGGTCGCGAGCAGCGTCTGCACGCGCGACGTGTCGTAGATCACGCGCTTGGTCTTGTAGCGCAGCCCGTCCGGCGTGCGCACGACCGTGTCGTAGTACTTGCCGGCCTGGTACACGTTCGATTCGCCGTTGCTGCGCGTCTGCACGACCACGTAGTTGCTCTCGGTGTCGATCTCGCCGTCGCGTTGCGCGACGATCGTGAGACCCGACGTCATGTGCCGGTACGTGTGCTCTTCGAAGATGTTCGCGTGCCGCAGCGACACCACGCGATCACGCAGCATCCGCTGGTTCGTGCAGTGGACGATCCCGACCGGCAGCCCGAGATCCGCGTTCTCCTTCGGCACGATCTCGTACGTGCAGTCCTCGGTGAACATTTCCGGCCAGTGTTCGAGCCGGTCGTTGTCGAGGTGGCCGATATAGCAGTTCTGGAGCATGTAAATCTCGAACCACGTCTTCATGTCTTCCGTCAGGTGTTCCATCGTTCCGCGCTCCCGCCTCAATAGCCCATCAGCTTCTGATAACCGACCCAGAACTTGCGGATCAGGCTTTCGGTGATCACCGTGTCCTGCTGGTCCGGATTGCCGCGCGACATCTCGATCACCGACGTCGCGTCGGCATCGCGCACCGTGCCGCGCTGCACGAGTTCGGTCGCCTCGGTGTCTTCCATCGAGATATAGCCGGCCGGCCCGACCAGGTTCGCCTGCTTGATGCGCAGCGCGCGCAGTTCGGGCGTGTCGTCCGCGTAGCCGAAGAAGTGGAAGATCAGCTCGAAGTTGTCCGGCCCCTTCGGCAGGATCTGCCGCGCGACCAGCGTGTTGTGGATCTGCTGGATCACGAGCTGCGGGAAGATCGGCTGGATATGGTTCGTGCAGTCCTCGTCGTATTCCGACACGAGATCGAGGATCGACTCGTCCTCCAGATGGAAGCCCTCGTCGAACGAACGGATGTTCTGCTGCTTGTACGCGGCCGACGTGTCGTCGCCCGTCTTCGTCACCGTGATGATGCTGTGCAGCCCGTGGTTCGCATCCGGAATCGAGCGCGCCTTCATCCCGACGCGGAAGATGTTGAAGGTCGTATGGAACAGGTGCAGCATGCTCGCGTGATACGGATCCTTCACGTTCTCCATGTACAGCTTCCAGTTCGACTTCGAATACTGGCGCGTGCAGCCGAGATACTCGATCGGCTTGTGGAAGATCCGGTCGATCCACGGCCGCATCTGCTCGCCGAGATAGTCCGGCAGCGGCATCACGTCGTCGCTGAAGGTCGCGAACACGAGCCCGCGATAGCTGTCGACGCGCAGCTTGCGCAGCCCGTGCTGCTTCGGGTCGAAGTCGGCCGGCATCCCGGTCATGCCCTTCTGGCCGCGCCGGAACGGCACGCCGAGCAGGTTGCCCTGGTTGTCGAAGCTCCACTGGTGATACACGCACGTATGCGAGCTCGCGTTGCCGCGCGACTTGCGGCAGACCTGCGCGCCGCGGTGCGCGCAGCGGTTCACCCACGCGGACAGCGTGCCGTCCTCGGTGCGCGTGACGACGACCGGCGTATCGCCGACGAACGTGCTCTTGAAGTCGCCGGCGTTCGGGATTTCCGCTTCCAGCGCGACGAAATTCCAGGTCGGCCCGCGGAAGATGCGTTCCTGCTCGCGATCGTAGACCGCGCGCGAGCTGAACACCTTGTACGGCACGCGCGAGCCGTCGTCGTGCGGAAAGTGCACGTCGGACGCGTCGTCGCGCGCGGCGAATACGACGGGCGATTCTGTCTGCTCCATGTCGGACTCCTTGTGGTTCCGTTTCGTTGATTGCATGGAGCCCATTTTTGAAAAGCTAATATTCGGCGTCTATCCGGAAAGTGCGATTGCGGCGGCGCAATATCCACTTTCGGCGGATTTCTGCGCTAGCATGGCGACACACGCGACGCCGCGCACGATCACGCCCCATTCGTCGGATCGAAGCGCGCGTTGTCCATACCAAGGCCGATGCCCATGTCCCCAACGTCGTTCGAGCCGCTCGCGCTGCGCGCGCACCGGCTGTTCGAATCCCGCGATCTCGACGAGACGCGCGAGCGGATCTCGCGCGTGATGCAGCCGCACGCGCTGCTGCCAAGCGGCCGCGTGCACGGCGCATCGCACATGGATTTCGTCCGGCTCGGCGGGCTCGGAATGGGCACCATCGCGTTCGGCGACGCGATGCGCGTGCAGGTCGACGCCGTCGACGGCTATTACCTGCTGATGTTCTGCCTGTCCGGGCAGGCGGAAGTGCACGCGATGGGGCGCCGGCTCGGCGTGGACGGGCAGACGGGCGTGCTGTGCGCGCCCGGCGAGCGCTTCGACGCGGTGCTGTCCGCCGACTGCGAGCAGTTCGTGCTGCGCATCGACGCGGCGACCGTCGGCTCGCTGACCGGCGACCCGCGCGCGACGCTCGACCCCGTGCTGCACATCAGCGACACCGCGCTCGCCGCGTGGCGCCAGCAATTGATGCTGGTCGCCCGCTCGCCCGAACTGCTCGAACGCGCGAACGCCAATCCGCGCGTCGCGTCGCAGCTCGAGCACCTGCTGATCGACCTGCTGATCGAAGGCCACCCGACGTCGGCGCTGAGCGCACGCCACGATCCGGCACCGGGCTTCGTGCGGCGCGCGCAGGAATTCGTGAACGCACACTACGCGCAGCCGCTGCAGCTGGCCGATATCGTCCAGGCGGCCAACGTGCCCGAGCGGACGCTGCGCGACGCGTTCCTGCAGTTCCGCGGGATGAGCCCGATGCAATACCTGCGCGCGACGCGGCTCGATCATGCGCGGGAGTTGCTGCGCGGGTCGGTGTCCGAGCGACGGGTCGCCGATATCGCCCTCGACTGCGGGTTCATGCACCTCGGACGGTTCGCGATCGCGTATCGGGAGAAGTTCGGCGAATCGCCGTCGGAGACGCTCGAGGGGACGCGGCAGGCGGGCGCGGGCTGACGGGCCCTGGGCCCGGCGGCCCGATGACTGGCCGATCCAGCCGGCCTGCCTCTGGTCGCTGCGGACGTCACCGGCGCATGACATCGCGTCGCGATACCCTCTCCGCATTCGGCCCGGCACGCTGAAATAGACCGTTAGTTGCAGTTAAGACACAAACGGCAGCCCCTGCGCCGCCGGCACGATCATTTCCCGCGCGATCGCACAGAACGCGGTCGTCGCGGCGCTTTCGCCGTGCAGCCGGCGGCTCATGATGATCGGCGACGTCGCCGTGGGTTCCGGCAGCCGCCGGTAGACGACACCCTTCACGCGCACGCCTTCGACGCTTTCCGGCACCAGCGACACGCCCACCTGCGCGGCGACGAGCCCGAGCGCCGTCTGCAGTTCGCGCACCTCGTGAACGGCCGCCGGCACGAGCGCGCCGTCGCGCAAGGCCGACAGTTGCTGGTCCGCGAAGCTCGGCCGCGGCGTGCTCGGATAGACGATCAGCGTCTCGTTCGCGATGTCCGCGAGCGTCAGCGGCCGGTCCGGATCCGCGAGCGGATGGCCGGCCGGCAAGGCCGCGATCAGCTTTTCCTCGATCAGCGCTTCGCGCACGAGCTGGTCGTCGTCGAAACGCAGGCGGCCGAATCCGACATCGATCCGCCCGCCCTTCAGCGCGCCGAGCTGCTCGAGCGTGAACATTTCGATCAGCGACAGCTCGACGCCCGGCTGCGCCTCGCGAAACGCGCGGATCACGTCCGGCAGCGCGCCATAGAGCGTCGACGGCACGAAGCCGATCACGATCCGCTCCGACAACTGCGCGAGCCGGCGCGTCAGCGGGCCGAGCTCGTCCGCCTGCTCGACGACCCGCCTCGCCTGCGCATAAAACACGCGGCCCGCGTCGGTCAGCTTCAGCGGCCGCGCGCCGCGCTCGAACAGCGGCAACCCGACTTCGTCCTCGACCGCCTGGAGCTGGCGGCTCAGCGGCGGCTGCGTCATGTGCAGCCGCTCCGCCGCCCGCGTGATGTTCATTTCCTCCGCGACGGCGATGAAGTACCGGAGCTGGCGCAATTCCATTTCATGCCTCAAAGGTATGGAAGTAGTCGGAAAGAGTGTTGGACGACGCCGGGCGGGAATTCCTACCATGTGCACCAACAGGAGGAATCGCATGATAGCAACTGCCGCCACCATCGAACGCATCGAGACGTTGCTGGTCGACGTGCCGACGATCCGGCCCCACAAATTATCGGTCGCCACGATGAATTGCCAGACCCTCGTGCTGGTCCGGGTTCGATGCACGGACGGTATCGAAGGCGTCGGCGAGGCGACCACGATCGGCGGTCTCGCCTACGGCGAGGAGAGCCCCGAGAGCATCAAGGTCAACATCGACACCTATTTCGCACCGCTGCTGCAGGGCATGGACGCGACGCGCCCGGGCGCCGCGATGGCACGGGCGCGCAAGCTGTTCCAGGGCAACCGGTTCGCGAAGTGCGCGATCGAGACCGCGCTGTTCGACGCGCAGGCGCGCCGCCTCGGCGTGCCGCTGTCCGAGCTGTTCGGCGGCCGCACGACCGATGCGGTCGACGTTGCGTGGACGCTCGCGAGCGGCGACACGCAGCGCGACATCGCGGAAGCCGAGGCGATGCTGGACGCGCGCCGCCATCGCGCCTTCAAGCTGAAGATCGGCTCGAATGCGGTCGACGACGACGTCGCGCACGTGATCGCGATCAAGCGTGCGCTCGGCGAGCGCGGCGACGTGCGCGTCGACGTGAACCAGGCCTGGAGCGAAACCGACGCGATCCGCGCCGGCGCACGACTGGCGGACGCCGGCGTGAGCCTCGTCGAACAGCCGATCGCCGCGACCAATCGCGCGGGGCTGAAGCGCCTCACGCAACTCGCGCGGATCCCGATCATGGCCGACGAAGCGCTGCACGGCCCCGTCGATGCGTTCGCGCTCGCGCAGGACCGCGCGGCCGACGTGTTCGCGGTGAAGATCGCGCAGTCGGGCGGCCTGCTCGGCGCGGCGAGCGTCGCCTCGATCGCGTCGGCGGCCGGCATCGACCTGTACGGCGGCACGATGCTCGAAGGCGCGGCCGGCACGATGGCGTCCGCGCAACTGTTCAGCACGTTCGGCTCGCTGAAATGGGGCACCGAACTGTTCGGCCCGCTGCTGCTCACCGAGGAAATCCTCGTCGAGCCGCTGCGTTACCAGGATTTCCAGCTGCACCTGCCGGCGACGCCCGGCCTCGGCATCACCTTCGACTGGGCCCGCATCGAACGGATGCGACGCGACGCCCGCTGATCCCACACGACACGACAACCGAAACCGGAGACACAGATGAACAAGCAAGCCATCGACGCCCTGCTGAAAACCTTCGACGACGCCGCGGAAAAGCCCGGCAATCCGCGCGTGCGCGCGATCGTCAACCGGATCGTGAAGGACATCTGCTACACGATCGAGGACTTCGACGTGCAACCGAGCGAATTCTGGACCGCGCTGAACTACCTGAACGAAGCCGGCCGTGAATTCGGGCTGATCGCCGCGGGACTCGGCCTCGAGCGCTTCCTCGACGTGCGGATGGACGAAGCCGAGGAAAAGGCCGGCATCCAGGGCGGCACGCCGCGCACGATCGAGGGGCCGCTGTATGTCGCGGGCGCACCGGAATCGGTCGGCCATGCGCGCCTCGACGACGGCACCGATCCGGGCCAGACGCTGATCATGCGCGGCCAGGTGCTCGGTCACGACGGCGCGCCGATCGCGAACGCGCTCGTCGAGGTGTGGCACGCGAACCATCTGGGCAACTACTCGTACTTCGACCCATCGCAGCCGGCGTTCAACCTGCGCCGCTCGATCCGCACCGATGCCGACGGCCGCTACAGCTTCCGCAGCGTGCTGCCGGTCGGCTACAGCGTGCCGCCGGGCAGCAAGACGGAGCAGCTGCTCGACCAGCTCGGCCGCCACGGCCATCGTCCGGCGCACATCCACTTCTTCGTTTCCGCGGACGGATATCGTAAGCTGACGACGCAGATCAACATCGAAGGCGATCCGCACATCTGGGACGACTTTGCATTCGCGACCCGCGAAGGGCTGATCCCGAAGGTCAAGCAGGCCGAGGGCGACCAAGGCAAGCCGTATGGCATCGACGGACAGTTCGCGCTGATCGACTTCGATTTCTCGCTGCTCAAGGACCAGCAGGACGTGCCGGCGAGCGAAGTCGAGCGGGCGCGGGCGCAGGCCTGAGCGGCCGTTCCGTTCGACGAATCGACAACGCAAGGAGTGCAGGATGCTGTTTCATGTGGAAATGACCGTCCGTCTGCCGACGGACATGGATCCGGTCAAGGCGGCCACGCTGAAGGCCGAAGAGAAGGCGATGTGCCAACGGCTGATGAACGACGGGACCTGGCGGCATCTGTGGCGCATCGCGGGGCAGTATGCGAACGTCAGCATCTTCGATGTCGAGAGCGTGCAGCAACTGCATGACCTGTTGAGCCAGCTGCCGTTGTTTCCGTATATGGAGATGGACGTGCGGGCGCTGTGCCGGCATCCGTCTTCGGTGCGGGACGATGATCGGTAAGTGACGGCGAAGCGCGCCGTTTCCGAACGGCCGCAAGACACGCCACACGGGCGGCAGGCGCGCACATCGCCTGCCGCCCGTGTCGTTTCGCAGCGCTTGCTTCGCGTATTGCGACGCCTCACGTCGATGTCGCGACGATCACATCTCGCGCGCCAGATGCGCGGCAAATCCCGCTTTCCCCGGCGCGATCTCCTCCTTCAACGTCAGCGCCGGAATCTCGTAATCGCCCGCGTTCTGCCGCCGGAACGGAATCGGCTGTGCCGTCCACAGTTCATCGAGGCGCTTGCCGAGCGCGGCACGCGTTTCGTCGAAGCGCGCGCCGTTCATCTTTCCCGTCCGATAGATCACGAACGGCGGCAGCACGTCGAACCCCGGGTAATACAGCATCCCGTGCTGGATCGGGAACAGTACGTCGTCGATCGGCCCGTTGATGCCGCGCGCGCTGTAGTGCGACGCCCAGCCGCCCGCCGTGACGATCAGCATCGCGCGCTTGCCGGCGAACGACCCTTCGCCATAGCGATCGCCCCAGTGCGTATCGGAATGCTCGCCCACGCCATAAGCGAAACCGCACGCATAGACGCGCTCCACCCAGCCCTTCATGATCGCGGGCATCGAGAACCACCACAGCGGGAACTGCAGGATCACCGCATCGGCCCACTTCAGCTTCTCCTGCTCGTGCGCGATGTCGTCGCTTTGCAGGCCCGCCGCAAACGCATTTTTCGAGTCGAGCGACGGATCGAAACGCGCATCGGGCGCGCGACCGGTCACGTCGTTCGCATCGAACGCGGCCTTCCAGTTCATCGCATACAGATCGGTCACCTGCACGGTGTGGCCCGCCGCTTCGAGATGGTCGACCGCGAAGTCCCGCAATGCGCCGTTCAGCGAGCGCGGTTCGGGATGGGCATAGACGATCAGCACGTTCATGTTCACTGCTCCGTTGATTGAATGACTGCAGGATGCCGCCGCCAACGATATAGTTGAAATGAATTCCTGATATTCCAGGTATAGCCATGAACAATCTCAGACGACTGGACCTGAACCTGCTCGTCACGCTCGACGTGCTGCTCGCGGAGCACAACGTCACGCGTGCCGCGGACAAGCTGAACATGTCTCAGCCGTCGGTCAGCGTGCAGTTGCAGAAGCTGCGCGACCTGTTCGGCGATCCGCTGCTGCTGCCGGGGCCGCGCGGAATGCGGCCGACCGCGCGCGCGGAAACGCTGCGCGAGCCGCTACGGGATGCCCTCGAAGCGGTCGAACGCGCGGTGCTGACGGCCACGCCGTTCGATCCGGCGACCGCGACGAACACCTGGCGCGTGGCCGCGACCGACTATGGCGAATCGACGATCGTCCTGCCCGCGCTGAACACGCTGCGTTCAGCCGCCCCCGCGACGCGGCTCGCCGTCGTCGAGCTGGTGCCGCCGCGCATCGAGCAGGATGCCGAACGAAACGGCATCGACCTGGCGTTCCATACGACCGAAGGGTCGCCGGAAGGGATGCGGCGCCTGCCGCTGTTCGTCGAGCGCTACGTGCTGGTCGGTCGCGCCGGCCATCCGAAGCTGAAGCGGCGCCCCACGCTCGCGCAGTTCGGCGCGCTGGAACACGTGATCGTGTCGCCCGACGGCGGCGGCTTCCTCGGCGTGACGGACGAAGCGCTGGCGAAGGCAGGCGCCGCGCGACGCGTCGTGTTGTCGGTCCCGCATTTCCTGTTCGTGATGTCGGCCGTTGCCAGCACCGACCTCGTCGCGATGCTGCCCGAGCGGCTGGTGCGCGACGTCCCCGCGTTGCGCGTCGTGGAGGCGCCGGTCGAGGTGCCCGGCTACGAGATGTCGATGCTGTGGCACGAGCGCGTGCATCGCGATCCCGCGCATCGCTGGCTGCGGGAGACGATCGCGGCATCGGTTTGAATCGCGTGCCGGGGCCGCGCGCCGATCGACAAAAACCCGTCGCCGCACACGCCTATTCATTCGGGACTTGAAACCGCCTCGAACACTGTATATATTTACAGTGTTTTTGCACCATTTGACCCGAATTCCGTCACCCATGACGGACGGACTTTTGTGAGGCGACCATGTTCCAGTCATCCGCATTCGATCCCGAGCAACCCGGCTTCAACCCCGCCCACTTCGAGCGTGCCGCGCAGCGGGCGGTCGTCGACCTGCAGCGTGTCGCCGGCGGCCCCGCGCAACGCGCGCTCGGCCTGCGGCGCCGCACGCATCCAGCGGCCGCCCGCACGATGAGCTGGCAGGCGCTGCTGAACATCGAGGAGCTCGCCTTCTCGAATACCGGTTTCCTGAGCCGCAACGACCCGACGGTCGTCGACGCGTTCATCCGCCTGCGCGACAGCCGCCTGGTTGCCGCGGACGTCGAGGAGCCCGTCGACTGGCGTCGCGACGACGACGACCTGCCGGCCATCTATCTGATCGTCAAGGCGATGCTCGAAGCGGAAGCGGAAGAACGGGCCGAAGCGGCCTGACGCGCGCCGGCCGGCGGCGGATCGCTATCTGCCGGGATCGCGTCGCCACGTTGCAGGGCGACGCCGTCCATTCGTTCGACGCAGGTCGGCATGCCCGCGCATGCCGCCAGCATCAGCGGGCGCAAGGCC
The DNA here is from genome assembly GCF_052045245.1 of Burkholderia sp. 22313. Taxonomy (NCBI): domain Bacteria; kingdom Pseudomonadati; phylum Pseudomonadota; class Betaproteobacteria; order Burkholderiales; family Burkholderiaceae; genus Burkholderia; species Burkholderia sp. 22313. The sequence goes on from NZ_JBQEON010000001.1 coordinate 361,604, forward strand.
GCGAGTCGCCGCCGCACGGCCCCTTCGCCTCACGACCGGCCTCACCACCGGCCTCACCACCGGAAGCGACAGCCCGTTACAACCGCGCCGCCAGCCGCGAGCCCTGGTCGATCGCCCGCTTCGCATCGAGTTCGGCAGCCAGTTCCGCGCCACCGATCAGGTGCACCGAGCGTCCGGCTGCCTGCAGCGGCGCGAGCAACGCACGCTGCGGTTCCTGCCCCGTGCACAGCACGATCGTGTCGGCTTCGATCAGTTCATGGCCGGTGCGCTGCTCGCCGTACGACACGTGCAGCCCGCACGCATCGATCCGCTCGTAGTTCACGCCGCCGATCATCTTCACCTGCTTCATCTTCAGCGTCGCGCGATGAATCCAGCCCGTCGTCTTGCCAAGGCCCTTGCCGAGCGGCGCGGCCTTGCGCTGCAGCAGCGTCACGTCGCGCGCGGGCGCCGCAACCTGCGCGCGCGTCACGCCGCCGCGCGTCGCGGCCGGATCGGTCACGCCCCACTCCGCTTTCCATTCTTCCAGATCGAGCGTCGGCGACGCGCCGTCCAGCACCAGATACTCGGCGACGTCGAAGCCGATGCCGCCCGCGCCGACCACGGCAACACGCCGGCCGACCGGCTGCCGGCCGGTGAGCACGTCGATATAGCTGAGCACGTTCGGTCCGTCCTGCCCGGGAATCTTCGGGTCGCGCGGCGCGACGCCGGTCGCGAGCACGATCTCGTCGTAGCCACCCGCGATCAGGTCGCTCGCGTCGACGCGACGATTCAACTGCAGGTTCACGCCGGTCAGTTCGACCTGGCGGCCGAAGTAACGCAGCGCTTCGTCGAACTCCTCCTTGCCCGGAATCCGCTTCGCCAGGTTGAACTGGCCGCCGATCTCCGCCGCGCTGTCGAACAGGTCGACGCGATGGCCGCGCTGCGCGAGCACGGTCGAGCAGGCGAGCCCGGCCGGCCCGGCACCGACCACCGCGATGCGCTTCGGCTGCTGCACGCGTACATAGATCAGCTCCGTCTCGTGGCAGGCGCGCGGGTTCAGCAGGCATGACGCGATCTTGTTCTTGAACGCATGGTCGAGGCACGCCTGGTTGCAGCCGATGCAGGTGTTGATCTCGTCGGCGCGGCCCTGCGCGGCCTTGACGACGAACTCGGCATCCGCGAGCAGCGGGCGCGCCATCGACACCATGTCCGCGCAGCCGTCCGCGAGAATCTGCTCGGCCACTTCGGGCCGGTTGATCCGGTTGGTCGTCACGAGCGGGATGCCGACCTCGCCCGTCATCTTCTTCGTCACCCATGCGAACGCGCCGCGCGGCACGGAGGTCGCGATCGTCGGCACGCGCGCCTCGTGCCAGCCGATCCCCGTGTTGATGATGGTCGCGCCCGCGCGCTCGACCGCCTTCGCGAGCTGCACGGTCTCGCGCCAGTCGCTGCCGTCCGGGATCAGGTCGAGCATCGACAGCCGGTAGATCAGGATGAAGTCGCGCCCGACCGCTTCGCGCGTACGCTCGATGATCTCGATCGGCAGGCGAATGCGATTCTCGTACGAGCCGCCCCACTGATCGCTGCGCTTGTTCGTGTGCATCGAGATGAACTGGTTGATCAGGTAGCCCTCGGAGCCCATGATCTCGACGCCGTCGTAGCCGGCCTCGCGTGCGAGCTGCGCGCAGCGGACGAACGCGCGGATCTGCCGCTCGACACCGCGCGCGCCGAGTTCGTGCGGCGCGAACGGCGAGATCGGCGACTTGATCTTCGTCGGCGCGACCGCGAACGGGTGGTAGCCATAGCGGCCGGTATGCAGGATCTGCAGCGCGATCTTGCCGTCGTCCGCATGCACGGCGTCGGTGATCACGCGATGGCGCCGCGCGCCGGCCGACGTCATCAGCGTGCCGCCGAACGGCTTGGTCCAGCCGGCCACGTTCGGCGCGAAGCCGCCGGTCACGATCAGGCCGACGCCACCGCGCGCGCGTTCGGCGAAATAGTCGGCGAGGCGCGGCAGTGTCTTGCGGCTGTCCTCGAGGCCCGTGTGCATCGAGCCCATCAGCACGCGGTTCTTCAGCGTGGTGAAACCGAGATCGAGCGGCGCGAGCAGATGGGGGAAAGAGGTCGTCATGATGATCCTGCCGGTAAGCGATGGGTGTCATCGTAGGCCGCCCGCCGCCTTGAACGTGAGGGGGCAAACAGCCATAATGCTTGTCATTTCCGGCCAAAAAGACATGACCTCCCTGCCACGCAAGGACCACCTCGGGCTACGCCGGCCGACGATTCCGGTCGCCTATACGCGCCTGCTGCTGCAGGCGCTGGCCGCGCGCGGCGTTGATCTGGCCGCGGTGCGCGCGGGCACCGGGCTGCGCGACGCGGTGTTGGCCGAACCGGACGCGCGCGTCGCGCCGACGCAATGGGGCCGGCTCGTGCTCAACGCGATCGAGATCGGCGGCGATCCGGGCATCGGGCTCGCGTTCGGGCTGCTGCTGAAACCGACCGTGCACGGCTTCCTCGGCTACGCCACGCTGACCGCGCGGGACATCCGCGACGCATTGGTCGTCACGCACCGCTACTTCCGGATGCGCAACCGTCAATATCGGCTGACCTATGCGGAAGACGAACACGGCGCGACGCTCGAACTGCACGGCGTGCAGACGAGCCCCGTGCTGCAGCATCACGTGATGTTCGAGTTCGTGCTGACGGGGCTCGCGCAAAATATTTCGCAGTGGTCCGGGCGCGCGTCGCCGCCGATCGCGCTGCGCTTCACGTGGCCGGAACCCGGCTATTTCGCGCGCTATCGCGATCAGTTGCCGCCGGTCGAATTCGGCTGCGCGGCGAATGCGCTGTGGATCGCGCGCGACGTGCTGGACTGGCCGCTGCCGCTCGCCGACGACGTCGCGCACCGGCAGGCGCTCGTGCAGGTCGAGCGCGAGTATGCGCAGGTGCGCCAGGAGGAAGGCGATCTCGTCGAGCGCGTGCGCGCTGAACTGGCGCGCACGGCCGGCGACTATTCGAGCCCGGAGGCGCTCGCCGACGCCCTGCTCGTATCGACGCGCACGTTGCGGCGCCGGCTCGAGGAAGCCGGATGGAGCTACCGGCAACTGCTCGACGAAGCGCGGTTTCGCGACGCGAAGCAGTTGCTCGCGGCATCGGACCTCGACCTGAAGACGATCGCCGAGCGGCTGCAATTCACCGACCCGGCGAATTTCACGCGGGCGTTCCGACGGTGGGCCGGGCAGACGCCGAGTGCCTATCGGGAAGCGGCGGCGGGCACGGCGCTCGAATGACGGGAAAACGCGGGCGGCGCCGCGCGCCGGGCCTGCACATCACTTCATCGGTATGATGAATGCCACGTCAACGTGATACGGGCCGACGCCCACTTTCAGCCATGCGCAATCACACCACCGTGATCGAGTCGACGATCGACCGTATCGATACGAATCTCATCCGTATCGCGGCCAATACCAACCAGGTGCCGCTTTATCGCCTGACGATGCAGGACACCTGCTACTTCATCGCAGCGGGCGACGTCGATGCAGAAGCGTTCAAGCAGATCGATAGGCTCCAGCCCGGCATGCCGGTAAGCGCGTGCATTTTCGACGATCATGGCCGTCGCAGAATCGCGTGGATCGTCAGCAACGATCTGGCGATTCCACCCTACGACGCGCTCGCGCAGAGGGAACACAACCTGTCGCTGCTCACGTGGGCATCGTGCGTGTTCGTGCTGAGCCTGCTGATCGGCAGCGCCGCGTTCAACGGCGGCTGGGCACTCGTCTTCGCACTGACCGTGTTCGTCAGCATCATCAGCCTGCTGGGCACGCTGATCGCGATCGGCGGCTTGTCCGAACTGGTGTTCCGGCCGCAACGGCGCGAAGCCCAGGAAAAGTGGCAATGCCAGCCGCCCCGACTCACGTTCGAACGGAGCAACGTATGACGGATCGTTCCATGCGAATCGCGTCCGGCTGCGTGACGTCCGTCGGCCAGAAGACGATCAGTACGAAGGTATGGAGCAACAACCTCGGCTGGACGACGCAGAGCATCGAAGAGATCGAGCTTCGACTCGACGCATTCGATGCGCCGCTCACGCTCCGGACAGGCGGGACGCGCAACCTGTTCGTCGTTGCAGGCGACCGGCTGCATGTCGCGTATGCCGAGGGCCGCGATAGTCTCGCGATCTACGGCATCCACAACGTGACCGACGGTTCGATCTATCTCGTTCGTCCCGCACGCGTCGCCAGCGCCCGAACCGATGTCATCGCGACGATCGGCATTCTGATCGCCGTGGCGTTCGCCATCGGCATCATGTCGGTGCTACAAGGCAGCACGAACGGCATGCTCGACATCTTTGCGTGGTTTGGCGGAACCGCACTCGGCTTCTTCGTGCTGAGCGCGATCCTGCGTTCGGCGTTCGGCCTGATTGGCTGGCCCGAAATCCGGCGGCTCAAGCAGCCAGGCGGCAGACGCGAGATGAATGCGGCAAAACATGCGCTGTCGCTCACCGCGGACGATGCGCCGCGCATCCGCTTCCTCTGAACCGACGAGCGCGCGATGCGTCAGCCGCCTATACCAATGCGCGCACCGCCCTCCCCCGCCTCGATCCGCACCTCGCCGTTCGCGGCGACGATCGCGTCGTACACGGCATCCGTCACGCACACCACCGGCACCGCGATCGCATACAGCTCCGCAGCGACGATCGCGCCGATCGAGATGATCAGGTCGCGCTCCTTCAGCACGATCCCGACCGGCCCCGTGCCGTTGCGCACCGCTTCCGCGAGCACGCTGCTGCTCGAACTCGAGCCCTTCGCGTGCGGCATCACCATGATCCGGCCGGCCAGGCTCGCGCCGGCCTGCGGATGCCCGCGATCGACGATCCGCCCCGCGCCCGAGTCGTAGCCGCCCCAGAAACTGAGCGGCTTGTCGAGCACGATCGTGTTCGCGCATGCGCTGCCCGGCACGAGCGTGTCGCCCGTCAGTTGCCCGTTCGTTGCGTCAGTCATCGAATCGCACCTTGCCTTCGAACGCGGAGCGCACGCACTCGCGCATGCTGCCGTACGCCACCGTGACGCCGATGTTCGCCGGCGCATACGATGCCCATTTCCCCGAGTTGGTCATCACCAGGCCCGACAGTTGCTTCATCACCGGCGTGATGTACGTGCAGGTGTCGACGACGATCTGGATGCCGCGCGCATCGAATTTCGACGCGAGCCCGAGCTCGCCCAGTTCCCACAGGATGAAGCGGCTCGTGTTCACGTAGAAATCGCACTTCGGCTTGCCGTCGAACCGGTCGAGCAGCGCGTCGAGCGTGCGGAATTCGGCCAGCGAGAAATGCGGCGTGCCGAGCGCGACCGCGACGAGCGCATCGCCCGCCGAGCCATGATTCAGCGTGCGACGAATCTCGTCGAGATCGGCCATCGCGACGTCGACCGTGCGTTCGGCGGCGCGACCATGCAACGCGGCATCGAGCGTCGGCGCCTCGGGCGTGACGCCCACCGCATGGAACAGCGCGACCGCGCCGCTCGATGCGGCGGCCGCGCCGAGTGCCTTGAGTTCGTCTTCGCTGGTGTCCGCGGGCAGCCCGACGATCGCCGGTACGATCGCGCCGGCGATCCTGCCGATCAGCAGCCCAAGCGCCGCGAAATAGATGTCGCGCGACGGCCGGCCGCCGAAGTCCGGCGCGTTGAACACGATCCGCGCCGCGCGATTCGCCTCCACGTGCAGCCCCGCATACGGCGCGCGGCCGGTGATCGCGGCGGCCAGATCGAGAAAGTCGCCGTAGCGGCTGGTGCGCGCACCGAGCACCGAATTGGCGAACACGATCGCATTCGATTCGGCCCATGCGATCTGCTCACCGAGACGCGGACGATTCTTCAGCTGATACGGCGCGCACGTGAAACTCGATTCGCAGCCGAGTTGCAGGTGCGCATCCATCAGGCGCTGCGCGTCGCGCTGGATCGTGCGGTCGCCGTGATAGAGCTCGGGATGGATCAGGTCGAGCGACCCGACGTTCAGCGTGGTCGGCACCGCGACTTGCGCGCCGGTGTCGACGAAATACTCGACGAAGTCGAGGCTCGTCTGGCCGTGGTAAAGACAGCCGTCGATATGCGCGGACGTGATGTCGATCAGGTGCGGCGCCGACATGACTTCGGCCGTGCGCGCGACGATCCGCATCGCGCGCGCGACGCCGTCGCCGAATGCGCCGCGCAACATCGCGTCGTCGCGCTCGCTCAACTGCAGCATGGGGGGTGCTCCTCGTGTCTCGTCCGGTGGATCCGGATCGCCTTTGCAATACTACCGTGCGCGCCGGGCCTAGCGCATCGCCGTCAGGCTGAACAGCTCGTCACGCAGCGCCTTGGCCCGGCCGCGGCCGAACTGCGTCTCGAACTCGTCCTGCGCGGCCTGCCACGCGACTTTCGCCTGCGCATAGGTGCGCTCGCCGAGCTTCGTCAGGCTGAGCGCATGCGCGCGCGCATCATGCTCGGACGCCGCCGCGGCGACGAATCCGTCGCGCTGCAGCGGCTTCAGCGCGCGCAACAGCGTCGTGCGATCCATCACCAGCGTATCGGCGAGCTCGCTCATCACCAGCCCGGGCCGGTGCGACAGGTTCGCCATGATCGAGAACTGCGCGGGCGTGACCCCGACCGGGGCCAGATGCCGCTCGTAGCGTTGCGTGACGAAGCGCGCCGCCTGACGCAGCGCGAGGCAATTGCAGGCCTGGGCCATCTGGAGATCGTTCATGACCGGCAATTTATATGTGCATATGCATAAAGTCAATGTACACTCCGCCGTAACGGCGCCGGCGGCCGGCCACCGCGTCAAGGAGACGGACATGGACTACATCGACAAGCTGCGGATTTTCCGGTCGGTGGTGGAAACGCGCAGCTTCACGCGCGCGGCCGACATGCACGGCCTCGCACGGCCGGTGGTGTCGCGGGCGGTCGCGGATCTGGAGGCGCGCTTCGGCAGCCGCTTGCTGCACCGGACCACGCGCCAGGTGTCGCTGACCGAAACCGCCGAGCGCATCTACGAACGCTGCGCGGCCGTGCTCGACGAACTCGATTCGCTGGAAGCACAGGCGCAATCCCATACGCGCGAACCCGAGGGGCTGCTGCGCCTCGTCGCGCATACAACGGCCGCGCTGAACCGGCTCGTGCCGCTGATCGCCGGCTTCAAGGCCGCGCATCCGAAGGTGCGCCTCGACGTCACGCTGACCGAGCGCCCGGTCGACCTCGTCGGCGAAGGCTACGACATCGGCATCGTCGTGCCGTACATGTTGACGAGCGAGACGACCGTCGTGCGGCTGGTCGAACGCATCCCGGTGGTGATCGTCGCGACGCCTGCGTATCTGCGCACGCATCCGCGCCCGGCAACGCCAGCCGAGCTCGCCGGGCACGCGTTCGTGCCGATGTCGCCGTCGCTGCGCCGGCCCGCGCTGTCGTTTCGTGTCGACGGCGATTTGCTGACCGTGCCGTTGAACTTCGACATCGCGTCGAACAGCCCCGTCTTCAATCGCGAAATGGTGATGCACGACTTCGGCATCGGCGTCGTGCCGAGAACGCTCGTCGAGGTCGAACTCGCGTCGGGCGCGCTCGTGCAGTTGCTCGAAGGCGCCGATCTCGTCGACGCGTTCGTCGAAATCAAGCTCGCTTACGCCAACCGCGCGCTGCTGCCGGCGAAGGTCAAGGCGTTCATCGACTACACGGCCGCGTACTGTGACCACGAAGGCGGGATTGTTCCCGCCGCGGCCTGATCCGGCGCGAAAACGCGCCGTCCGGCCATCGATTGGTACAGCCACGGCACCAATCTGATCCTGCGCCGCCGCTCGCTTCGCCTCGCCGTGCCACCTAATATGTGCACATGCACACGACCAAGCTTACCGATGACGATTGCTTCGCGGTTCGGCAAGCCGCACGGCGGGTCTCGCAGTTCTACGAGCGCTATCTGTCGCGGGCGGGCGTCACGCCGTCGCAGTACAGCATTCTCGCGCTGCTGCGGGAGCGCCCGGGCCTGACGATGGCGACGCTGTCGGCCGCCCTGGTGATCGAGCGCACGGCGCTGCTGCGGGCCCTCAAGCCGCTGATCGGCGCGGCGCTGGTGACGGGCCGGATCGAGCCGCGTTGCCGCCGCCAGACGTTCGCGCTGACCGCGCACGGCGAAACGAAGATCGCCGACGCGCATGCGCACTGGCTCGCCGCACAGCAAGCGTTCGAGCAGCGGTTCGGGTCGGCCCGCGCGGCCCGCCTCAGAGACGAATTGTTCCGGATTACGCACAACCTGCCGGAGCGCGATTGACGACTTCCCCGATCGGCGACGTGTCGTCGGTCGCTTCAATAAGTGCATATACATAGGTGAATCGATGGAAACGACCCCAACCGCTGCCGCCCGCGACGCAGCCACAATCGACCGGCCGGCCACGCAGCGCCGCGTGCCGTGGATGCGGATCGCGGTGGGCGCCGTCATCGTCGCGGTCGCGGCCGCGACGCTCGACTGGCTGTGGGTGCTGCGCTTTCAGGAAAGCACCGACGATGCGTATGTCGGCGGCGACGTCACGGTGCTTGCGCCGAAGGTGAACGGCTTCGTCGACAAGATCCTCGTGACCGACAACCAGCGCGTGAAGGCCGGCGACGTGCTCGTGCAGCTCGACGCGCGCGACTACGATGCGAAGCTCGCGCAGGCCAGCGCGGAAGTCGACGGCGCACGCGCCGCCGTGACGGAGCTCGAAGCGAAGCAACAGCTTCAATACGCGGTGATCGGCCAGCACGCGGCGGACCGGAACGCATCGTCGGCCGAGCTCACGCGTGCGTCGGCCGACCGCGTGCGCTACCGCGCGCTCGTGAAATCCGATGCGGTGTCGAGCCAGATCGTCGAACGCGCGGACGCCGACTATGCGAAGGCGGCTGCGGCCGTCGCCCGCAGCGACGCCGCGTGGCTCGCATCGAAGCGGCAGCTCGACGTGCTCGGCGCGCAGCTCGCCGATGCGCGGGCCCGCGTGAACACGGCGCTCGCCGCGCAACGGGTCGCGGCGCTCAACGTCGAATACACGACGATCCGCTCGCCGGCCGACGGCTACGTCGGCAACCGCACGGGCCGCGTCGGGATGCTCGCGAACGTCGGCGTGCCGCTGCTGACGATCGTGCCCGCTTCCGGGCTGTGGATCGACGCGAACTTCAAGGAGGACCAGCTGCGCAAGATGCGCGCGGGCGATCGCGTCGACGTCGCGCTCGATGCGTCGAGCCTGCGCCTGCATGGCCGCGTCGACAGCCTCGCGCCCGCGACCGGCGCGACCTTCAGCGTGCTGCCGCCCGAGAACGCGACCGGCAACTTCACGAAGATCGTGCAGCGCGTGCCGGTGCGCGTGCAGCTCGATCCGCAGCCGGGCATCGAGCAGGTGCTGCGCCCGGGCCTGTCCGCGGTCGTGACCGTGCATACCGGCCACGCGAACTGAACGGGAGCCGACGATGACCACCGCATTCTCCGGCGACCCGGCGTCGCAACCGACGAAACAGCGTGTCTTCGCGTTCGCGCTGATGTGCGTCGGCTTCTTCATGGCGACGCTCGACATCCAGATCGTCGCGTCGTCGCTGCGCGACATCGGCGGCGGGCTCTCTGCAAGCCAGGACGAGCTGTCGTGGGTGCAGACGGCCTACCTGATCGCCGAGATCATCGTGATCCCGATGTCGGGCTGGCTGTCGAAGGTGATGTCGACGCGCTGGCTGTTCGTCGCGTCGGCGATCGGCTTCACGATCACGAGCATGCTGTGCGGGCTCGCGTGGGACATCAATTCGATGATCCTGTTTCGCGGGTTGCAAGGCGCGCTCGGCGCCGCGATGATCCCCACCGTGTTCACGACCGCGTTCGTGCTGTTCCCGGGCAGGCAGCGGCTGGTCGCGTCGACGACGATCGGCGCGCTCGCGTCGCTCGCGCCGGCAATCGGGCCGGTGATCGGCGGCTGGATCACCGATCAATGGTCGTGGCACTGGCTGTTCTACCTGAACCTCGTGCCGGGCGTCGTCGTGGCCGCGCTGGTGCCGCGCTACGTGCGGATCGACGCCCCCGACCTCAGCCTCGTCAGGCGCGGCGACTATCCCGGCATCGTGCTGATGTCGGGTTTCCTCGGCTGCCTCGAATACGTGCTGGAGGAAGGCCCGCGCAAGAACTGGTTCAGCGACGACGTCATCCTGATCTGCGCATGGATCTCCGGCATCTGCGGCTTCCTGTTCATCGTGCACGCGCTGAGCGCCGACGATCCGGTCGTCGACCTGCGCGCGCTCGTCGTGCGCAACTTCGGGATCGGCAGCCTGCTGTCGTTCGTGACGGGCATCGGGATCTTCGTGACGGTGTTCCTCACGCCGCTGTTCCTGGCGCAGGTGCGCGCGTTCAGTTCGCTGCAGATCGGTATCGCGCTGCTGTCGGTCGGCGCGTTCCAGCTGCTTGCGCTGTGCGTGTATGCGTTCGCCGCGCGCTACTTCAGCATGCGCGCGCTGCTCGTGTTCGGGCTCGTCTGCTTCGGCCTCGGCTGCTACCTGTACACGCCGATCACGCACGACTGGGGCTGGCGCGAGCTGTTGCTGCCGCAGGCGCTGCGCGGCATCGGCCAGCAATTCAGCGTGCCGCCGATCGTGACGATGGCGCTGGGCTCGCTGCCGCAGTCGCGCCTGAAATCGGCAAGCGGCCTGTTCAACCTGATGCGCAACCTCGGCGGCGCGATCGGCATCGCGGTGAGCGCGACGATGCTCAACGACCGGGTGAACTTCCACTACCTGCGCCTGAACGAGCACGTGAGCGCGGGCGAGCCGCAGGTCGCGTCGCTGCTCGATCGCCAGGCCGCGTACTGGACCTCGGTGGCCGGCAACACGCTGGATACCGCGCAGGCCGGCCTCGCGAACCTGCACCGGCTGATCTATCGCGAAGCGCTGACGCTCACCTATGCGGATGCGTACTACGCGCTGTCGCTGTGCTTCGTCGTCGCGCTGGCCGCCGTCGCGTTTTCCCGTCCCATCACCCTGAACGCGCCGCCGCCGGACGCGCACTGAAGCCGAGGTCGTCATCATGAAAAAGCTACTCGCCGCCCTCGCTGCCAGCGCATTCGCCGCCGGCTGCGCGGTGCCGCCCGCGCAGCATCCCGCGCTGCACGATGCCGTTCAAGCGCTCGCCCCCGCCGCGTGGGATACCGACGTGCCGCGCACGGGCGCCGATGCCGCCGCGTGGTGGGCGCAGTTCCACGATCCGGCGCTCGACCGGCTGATCGACACCGTGCTCGACGGCAACCTCGATCTGCAGGCCGCCGCCGAACGCGTGAAGCAGGCGCAGGCGCTGACCGTGCAGAAGCGCGCGGTGCTGCTGCCCGCACTCGACGCGACCGCGCATGCGGCCGACGCGCGCCAGAACACGCCGCCGCCGCTCGGCTATGTGCGGCAGGCCGGCGCGGGGCTCGCGCTGAGCTGGTCGCCGGACGTGTTCGGCGGTGAACGGCTCGACCTGCTGGCCGCGCAGGCCGAACGGGTCGGGCAACAGCACGCAGAAGACGCGATGCGGCTCGCGCTCGCGGCCGATGCGGCGTCCGCGTATGTCGACCTGCGCTGGGCGCAGCAGGAACTGAAGATCCTGCAGGACAACGCGGCGATCCGCCGGCATGCGCTCGACCTCACGCGCAAGCGGCAGGCGTTCGGGCTGTCGACGGAGCTCGACGTCACCCGCGCGCAGAACCAGCTCGATGCGCTGGACGCGCGGATTCCGCCGACGCAGGCGCGGATCGCGCATCAGCTCAACCTGATCGCCGTGTATTCGGGCCGCACGCCCGAATCGGTCGACCGGCTCGTGCTCGCGCAGGCCGGCGCGATTCCGGTGCCGCCGGCCGGGTCGCCCGACACGCTGCCTTCGCAGGCGCTGCTGCGCCGGCCGGACGTGCTCGCCGCGTATGCGCAGGTCGAGCGGCGCGCGGCGCAAGTCGGTGTCGCGAAGGCCGAGCGGTATCCGAAGTTCTCGCTGAACCTGACGGACGGAATTCTGGCCGCGTCGTACCTCGGGTTGCCGACGCTGACCGACAACCTGTTCAGCGCGGCGTTGAGCGCGACGAGCCCGATCTTCAACGCAGGGCGGATTACCGCCGATATCTCGCAGAGCGAAAGCCGGATGCGCGAGTCGGAACTCGGGTTGCGACAGACGATGTTGCAGGCGCTGCGGGACGTCGAGGATGCGCGCGCGAACCTCGTCGGCAGCGATGAAGCGACGCGGCGGCTCGACAGCGCGCTCGCGGCGTCGGGCCAGGCGCTCGGGCTGGCGAACCAGCTCTACAAGGGCGGCGCGACGGATTTCCTGGATGTGCTGTCCGCGCAGGAGGTGTATCTGCGGGATTCGGATGCGCTCAACCAGGCCAAGCGCGAGCATGCGCTGGCGGCGGTCGCGTTGTATCGGTCGCTTGGAGGTGGATGGAGCCGGAATGACGCGGCGGGTGACGCGCAGACGGAAGCCGTCGCCGCAGCAAAGGATTGATCGCGAAGGACTGACCGCGACCGCCCGCCGATACCGGACGCGCGATCTCGCGGCCGGAGGGTCCGTGTGTACGGGCCGCGCGGGCAGTCGGCCGGGTCACGCCGCTGCGTCGCCCGGCCCCGCCGTGCGTTACAGCGGCGGCCGCTTCAGCTTCACCCAACGCTGCACCGACGGCCGCTCCCACTGCGCGCGCGCATAGTCGGCCAGACGCTGCGGCACCGGATCGTCGTTCAATACCAGGCGATTCAACATCACCGCCAGGTCGACATCGGCGATGCTCCACGCGCCGAACAGGTTCGCCGCGCCCGGTGCGAGCAGTTTATCGGCGGCCGCGAACAGCTTCTGCGCGGCGGCCTGTGCCAGATTCGACAGCGGCTCGCTCGACGGGCGGTAGAACAACACTTCGGTCGACCGCTCCGTGCGGATCGGCATCAGGTCGCTGCGCAGCCACGCCTGCACCTGGCGCGCCCGCGCGCGCTGGCGCGGCTCGGCCGGATAGAGCCGTGCGCCCGGGAAAGTCTCGTCGAGATATTCGGTAATCGCGGACGATTCCGACAGCGCGAAGTCGTCGTGCACGAGCGTCGGCACGCGTTGCGTCAGCGACGTCGCCGCATAGTCCGGCGCGAAATGCGCGCGGTTGCCGAGATCGACGGTCACCAGGTCGTACGGCAGCGATTTTTCCTCGAGCGCGACGAACACGGACATCGCGTAAGGGCTCGCATATTGCGAGTCGGCGTAGAGGCGGAGATTACCGGTTTGCACTGCAGGCTCCTTGTGAATGCGGAGGCCGGGCATCGCGAGCGGATGCGCCGGGGGCCTCCGGTTGGGTCATTTCATTGCGGGATGAAACAGCTACACGGCGGGCAATCGGCGCGATCAACCCGCGTCGGGCCATCGGTATCCGATCACTTCGCTCACCGGATACGCGAGTTCGCGCACGGCTTCGAGCTGATTGCCGCCGAACAGGTGCACGTGCTGGTCGTCGTGACGCAGATAGAACCCGACGTGGCCCTTCCAGCTCGCGGGATCGTCGCGCGTCAGGACCGCGATGCAGCCGTACACCGGGCGCTCCAGCGGCCGCCCCCATTCGAGCCACGAGCGCGCGAGCGCGGAGCCCGTGCCGCGGATGCCGGCACGCGTCATGCACCAGTTGGCGAACGACGAGCACCACGAAATCTTGTCGTCGTAACCGACGAGATTCGTGTGGTTGTTGTATTCGACGATGCGCGGATTGATGCTGCCGGGCGGGAACCGGCGGATGCCCAGTTCGGCCAGCGCGACGGGCATCCACGGCGGATGGCCGGCTGGCGGGTTGCCCTCGGGGTTCGATCGGATCACGACGGTCTCGGGTTCGGTGGTCGAAACGCCGCCTATATTCGCACGAATGCGGCGGCATGGCAGTGCCGTTTCGGGCCCGGCGCGCCCGGCCATGCCCGGCCGCCGTCGGCCTTCCCGAATCCCGGCCAAGGCCGCCCCGCATGGCGCGGAAACGGCCTGACCGCCCTCGCGCCCCGCCCGTCACTCCACCGTCACCGATTTCGCCAGGTTCCTCGGCTTGTCGATATCCGCGCCGCGCAGGCACGCGGCGTGATACGCGAGCAGTTGCAACGGCACGACGTGCAGGATCGGCGACAGCAGCCCGTAGTAATCCGGCATCCGCAGCACCGACACGCCCTCGCCGTTGTCGATCCGCGTATCGGCATCGGCGAATACGTAAAGCTGCCCGCCCCGCGCCCGCACTTCCTGCATGTTCGACTTGAGCTTCTCGAGCAGCGCGTCGTTCGGCGCGATCGTCGCGACCGGCATCGCATGCGTCACGAGCGCGAGCGGCCCGTGCTTCAGCTCGCCGGCCGGATACGCTTCCGCGTGGATATACGAAATCTCCTTCAGCTTCAGCGCGCCTTCGAGCGCGATCGGGTAATGCAGCCCGCGCCCGAGAAACAGCGCATTCTCGTGCCGCGAGAACTCCGCGGCCCAGCGCTCGATCTGCGGCTCCAGCGCGAGCACGTCCTCGAGCGCGTTCGGCAGCCGCCGCAGTTGCGTCGTATAACGGGCAAGCTGCGCGTCGTCGACATAACCGCGCAACCGGCCGAGCGTCACCGCGAGAATGAACAGCGCGACGAGCTGCGTCGTGAACGCCTTGGTCGACGCGACGCCGATCTCCGGGCCGGCCCGCGTCAGGAACCGCAGGCCGGTCTGCCGCATCATCGCGCTGGTCGGCACGTTGCAGATCGCCAGCGTGTCGATATGACCGAGCGCCTGCGCGTACTTGAGCGCGGCGAGCGTATCGGCCGTCTCGCCGGACTGCGACACGCTGACCACCAGCGTATTCGGCAGCGCGAGCGCATCGCTGTAACGGTATTCGCTCGCGATCTCGACCTGCGCCGGCACGCGCGCGATCGTCTCGAGCCAGCGGCGCGCCGTCAGGCCGGAATAATGACTCGTGCCGCACGCGAGGATCAGCACGTTGTCGATCTGCTCGAACGCGCGCGCGGCATCCGGGCCGAATGTCGCCGGATCGAACAGCCCCGCATCGGGGATGGTCGCGGCGACGGCCTGCGGTTGCTCGAAGATTTCCTTCTGCATGAAGTGGCGGTACGGCCCGAGTTCAACCACGCCTTGCGTCGCCGAAACGGTCTGGACCGGGCGTTCGACCGGCGTGCCGCCGCGCGCGAGCACCCGCACGCCGCCCGGCGTCAGTTCGACGATGTCGCCTTCCTCGAGAAAGATGAACTGATCGGTGATCCCGGCCAGCGCGAGCGCGTCCGATGCGAGAAAGCATTCGCCGTCCCTCACCCCGACCACCAGCGGCGAGCCGGCGCGCGCGCCGATCAGCCGCTGCGGCTCGTGCTTGCTGAACACGGCAATCGCATACGCGCCGTGCAGCTGCGCCGTCGCGTCGCGCACGGCGGCGAGCAGGTCGCCGCGATACTTGCTGTGGATCAGGTGCGCGACGACCTCGGTATCGGTTTGCCCGTCGAATTCATAGTGCTCGTCGGACAGTTGCCTGCGCAACGTTTCGTGATTCTCGATGATGCCGTTGTGCACGAGGGCGATCTCGTCGCGCGAGAAGATCGGATGCGCGTTGCAGGTGGCCGGCGCGCCATGCGTCGCCCAGCGGGTATGCGCGATGCCGGTGCTGCCGGACAGCCCGGCGTCGCGGACGTGCGCGTCGAGATCGGCGACGCGCGATACGCTGCGCTCCCGGCGCGCCTGGCCGTCGACGACGGTCGCCACGCCGCATGAATCGTAGCCGCGATACTCGAGGCGGCGCAATCCTTCAATCAGAATCGGAACGATGTTCCGTTGCGCGACCGCGCCGACGATGCCACACATGACACGCCTCCTTCCCTTTGTCCGCCCATGAACGGTGCGCCGCCGTGTCAACGCGATCCGGCCACCGTTGTTTCCGTTGTCTCCGCGGTCGTGAACCCGCATTTGGCGGGTGCGAGCGGATCGGTCATCCGGCTTTCGAATGCCAGGTACAGCGACTCCTCCAGTACGTTCCAGTGCGTGCCGTGACGATACGGGCCCGAGCGCGCATACCAGCAGGCGACGGTGCTCCAGTCGTTCATCTTGTAGGCGACCAGCGCGATCAGCCCCCACGGAAAATCGGAGCCGGCGAGCTGCATCCAGGTCTTGCCGTACTTCTGCATCCACTGCGCGTAGATCGTCTCGTTCGACTCGTCGGGCACCTGGATGCCGGACAGGATCGGGAAGATCTGCGCGACCTTCGCCGGATAGAAGCTCGTGTCGCTGATCTTCTGCGTGCTCGCGCGAAAGCCGGATCGCGTCCCGCGCCAGAACACCTTCACGATCGCCGACGACAGCCGGTCGGCCCGCTGGCTCCACGGGCCCGCATGCGCGTAGTCGGCACGGCGCACGTAATACGCGGCGAGCGCCTGGAATGCGCTGTGCACCTCGACGTTGTCCATCAGCAGCGCGACGTGCAGCGTCGACGAGATCTGATAGACGCCGGTCGGCTTGTCGAGCAGCAGGTCCAGGTGCGCGCCCGCGCGATTCAGGCTGGCTTCCCACGCGGCCGGCATGCCGTCGGGCGGTGCGAAGCGCGCGAGCAGTTCGATCCAGGTCGCCATCATCGCGTCGTCCGCGTCGGCTTCCGCGCACGACGCGACCTGTCCGCCGCTCTTCACGCAGTAGCGATCGAAGCCGCCGTCCGGACGCTGGCGCGGCAACAACCATGCGATCCACGCGAGTGCGGGCTGACGGGCGTCCATCTTGGTGTCGGCTGCGGCAAGCAGCGCCTTCGCCGCGAAATAAGGATCGATGCCGGCGCCGTTCAGACGCACGGTGATCGCACCGTCCGGGCGTTGATACAGCCCGTTGAGTCGAAGGTCGGCGGCGCCCGCGTGCAGCACGGAGCAGCACGCGGCGACGCAGCAGGCGGTGCGCCAGTAGCGGCACAGCCTGACGGTGGCCGCCACGCACGCGCGTGTGGCCGGGAAAAGCGCGGGCCGGTTCATCATGGGAGGCTCCTGCGCGGTCATCCTGCGCAATCGTCGCCGGACGCGGCGTTGGCCGCGTCGCGTCCGGCGACCGTGTCGACGACGTGGCTCAGTGCACCTTGGCGCTGGTGAACTTGAGGCTGGTACCGCTGTTCGCGGTCACGAGCCAGTACGTCGAGTCGGTGATCCCCACGCTGCCGCTGCCTTGCGTGATGATCGGCAACGCATACGCGGCCTTCGGCAGCAGCCACGTCATGTTCGCGAGGCTGGTCGGGTGGCTGGCCGAGAACGCCCAGCCACTGCCCGTGTCGGTGGCCGACCACGTGACGTTCAGGCGCGACCGATCGAAGATCGTGATGTCGCTCATCGTGTACCAGCGGAACTGCCCCGTCAGCTTCAGCATGTTCGCTTGCGAGAAGATCGCGGACAGCGTCGACGTGTAGGACGATGCGCCGAGCGGGTGCGCATAGATCAGCCGGCTCGTGTGGTTCGCGACGACCCAGTTCATCAGCGCGGCGTACCAGTTGTTCACGTCGGCCGTCGGCACCGCATACTGCTGGAACTCCTCGAACGTCGCGTACTTGCCGAACGGCATCACCGGGTAGGCCCACAGACCGGGGTTCAGCATCGCGCCGTTGCGATAGGCGCGGGTCGGCGCCGAGCCGGTGTGGCCGGTGAAGTAATACCCGTTGAAGCCGTTGCTCTCGAGCCAGTTCACCGACCAGGTCGGCGTGTTGCCTTCCGGCGCCGCGTACTCGACATCCGGCTGGCCGGTCGCCGCCTGGACGGCCTGGTGGTTCATCACCAGGTACTGCGTGAACGTGCTCGCGTTCGTTTCACTCGCGTTCGCCCCCCAGTAGTCGTGGATCCAGCCGCCGTGGCTGCCGACGTGATGGCCCTTGCTCAGGAGGTACTTGATGAGATTCTGCGCGGTCGGATTGTTCGCGAGGTTCACGCCGTCACCGTCGCCGAATGCCGCTTCGTCCGGGCCGGCCGTGACCACGAGCGAGAACGGCCCGTTGTTCCATACGCCGAGGCTCTTCAGCTGAAGTGCAGGCTGGATCTGGTCGCCCGCGCAGAAGTGCCAGTTGAACACGAGGCCGGCCTGCGCCTTCGGCAGCGGCGACAGCGACGGCAGGTTCAGCATCTGCGTGCCGAAATAATGCAGGTAGCCGTGGATCAGCATCCCGTCGGTCTGGCCGTCGAGGTAGGCCAGCGGCAGGTTGACGAACAGCACCCCGCCGTTGCCGTAGGGGTTGTAGCCCGACACCAGCCCGAACGTCGGCGACGTCAGGATCGTCGTGCCGGTATACGTGCCCTGCGTGACGAAGCTCGGATAGGTCAGGAAGCCGTACACATAGCCGGAGATCCCTTCGAGCGTGTCCGTGGTGGTGGCCAGCGTGGACGCGAGCGTGCTGGCCGTCTTGCCGGTCGCGGTGCTCAGCAGCGAGCCGGCGCTATACGACGTGATCTTCTTGAGCTTGCCGGTCACGGTGCCGGTCAGCTTCGGCAGCGTCTGGTTCAGCACGCCACTGCCGTTGGTCGGCGTCTGGTACTGGAACCATGCCTGGTGGTTGTAATTGGCGAGGCCACCCGGGTTCGACGGGCTGGCGGGCAGGAACAGCGCACTGCCAGACGTCGGCGCCGACGAAGTCGACGCCGATGTCGTCGACTGACCCGAGCTGCTCGTCGACGCGAACGAGCTCGTGGGGCTGGCGGTCGTGGTCGACGTCGTCGTCGTCCATGCCATCGACTTGCCGGGGGGCACCTGCAGCGTGCGCAGCCAGCTGCTCATGCCGGTCACGTTGCCGAGGCCGATCATGTTGCCGCCGTATTGGTCATACAGCACGTAATCGACGCCCACCATGTTGCTGAAACGCGACTTCGGGCTCACGTAGAAGCCGGCCGAGTTCAGCACGCCGAAATCGTAGACGAGCATGACCTTGCCGCCGTTCAGCGCATAGTTCTGGATCGCCGTCACGAGCGTGTCGTCAGCCGTCGTATGCACCTGGTCCGGCAGGATCAGCCCGGGATACTGCGACAGCGACGCGCCGGCCGCCATGAACTGGCTGTCGGTCATGACCTTGATCTGCAGCCCTTCCTCCTGCGCGGTGTCGAGCCACGCGGAGACACGCGAATCGGGCAACGTCAGCGTGTCGGGCACCAACAGCAGAAGCTGGTTGGTGGCCGCCCGAACGCCGCCCGGACTGAATGCGAACGCCAGCGCGAACAGCGCGAACAGGATCCGCAAGAACTTGCCTGACTTTGCCAACATGGTGTGCTCCTCGCTTAAGGAATGGGTGGCTTGCGGCAGCAGCGGTATGCGTGCCGCCAGGTCAACCAACCTTGCCCGGTAGATAGGTGCGGCTGCCCAGTTCGTCGACCATCGACCGGCGTCGGCCCTCGGCAGCCGGACTCGCGAACCTGCCCCGGCGTGCCGCGCCATCCTCTCCGCTGCACGCGAATCGATGCGACGCGGTGAAAGAAGCGAACAACGTGCCATTGGCGCCGAAGGCGCGGGCGTGCTGGCTCGCTGCCGCGAGCGACCGCCATTTCGTGAGGAAACCATACAAAATCGTTTCATCGCTGATACGGCGGCCTTTGCGAGCGGGTTCAGCGCGAATCGTCGGACGGATTCGTCAGCGCGCCGGGCCAGCTCGCGCAGTAGGTGTAGAGGGTGACCAGCAGCCCGATCAGCAGTGGCCCGCCGAGCATGAAATAGCAGAATGGCAAGAACAGCAGCGACCCGTGATGGAGGATGACGACGTGCAGCAACATCACGAACGGCAACGCGAGCAAAAAATAGCCGAGCACGAGCACCGATGCGGCCGCCTTCTGCAGCAGCGAGAAATCGAGCGGGTAGTAAAGCGCCGCCATCACCAGCGGGATCAGCGCGATCGCCGCGCCCTGCAGCACGAACATGTCGCGCAGATGCAGCATCGGCACATACGGGAAGGTGCCCGGCGCCAGCCAGAAATACGCGCAAATCAGCAGCTGCGTGAAGCTCCCGATACGTAACAGATATGCAACGGGCAGCCAGTTCGCGCGGCGCAGGAACGACGCGCCGAAGCCGATCGTGCAGAGCGCCGCGGTCACGGCCAGCAGCGTGCCGCCAGGCATGCGCGCGGCGACGTCGATCGACAGCAGCGGCACGCGCGGCGCGTCGGGCGGATAGCCGATCACGATCACGTGCAGCGCCGGATCGATCTGGTGCGCACCCCAGGCCATCACCGCGCGCCAGTAGCGCCAGGCCAGCGGCAACGCGAGCCACAGCGACGCGTACAGCGCCGGCGTCAGCACGACGATCGACATCAGCCAGCGCTGCGGATGCGGGTGGGTCCGCAGCGAACGGTCGGCGACGGGACGGACGGGATGCGTCTGCATGGCGCCCGCCCTCGCTACCAGTGGTAGAACACGCTCAGCTCGCCGCCGATCCGTGAATAGTAGGGGTTATGGTAGTAGTCGAATTCGACTTGCGTCCCCCACTTGCGCGTGAACCAGTAGCGCCACTTCGCGGACATCTCGTGACTGCGGAAATCGGCGATCTGCGAACCGGAACCCGTGACCTGGTAGGCCTCGCGGCCGAACCCGCCGCGCAGCACGATCACGCTCTTGCCGACTTCGCCGTAGGTGACGGCGCCGTAGTATTGGGGCGCCTTCACCGAGCCCGGCGAATCGATCACATAGTTCGCGCCCGCCTCGAAGATCCACTTCGGCATCGCATACCAGATCAGGCCGGCGTGATACAGCTGATCCTTGTGGCCGCTGCGGTTCCGTGCGTAGCCCGCGCCCAGCGACACGATCAGCGAACGGTCGGACAGCAGCTTGCGGTTGATCGACGCGTCGACGCGCACGCTCGGCAGGATCGTCCCGGACGTGGTGCTGGCGAAGCCGATGCCGCCGAACCAGTCCGGTCCCAGGTCCTGCACAACCGTCAGCGCACCGAGCTGCGTAGACTCGCCGAAACGGTGCAACTGCGCCAGTTCGCCGAGAATCGTGTGGCCGCCGTCGTGATAGAGGCCGCGCAGATGCACGCCGTACCAGTCGCCGTAACCGTTCGTCAAGTGCGCGCTCGACACGCCGAGCGACATTTCCACCTGCGGCTGGCTCGGGGCCTGCGCGTGCGTGACCACGGCATCGGGCAACGGCGGCCGGTTCGGTTCGTCGGGCGACACTTCGGCGAGCGACATGCCGTCGGGCAAGCCTTCGGCCGGCACGCGCACGAACCGGCCGCCATCGAGGGTCCGCGGCACGATGACGTGCGTGGCGACGTCGGGAGACTGGGCGGGCGGCGGCCCGCCGGCATCGCCGGGTGTCGCGGCCAGCGCCGGGAGCGGGCCGGCGGCGACGCCGTACAGCACCGCCAATGCGGCGACCGGTACGCGCGAGCGGCGGCGGCAGGAACGATCGGACATGAAGGCGCTCCTTAACGGGATGCGTGGAACCAGCCGCTGCGGCAGGCGACGAGATCGCCGTGCACGCAGGCATGACCGATGACCGAGACGTCGCGCGCACAGGCGCTGACGGGATGGCCGGCGACGCCGATGCGCGCGCCGGTCAGGCGCAGCAGACCGCCGGCCGACACGACGCCGTCGATGCAGCTGCCGCTGGCGAGCAGCACGTCGTCCCGCGCGAACACGGCGCCGTGCAGCAGCGCGTGGCGCGCGAGTTCGACGCGATGCGCCTTGACGCTGCCGCGCAGCACGCAGCCGTCGCCGAGCACCAGCGTGCCGTCCACCACGAGGTTGCCCTGCACGGCCGTATGCGCGGGCAGACGCACGTCGCAGGGCAGCAGATAACGGCCGTGCACGTAGCGATGCGGCAGCTTCTCGAAGTGGCGGGTCAGCGATACCGCGCGGCGCGGCGCGTCGGACGTGTCGCCGGACGGCGCGTCCGGCGCCTTGCCGAACACGATCGGCTCGCCGTACAGGCACGCGAAGCCGCCCGCGCCATGCAGGGTCATCGTGCCGCCCACCACCACGCCGCGCAGCACCGCGCTGTCGACGTCGACGTGCGGCGCATGCGCGAGCATGCCGATGGTCGCGCCGGCGCGAATGTCGATGCGCTGCTCCGCGAACGCATACGCGGCGCGCGCGCCGCTGTCGAGCGTGATCGCGCAATCCGCGTACAGCACGTCGTCGCAATGCTGGTCGCGCAGCAAGCGGATCTCGTCGTCATGCCGCACGAGGAGCCCGAGCGCGTGCCACGGCGGCGCCGCGCGCGCATCCGCCGGCTGCGCGCCGCCGGCATGCGCGCGCAGCGCATCGCGCCAGCGCGCGGCGAGCAGCGCCTGGTCGACGAACGGGCCGTCGCCGATCGGCAGCGCCGCCACGTCGCTGCGCCGGATCAACTCATGCAGCAGGGGCAGGAACGGCAGGCTGAGCACACCGGCCACCGGCACCATCACGTTGAAGGTCGTCATCGTTCATCGCCCCGGTTTCAGTTGCCGGCGAAAGCGCTCGGTCTTGTCCCATTTCAATTCGCGGCGCAACGCGGCATCGAGCAACAGCCCCCACAACGCGGCAACCACCGCGGCAATCGTCACGCAAAAGCCGACCACGTTGACCGGCACGAGCCGCAGGCGAGTCGCGCGCCCGTCGAGCCGGGCCGCGACCACGATCTCGAAGAACACGCCGAAGTTGCCGAAGGTGCTGAACGCGAACAGCGCGAACACCGACACGAGCAGGCCGAGCGCCGTCGAGTTGACGCCGTTGAGCAGGTAGAGCGCGAGCGCCGTCCCCCACGCGATCGCGAGCAGCGCGGGCATCAGGAACACGCCGAGCAGCAGCGCGCCGTCCAGCCGGCAGCGCCGCGAGATCAGCGGATTGCGCAGCACCGGGCCCAGATAGCGCAGCAGCGTCTGGTTGTGGCCCTTCGCCCAGCGCGTCAGTTGCCGCGCGCGCACCGCCCAGCGCTCGGGCACTTCCTCGTAGCATTCGGCATGGTTGAGGTAGACCGTGCGCCAGTCGCTCAGCAGCAGGCGGTAGGTCATGTCGGTGTCTTCCGCGAGCGTGTCGTCGCACCAGCCGCCCACCGCGTCGAGCGCGCCCTTGCGGATGCCGCCGACGGTGCCGCCGTACTGCGGCACCAGGTTCAGGTTGTTGCGCGCCTGCTGATTGACCTGATAGCCGCCCGCGCGCTCGAGATCGAGCAGCCGCGCGAGCAGGTTGCTGTCGGCGTTCTGCGGCACGACGCGGCCCATCACCGCACCGACTTCCGGATCGAAGAACGGCGCGACGAGTTCCTTCAGCAGCCCGGGGCGCGGCAGGTAGTCGGCGTCGAACACCACCATGATGTCGCCGTGAATGAAGCGCAGCGCGTCCTTCAGCGCGGCCGCCTTGCCCGGCTTGCCGCTCTCGCGGTGAAACGGCTTGATGAGCTCGGGCGCGAGCGCCTGCACCGCGTCGATCAGCGCACGCGTGTTGTCGGTCGACCGGTCGTTCACCGGAACGATCGTCAGCCGCTCGTGCGGATAGGTCGTCGCGAGCAGCGCCATCAGGCAATCGGCGACGACAGCTTCCTCGTTGTGGGCGGCAACGAACACCGTGAGCCGCGGCCATTCGCCGTGGGTGATCGTCTGATAGGGCGCGTGCTGCGGCTTGAACAGGCGGTCGAGACTGAACACGTAATGCCGCGCGGCATAGACGCAGGTCAGCAGCACGAATAGCCACAGATACGCGACGCATGGCGTCAACAGCAGGTCGGTGTCGAACGCGATGCGCGATTCGGCGGCCGGCGCCGGTTCGAGCTGCGCGTCGGGATCGGCGGACACGCGCAGCGCGCGCGGCGCAGCACCGGGATCAGCCGCGTCGCGCGCGGCCGCGCCGGCGACCGGCAGGCCGACGCGCACCGCGTCGCCATAGGGTAGCAAGGCGGTGTCTCGCACGGCCTGCGAGCAGGTCAGCACGATCAACAACAGGATGCCTTCAATGCAGAGTGACGCCGTCCGACGGTTCTTCATGCCCTGCCCCCGGTTCCCGCGACGGCGGCCGAAGTGCGCTTGAGCACGGGCCGTGGATCGCGCGGATGTCAATGGGATGCGGCCGACCGTTCGTCGTGCGAGCGCGGCAGCGTTCCGCTGCCGGACGAGCGTGCCGTGCCGCTTTCCGGAATCGTTGCTTTGGCGTCCCGTCCTTCTGCTGTGGTTCGAACGCGTCGGGACGCACATGTCCTGCCAGAACAAGCAAGCCGCGAGCCATCGATCGCGATGCCGCGTGCAGCAAGGGGTTGCGCACCTCCGCACGGTGCGGCCGGGGTGACGGACGCAGGTTTTTGATTCACCGGCGAATCAGCTTTCGCACGTCGCGCGGCAAATCGTCTGCTGATCGCGCGAGTCGCCTCGCGTGACGCGGTTGCGAGACGCGACGCGTCGCACGCCGTCGCGGCGCGTCGCGGCGCACGCGTGCGCAAGGCCCGCTGCCTGCGCATCGGCTGGCCGGAATGCGGTTACCGGCACCGCATTCCGGCCAGGCGTTACAGATACGCAACATTTCGGAAGGGTCGACCCGGGCGCCACGCGCGCCGCCTCGGAGCGGAAAAACGCGTCATGCGTCACCGGAATCGGACAATCGATGACGCCCCGTCGATTGCCCAGACGAAATTCGCAGACCAAAGCGATTCAAAGCGATTCGAAAGATACGCGCGCTTCGAACGGCTGCCGGGATTCGATCCGCCTCGTCGTCAAACCATTCGTGTGACGACGCCAATCGCGCGATCGGCTGCACGGTTGTCTGCGTCGCGCCGGTCCGCCGACGGGGCCTCCGTAGCACTTGTGAAACGTTCCGTAGCGAACCGGGCGCGCGGCACGAACCGGACCCGGCCGCAGGGCCGCTGGTTTGAATATTGCTGTATCGAATGCGAGATCACCTGCCGCGTGCGCTGCCACGCGGCGAGGCAAACGGTGTGACGGACAGACGTGGCGATCGCTACAACGAGGAGCGCTCATGACGTGATTGACGAAGAACCCGGGCAACGGCCGTAGTCCGACGATTGCGTGGCGGAGACCGCGCGGACGAGAACGGTGCGCTCGCCCCGCCACACCGCTGCATGTCGCGTAGCCGGCGCCGGCCCACGCGATCGCCTGCGGGGACGGGACGAGTCGCCCGCTTGCATGCTTGGCGTCAGTTGCCGGGTCTTCCGGCGCGCAGAAGCTCAACGAGGATAACGATGAAAAAGATCTTGCTTGTGTTCGGGACTCGGCCGGAAGCCATCAAGATGGCGCCGCTCGTCCGCGCGTTGAAGGCGCGCAAGGATGTCGACGCCAGGGTATGCGTCACCGCCCAGCATCGCGAAATGCTGGATCAGGTCCTCACGCTGTTCGACATCAAGCCCGACTACGACCTCAATCTGATGCGCCAGAGCCAGACGCTGACCGACGTGACGACCGGCATTCTTCAGGCGATCGGGATCGTCTTCGACGACTTTCGCCCGGACGTCGTCCTCGTGCACGGCGATACGACGACGACGCTGGCCGTCAGCATCGCGGCGTTCTACCGCTATTTGCCGATCGGGCACGTGGAAGCGGGCTTGCGCAGCGGCGACATCTGGTCGCCGTGGCCGGAGGAATTGAATCGCCGCGTGACCGACGCGGTGTCGTCATGGCATTTCGCGCCGACCGGCCAGGCGCGCGACAACCTGTTCAGCGAAGGCGTGCCGGTCGGTGCGGTCGTGATGACCGGCAACACCGTGATCGATGCGCTGCACGACGTCAAGCGCATGCTCGAGCACGACACCTCGCTCAACGACAAGGTCGCCGCGCACTTTCCGTTTCTCGACGCGTCGCGCCGCGTCGTGCTCATCACCGGCCATCGCCGCGAGAGCTTCGGCGAGCCGTTCCGGCGTTTCTGCGAGGCGCTCTGCGCGCTGGCGAACCGCTATCACGACGCGCAGTTCGTCTATCCGCTGCACCTGAATCCGAACGTGCGCGAGCCGGCGCGCGCGCTGCTCGGCGGCGTGCCGAACATCTACTTGATCGAACCGCAGGAATATCTGTCGTTCGTATTCCTGATGTCGCGCGCGCATTTCATCATCACCGATTCGGGCGGCATCCAGGAGGAAGGGCCCGCGCTCGGCAAGCCGGTGCTCGTCACGCGCGAGACGACCGAACGGCCCGAGGCGATCCAGGCCGGCACCGCACGGCTCGTCGGCACGGATCAGGAGCGGATCGTCTGGGAGGCGTCGCGGCTGTTCGACAGCGAGAGTGCCTACGAGGAAATGTCGCGCGCGAGCAACCCGTATGGCGACGGCCATGCGAGCGAGCGGATCGTCCACGCGCTGATGCATACGCCCGGGGCAACCGCGATGGCCACGGGCTTTTCGATGGGCGCCGCGGAAATGCCGTTCAACGCGCTCACGCTGGGGTTGCTGGCGTTGCGGTCGCCTTGAAGCCGGGCGGCGGGCGGCGGGCGGCGGGCGGCGACGCCAGTTTTCGCTGCCCGTCGTTCGTCCGCCTCGAACATCCCGCCCGCGCCACCGCGGCGCGCCGGGCGAGCGATGACCGCTGCCGTTCGCTATCGGGCCACCGCATCGGCCATCGCTTGCGCCTGCGCGACCAATCGCGGGTAGATCCGCTGGGCAACCACGTGTCTGGCGAAACACGCCTGCCGCGCCTCCTCGGGCACCCGCGCCGCGCCGCACGCCGCGATCGGGCGCAGCGTCACGCGCTTCCACAGGATATAAACCCGCTCGCCCTGCCTGACCGACACGGCCAGCGTGTTCGGTCCGTCCGGCACGCCATCCTGGCTTTCGCCGAGCAGCCAGGCCTTCACCACGCCATCGGCCGGCTGCCGCCTGACGGGCAACTCGGCGAAGCGGAACGCCGCGGCGTCGTCGCCGAATACGTTCGTGTAAAGCGTTTCATTCGTGAGAATGACCGCGACGTCGTCGGTCGGCTCGATGCCCGCGTTCGCCGTCGTCACCCAGGCCTTCAGCAGCGGCACCGTCGTCACGACGAGATTCGTCTTGCCATCGTCAGACTTGAACGACAAGCCGTCCGGCCCCGGCGGCATCCCGTCGACGGGGCCGACGCTCTGCACCGTCCCCTCCGCCTTCGCGCCGAACCCTCTGGCCCGGACCGGGCCGATCAGTTTCGCGAGCCGTGCATTCACGTCGGCCGTGTATTGCTTGTCGAGGCCCGCCTGATCCTCCATCCGGGCCGCCGCCAGGGCCGCCGCGACCTGCTTTCGATGGGCCAGATACGAATCGGCCGGCGATGCGATCACCTTCGCCCCGACCGCGGCGAGCACCGCCGCGAGCACCACCGCCCCCACCCCGACCTTCACGCTTGAAATGCGCTTCATTTTTTTGACGTTATCGAATCCCGCGCCGACAGCGAAAACGGCTGCCGTGATCTCACGACAGCCGCCCCCCGGAAACGCGTCATTCTAACGTCGCGCGGACGTCATTCGTCGACCTTGAACGCCGAGACCAGGCGTGTCAGTTCCGCCGCCTGCTGCTTCAGGCTTTCCGCGGCCGCCGCGCTTTCCTCGACCAGTGCCGCGTTCTGCTGCGTCATCTGGTCCAGCGACTGCACCGCATCGCCGATCTGGTCGATGCCCGCGCTCTGCTCGAGGCTCGCCTCGGCAATCTCGCTCATCATCGCGCTGACGCCCTGCACCTGCGACACGACATCGCGCATCACCGCGCCGGCCTCGCTGACGAGCCGCGACCCGGCATTCACGGTGCCGGCGCTGTGCTCGATCAGCGCCTTGATCTCCTTCGCCGCCTGCGCGCTGCGCTGCGCGAGGTTGCGCACTTCCGACGCCACGACCGCAAACCCGCGCCCCTGCTCGCCGGCTCGCGCCGCTTCCACCGCGGCATTCAGCGCGAGGATGTTGGTCTGGAACGCGATGCCGTCGATCATCACGATGATCTCGGCGATGCGTTGCGACGCGTCGCTGATCTGCGCCATCGTGGTCACGACTTCGCCGACGACCTGGCCGCCGCGCGCCGCCGTATCGGATGCGCCGGTGATCAGCGTCGCGGCCGTCGTCGCGGTTTCGGTGTTGTTGCGCACGACCGCGGTGATTTCCTCCATCGACGAAGCCGTGCGCTCGAGATTGCCCGACTGCCCCTCGGTCCGCTCGCTGAGGTCCGCATTGCCCGACGCGATCTGCGCGGACCCGGTCGCGATCGACGC
Source organism: Burkholderia sp. 22313 (assembly GCF_052045245.1). NCBI lineage: Bacteria > Pseudomonadati > Pseudomonadota > Betaproteobacteria > Burkholderiales > Burkholderiaceae > Burkholderia > Burkholderia sp. 22313. The sequence continues at coordinate 389,678 of NZ_JBQEON010000001.1, forward strand.
GGACGCCGCCCGGATCCGGTGGACCAGCGTCGACAGCGACGACACGAAGCGGTTGAACGCGTCCGACAGTTGCCCGATCTCGTCCTCGCTCTCCACCGTCAGCCGCCGCGTCAGGTCGCCCTGGCCGCTCGCGATCTCGGACAGCAGCGTCGCCGCGCGGCGGATCGGCGCGGCGATCGCGCGCCCGACCAGCCAGATCACGAGCAACGCGACACCGAGGCCGGCCACCGCCGCGACCAGCGCCGCGCTGCGAATCGCGCGCGTCACCGGGCCGAGCAGCTCGGCCTGCGGCACTTCGACGACCACGTACGCGTTCAGCTCCGGAATGAACGACGTCGCGATGAAGCGCGCGCCGCCGTCGCCGCTGTAGCTCATGTACGCATACGGCTTGCCGGCCAGCAGCGTCGACGCTGCGTCGTCCGGCAGGCCCGGTTCGTCCTTCATGAAATGCTTGCCGTCGATCAGCGACGTATCGCGATGCATCATGATCGCGCCGTCCGGCCGCACGAGGTAGGCGAAGCCGGTATCGCCGATCCGGTACGCGGCGATACCCTTCGCGAGCGCGTCGACGGACAGGCTCATGCCGGCCGCGCCGACCGGCGTGCCGTCGAGCTCCACGCGGCTGTTGATGAACATCATGTAGCCGCCGGTCGTGACCTCGCGATCCATGTTCACGTCGCAGGTCTTGCCCGACGCGAGGAAGTGCGTGAGCCACTGATCCTCGCCGGTCACCTTGCGCTGCAGGCCGGCTTCGTTGTAGTAGTTGCCGCTCTTCACCGACACCCACTGCACGGACGCCGCCTTCTGCTCGTCCTTCACGTTCCTCGCGAGCCGGATCCAGTCGCGCGTGCCGGCGTCGGGCTCGCCGTCGGCTTCCCATTGCAGCAGGAACGCATCGCGCGCGAGGACGCGCGACGCGGCAATCGGCCCGGCCAGCTGCCGCTGCACGTCGGCGCGAATGCCGTTCACGGCCGTCGGCAGTTCCTCTCGGACGACGCGCTCGCGCACGGCGTTGCCGATCAGGCGCACGCTCAACCCGCTCGAAATCGCGACGAACACGAGCAGGCAGCTCGTCATGCTGAGAATCAGCTTGTTCTGAATGGACAGCTTGCGCCAGAAATGCATGAGGTTCCCTCGATAACCGCTCGGTCTGAGCCAGCTTGGGTTATCGGCAGGCGCACGCGAAATCGCATCGCTGCGTTCACATGGCCGTCATGCGGGATTCGATATGTCGTTGACGGACGGGCTCGCCTGCCCGTCGCGAATCGCTGGTCGCTGGTCGCGGATCGCGCGATCCGCATCAATACGCGACGAAGATCGTCACCCGCCGGTTGCGCGCCCGCGCGGCCGCATCGTCGCCCGCGACGAGCGGCTGCGTATCGGCCCGGCCGATCGCCGCGAGCCGGTGCGGCGCGACCCCGCGCTCGGCCAGATAGCGCACGACGCTGCCCGCTCGCGCGGACGACAGCTCCCAGTTCGATTCGTATTTCGCGTTCGCGATCGGCACGCTGTCGGTATGCCCTTCGACGAGGATGTCGCCGGTCGCATGCTCGCTCAGCGCCTGCGCGATCTGGCTCAGCACGGGCGCCGCGTCGTTCAGCAGGTGCGCATCGCCGACGTTGAACAGGATCTTCGCGTCGATGCCGATCTCGATCCCGTGCGGTGCCCGCACGACCGAAATGCGGCCGTTCGCCTTCAACGCATCGAGCGACGCGAGCCACGCGGGGGCGCGATCCGCGATCGCGGCCGCGGATGGGCTTGCCGCGCCGCCAGCGTGGCGCGCGAGCGTCTGGTAGCGTGCATCGAGCGCGTGGTATTTCGCGAGCTGCAGCACGTACAGCGCGAGGAACAGCACCATCAGCGTCGTGATGAGATCCGCGTAGGAAATCAGCCAGCGGCCGGACTGCGTGCCCTCGGCGTCATCGTCGTCGCGATCGGCGCCGGCCGAGCCCGCCCGCACGCGGTCAGTTCGAACCGTCATGTCGAAGCTCCCCGTGCGTCATGTGAGCGATTCCGCCGCGCGGCCGCGCACGTCGCCGGTCAACCGCGTTTCGATCGTGTGCGGCGATTCCTTGCGCGAGATCGCGAGCAGGCCGTCGAGATACAGCTTGCGAAACCGCAGCTCGCTGTCGATCTGCGCGCGCAGCTTGCCGTAGAGCGGCAGGAACACGAGGTTCGCGAATGCCAGGCCGTACAGCGTCGCGATGAACGCGACCGCGATGCCCGGCCCGAGCTGCGCCGGTTCGAGAATATGGCTCGTCACCTGCACGAGCCCGAGCACCGAGCCGAGAATGCCGAAGGTCGGCGCATAGCCGCCGGCCTGCTGCCACACGCGCGCGGCCGCGAGCCGGCTGCGCTCGTAGGCGTCGAGCTCGCGCTGCAGCGCGTCCTCGAGCACGGCGGTCGACACGCCGTTCGCGAGCAGTTCCAGCCCGCGCCGCGCAAACGGATGGATGCCGCTGACGTCCATCGATTCGAACGCGAGCAACCCGTCGAGCTTCGCGCGATCGCCCCATTCGAGCAGATCGGTCAGGTGCTTGCGATCGACTTCCTGGGCGCGCACGAATGCGAGCCGCAGCTGCTTCACCGCATCGAGGAACCGCGCCCACGTGTTCTGGATCATCACCGCGCCGAGCGTGCCGCCGAGCACGATGACGAGCGCCTCGAACTGGAACAGCGTCGAGAAATGCCCGCCCTCCAGCGCGAAGCCGAACACGATGGCCACGCCGCCGAGTATCACGCCGGCCAGGGTCAACAGGTCCATATGCGTCTCCGTCAGGTGGTGCGTTACGCGTCGGATGAAGCGAGCGGCGCGGCTGCCGCCGGCGCCTTGGCCGCGCGCACCGCATCCAGCACGCGCCGCTCGATGTCCTCGATCTCGATCGGATCGAGCTTCAGCTCGCGGCGCATCACCCACGACACCTCGTTGCGCCGCGCTTCCGTCATCACGGAGAACAGCTTGTCGGCCACCGCGCGATCGTCGAGGCTCGCGATCAGCTTCGCGAGATCGTACGTATCGAACGCGCTGATCACGTCGAACAGCGTACGCTGGTCGACCCACACGATATCCTCGAGCGCGCGCACGTCGCCGCCGGCACGCGGGCTGCGCCGCGAGAAATACGCGACGCCTTTCTGCTCGACGTAACCGAGCACCTTCGACTTGCGGAACGCGAACACTTCGTCGGCGATCTCGCCGTGCGTCAGCTTGTTGAGCAGCAGCTTCCGGTCGACGCCGATCAGCGCTTCCAGATCGGCCAGCTCGATCAACTCCAGCTCGCTGTTGATCGACACGTCGAGATCGTGATCCGCGACCTGCTGCGCGCGATCGATCACGCGCGCGGCATCGAACGTGACGACCTGGCGCGCGTCCGACGATGCCGCGTAATCGGCGCCGCCGCCGGCATGGTCGGCCTGCGCGGCTTCGATGGTGACGAGATTGAGCTTCTCCATGCGGCGCAGCATCGCGAGCACGTGCGGCCGCGAATGGCCGGCGATCGCGCGGCAGCGGCGGATCACGTCGGCGAGCGGCACCGACGTCTCCGCCCCGTGCGCCTGCATCGGCCGGCGCGACCACGCGTCGTCCGGGCCGCGCGTGTCGGTACCGGCCATCAGCGACAGCACGTGCGCATACGACAGCACGCCGGGCATGAAGTCGGCATGCGTATAGGTCGCGAGCTGGTCGTCCTTGCGCTTCACGCGGCGGATCATCGTGCGCACGATATGGCGAAGCAGCGCGGACACGTGCTCGATTTCCTCGTCGAGCAGCGTGGCCGGCACGACCGTGAGCTGGCAGAACGACAGCGCCTTCGCGGTATGCGCGCGCGGCTCGGATGCGAGCAGCGCCGATTCGCCGAAGAACTCGCCGCGCCCGAGCGTCGCGACGACGACGCGCTTGTCGTCGCAGCGCGTCGACAGCTCGACCTTGCCGTCGGCGATCAGAAAGATGACGGGCTCGCCGGCGAAGCCCTCCGAGTAGATGATCTCCCCGGGCGCGGCCGTACGCGTCCACGATTGCTGACGATTCAAGTTGGTTCCCCTGCTGCGCTGGTTGTTGCGGACTGCGCGTCGCACGTCGCATGCATGCGATCGACAGTCATCCCCGTGCCCGTTTAACGTCATCGGCGCCGGCATCCTTTAGCGAATTCGTACTCTTTCCGGCGGAAATCGACGTAAAACGTTTGCGCCTCATTGCACGCTTTCGGAAAATTCATTTCGATGCCCGCGCCTGTAGCCGAATCGAAAGCCGTCACCCGCGCGCGCGGCGCAAGCGCGGTCGCACCCAAAAAAACGCCCCGCCGAAATGGCGGGGCGTGATGCCCGACAGACAGGTGGCGAGCAATGCGCGAGACGAAGCTCGCGCGGCCGGCTTACGAGCAGGCCTTGCCGTGCGACGGATGGAAGCCCTTCGCCTTCGCATCCGCTTCCGGCATGTAGCTGCCGTGCTTCGTCTTGCCGTAGTACTTGTCGGTCGAGCAGTGATACACCTTCGTGCTGTCGTTGACCCACACCTTCCCCGCGCCGCCGCCCGGCGCTGCGGCCGTGGTCGCCGTCGCGCTCTTCGCGGGCGCGGTGCCGGATGCCGCGGCAGCGGATGCCGCCGTTGCCGGCGCCGCGGCCGGTGCGCTCGCGGCAGCGGCAGCGGCAGCCGACGCGCCGTACCAGGTCTTCACGCCCTTGTGGCCCGCGCATGCGCCCTTCTTCGACGCGCCCGAATAGAACGAACCGTCCTTGCACAGGCCGGTCGTGCCTGCCGGCGCGCTGGCGGGCACCTGTGCGAACGCACCGATCGACAGCCCCATGCCGGCAGCAAGCGCGGCGATCAACATCGTCTTTTTCATAGTCCTCTCCTGATTGGCCTGAATGGTGAAAGTGTCCCGGGCGTCCCGGGGAAAGCCCGGCTTACCGCACCCAGCGACACACGCGATGGTGGTGGTGATCGAAATGGCACACGCGGTGCGAATGCGCTTCGGCCAGGGCCGGCACGAGCACGACACAAGCCAGTGCGGTGGCCGTCAGGATCTTCGCGATGCGGTTCATGGAGCTCTCCCGGATAGATCAGCCGGTCATCCGGCTGATACCTGCTTAACGCCGGTCGGCGGATCCCGGTGTACCGCCCCCGCGCGAAATTGACGATCTTTGACATCGACACGCGTCACGGCGCCGAAGCTGACAGTTATGTGCACGAACATGCTTTCGATGCTTTCAGCCAGTCGCGCAACGATCGGGATTTCAAATGAAGCGACGCGGCCGCAACCGGCGCGCGCGTGCGAGGCGGGATAAAAAAACGGCGCGATGAGCGATCGCGCCGGTCAGCAAACAGGAAGGAGATGGACCGCCGCCGCGTGCAGGACGGGCGCATCGAGCGCGCACGTCCTGCATGCGGCCTTGCAACTGGCTTGCGCCTTACTTCAAGCGTCCCGACAGGAACTGTCCGAGCCGCTCGCTCTTCGGATTGACGAGAATCTCCTGCGGATCGCCCTCTTCCTCGATCTTGCCCTGATGCAGGAAGATCACATGGTTCGACACGTTGCGCGCGAAGCCCATCTCGTGCGTGACGACGACCATCGTGCGGCCTTCCTCGGCGAGCTTCTGCATCACCTTCAGCACTTCGCCGACGAGCTCCGGATCGAGCGCCGACGTCGGCTCGTCGAACAGCATCACCTCGGGTTCCATCGCGAGCGCACGTGCGATCGCGACGCGCTGCTGCTGGCCGCCCGACAGATGCGACGGATACATCCCTTCGACGCGCGGTGCGAGGCCGACCTTCTCGAGATACTTGCGCGCGCGCGCGACGGCTTCTTCCTTGCCGACACCGAGCACGGCCATCGGCGCCTCGATCACGTTCTCGAGCACCGTCATGTGCGACCACAGGTTGAAGTGCTGGAACACCATCGACAGCTTGGTACGCATGCGCTGCAGCTGCTTCTGGTCGGCCACGCGCAGCGAGCCGTTGCGATCGCGCGTGGTCTGGATCGGCTCGCTGCCGATCGTGATCTGCCCCGAGCACGGCTGCTCGAGGAAGTTGATGCAGCGCAGGAACGTGCTCTTGCCGGAGCCGCTCGAGCCGATGATGCTGATCACGTCGCCGGCCTTCGCCTTCATCGACACGCCCTTCAACACCTCGTTGTCGCCGAACTTCTTGTGGAGATTGTCAACGGTGAGCTTGTACATGCTTGGTCCTTCCTTGCGAATCTTGCGAATGCATTAATGGCTGCGCGGCGAGAGGTACGCGAGCCAGCGCGTCTCGAGCTTGCGGAACGCCCAGATGAGCGTGAACACGACGACGGCGTACATCACGGCCGCGATGCCGTACGCCTGGAACGACATATAGGTGGCGGAGTTGACGTCGCGCGTGACCTTCAGGATGTCGGGAACGGTCGCGGTGAACGCGAGCGTGGTCGCGTGCAGCATCAGGATCACTTCGTTGCTGTAGCTCGGCAGCGCGCGACGCAGCGCGGACGGCAGGATGATGCGCGTATAGAGCTTGAAGCGCGACATCCCGTAGGCCAGGCCGGCCTCGACCTCGCCGGCCGACGTCGCCTTGATCGAGCCCGCGAAGATCTCGGTCGCATACGCGCATTCGTTCAGCACGAACGCGAGCAGCGTGCAGTTCATCGCGTTGCGGAAGAACGTGTCGAGCAGCACGTGGTTGTGCACGACCTGCAGGCTGTAGATGCCCGTGTAGCACATCAGCAGCTGCACGTAGAGCGGCGTGCCGCGGAACACATAGGTATAGAGCCACACGGGCATCGAGATCCAGCGGTTCGACGATGCGCGCGCGATGGCGAGCGGCACCGCGAGCGCAAAGCCGAGGGCGATCGACACGACCAGCAGCCACAGCGTGATCGCGAGGCCGCTGAAGCGGTAGCCGTCGGTGTAGAGATAGCTTTGCCAGTACTGGCTGATGATTTCGATCACAGTGCAAGCCTCCGGACGCCGACCGAATAACGTTTCTCGAGGTGGTGCAGCACGACGTTCGATACCGTCGTGATCGCGAGGTAGATCGCGCCAGCCGCGAGCGTGAAGAAGAAGAAGTCGAGCGTGCTCTTGCCGGCGTCCTGCGACGCCTTCACGACGTCGGCGAGACCGATGATCGACACCAGCGCGGTGGCCTTCACGAGCACCTGCCAGTTGTTGCCGATGCCCGGCAGCGCGAAGCGCATCATCTGCGGGAACAGGATCCGGTGAAACACGCGCCAGCCGCTCATCCCGTACGCGAAGCCCGCTTCGAGCTGGCCGCGCGGCACCGCGAGGAACGCGCCGCGGAACGTCTCGGTGAAGTACGCGCCGTAGATGAAGCCGAGCGTGATGACGCCCGCCACGAACGGATCGATGTCGATCTGGTCCCAGCCCAGCGCGTCGGTCGCCATGTTCAGCAGGATCTGGATCCCGTAGAACAGCAGCAGCATCAGCACGAGATCGGGCACCGCGCGAATCAGCGTCGTATAGAACGTGCCGGCCGACTTCAGCACGCGATTGGTCGACAGTTTCGCGGCCGCGCCCGCGAGGCCCAGAATGAGCGACGCGGCAAGCGACAGCACCGCGAGCTTCACGGTCTCGACCGTGCCGGCCCACAGCAGCGGGCCAAATCCTTGGAAGATCATAGAAGGGATCCAGAACGATGTGGCTGGATTGTCAATAGCCATTAACCGCGCATCAAACGAGTTCTGCGCACTACGTGATGCACCCTGCTCATCAAGCCGGACGCATCACGCGAAGCGAGTGGCCCCCGGCAACCGACGCGGCGCGCGCCGCAACCGACGCGCGCCGCATCGGCGGTCAGCCGCCGTAGACGTCGAATGCGAAGTACTTCTTCTCGATCTTCTTGTACGTGCCGTCCTTGATGATGTCGGCGATCGCGTGGTCGAGCTTCGCCTTCAGGTCGGCGTCTTCCTTGCGCAGCCCGATGCCGGCACCGTTGCCGAGCGTCTTCGGATCGTCGATGGCGTTGCCGGCGAAGTCGAAATTCGCGCCGCGCGGGGTCTTCAGGAAGCCGAGGTCGGCCTGCACCGCGTCCTGCAATGCGGCGTCGAGGCGGCCGGACATCAGGTCCTGGTACACCCCGTCCTGGTTCTGGTAAGGCACGACCTGCACGCCCTTCGGCGCCCAGTACGTCTTCGCGTAGGTTTCCTGGATCGTGCCCTGCTCGACGCCGACCGACTTGCCCTTCAGCGATTCGGCCGTCGGCTGCAGGTTCGCGCCCTTCTTCGCGACGAGACGCGTCGGCGTGTTGAACAGCTTGTCGGAGAACGCGATCTGCTCGGCGCGCGCCGGCGTCATCGACATCGACGACAGCACGCCGTCGAACTTCTTCGCCTTCAGCGCCGGGATCATCCCGTCGAAGTCGTTCTCGATCCAGACGCATTTCGCCTTCAGGCGTGCGCAGATCTCGTTGCCGAGATCGACGTCGAAGCCGACGACCTTGCCGCTTGTGTCCTTCGATTCGAACGGCGGATAGCTGGCGTCGACGCCGAACCGGATCGTCGACCAATCCTTGGCGTGGGCACCGACCGCGATGCAGGCAAGGGCAATACTGAGCGCGAGTTTCTTCATGGCGTTCCTGTCATAGGCGAACTGGGCACGGGTCCCGTCGGGCGTCGCCGCCGTGAACCCTTCCAACCCGGATGCCGCCCATCCGGCGACGCTCCAAGTTGTACATACAACTTTGCCTTTTCCAGGTCACTGCCGGCAATCCGTGTTTATCTCTAATTGTCGGTGGATTGTTTCCATGAGCGAATTTCCCTTATATTTCAATTCGCTACACATTACATGCAGCTGAAATTCCGCTTTCGGCACGATTCCGGCAGGCCGTCGCCGTGCGCACATTTGTCTATACTTTTTCGCTGGCAGGATCCGCATGCCTGCGGATCGCCCTCCGCGCCGCCGCGCCGGCCCGCGATCCGCCGTGCGGATGCGTGCCGGAATTACCCGAATCTCCGGCTCACAGTGGGGCCCGCGCGGCGTCGAACCCGGTACACTCCGCCCGGACACCGCACGAAGGCCGGCCTGCGACGGCAGGCGGCCGCCGTCTCTCGAACAGCAACGCAATGACCACACCGATCTATCAGGAAATCAAGGATTTCATCCTCGCGCGCATCCATGCGGGCGAGTGGGCGGAAGGCGACCAGGTGCCGTCGGAGAACGAGCTCGCGCGCGAATTCAACGTCGCGCGGATGACCGTCAACCGCGCGCTGCGCGAACTGACGGCCGAGCAGGTGCTCACACGCACGCGCGGCTCCGGCACGTATGTCGCGTCGCCGAAATACGAGTCGACGCTGGTCGCGATCCGCAGCATCTCGGATGAAGTCGCCGCGCGCGGCCATGCGTATCGTGCGCACGTGCTGGAGGTGGGCGCGGCAATCGCCGACGCGAAGCTCGCCGATGAACTGCAGCTCGACGCCGGCAGCCCGATCTTCCACTCACGCGTGCTGCACTTCGAAACCGACACGCCCGTGCAGCTCGAGGAGCGCTGGGTCAATCCGGCCTGCGCGCCCGAATACGCGTTGCAGGACTTCACGACGACGACGCCGAACCAGTACCTGACGCGCGTCGCGCCGCTGCAGCGCGTCGAATACCGGATCGAGGCCGCGATGCCCGATGCGCAAACGCGCCGCCACCTGACGATGGACGAACGCGAGCCGTGCCTGCTGCTGCATCGGCGCACGTGGTCGCAAGGGATGGTCGCCGCGGTCGCCAACCTGTGGCACCCGGGCAGCCGCTACCGGTTCACCGGGCACTTCTGACGCGCGGCGGGCGCGTTCGGCAGGCCCGGGCGGCCCCTGGCCACGACGCCGTCGCGATGAAGCAGAGCGGCGCGCAAGCGGACGTCGCGAAGCGCACGCCATGCAGCGACTTCCGACGAAGGAAGCCGCGCGCGCACCGGCTCAAAGGCGAACTCGCGCGTGATCTCGCGCGTCTGCGGCGTGCGCCCGAAGCGGGCGAGCGCCGCCCCGCACGCAACGAACGTGCGCGTCACTTCCTCCGCGACGTTTTCGCCGCCGGCGCGCGACGCTTCGCCGTGCCGGTGCCGGCCGCCGGCCATTGCGCCTCGTCGAGCAGCCGGTCGAACAGGCGCGCGCGCTCGTCGGCCGACAGCGGGCACAATCCGAACATCGCCGATAGCGCGATGCCCCACGCCGCCTTCCAGCGCAGCAGCGCCAGATCGGGATCGTCGGATTCGGCGGCGATGCGCTGCGCGTTCCTCGCATCGGTGTCCCGAACCATCTGCAGCGGCTCGGGATCTTCCACCAGCGCGGCCATGATCGCGAGCGCCGCCGACGGCTGCTGGTCGATCACTTCGCGCATCGTCGCGATCTGCGCGGACAGCGTCGGCTGCGCTTCGCCCGGATCGCGCGCGGCCAGATAGTCGCGCTGGAAGCGTTCGTAGTAGTCCTGCTGATGTTCCATCAATGCGTTCAGCACATCGCCCTTCGTGCGGAACTGATGCATCAGCCCGCCCTTGCTGATGCCGCTTTCGCGCGAAATCGCGTCGAACGTGAGCTTGCCCGGGCCGTCGCGCTCGAGAATCGCGAGCGCCGCCTGGATCGCGGCAGTACGCGTTCGCTCGGAACGCGTCGGGTTGTCCATGACCTTTCCCCGGTATGAAGTGGCGCAATGCGGCGGCGCCGAACCGGTGCCGCCGCATGCAGGAAGTGCGCGGAGTCTATCACAAACAAACCGCCTGGTCGGTTTACATCCCAAAACGGCGGTGCTACGATCGGCTCCCGCGTCGCCCGCCGACTGGCGGCGCGGTGGCGCCACGAACCGGCCATCGGCATGCGGGCGCCGCCTGTGGCAGGGCTGTCCGGCCGACCACCGAAATCCGGAAGGCCCTGCCGCGCCCCGAATTCATGGGGCAACCTCGCCCCACAAACAAACCGCCCAGTCGGTTTTTTTGATGAAACCGTCACACCCACCCTGCGCGCCGATCGCCGGCGCGACTTCGACCCGGAGCCATGCATGAACCCATCCCCCGCTTCCCGCCACCTGATGCGCGTCGCGCTGTGCGTCGCACTCGCCGGCTGCGCCGGCGTCCAGCCCGCCCGCTATGCGGGCATCGAGTCGTCGCCTTACCTGCGCAGCGATCCGCAGGACACGTCCGGCCGTATCCCGTATCGCTACGCGCTGCCGGCGGACTGGCATCGCTACCGGAAGCTGATCCTCGATCCGGTGGCCGTCTATCGCGGCACGGACAATCAGTTCGGAACCCTGAGCGATCAGGACAAGACGACGCTCGCCGCGTACATGGGCGACACGTTCGCGAAAAAACTCGGCAAGCGCTTCGAGCTGACGAACGCGGCGGCACCCGACACGCTGCGCGTGAAGCTGACGCTGACGGGCGCGGTGACGACGACGGCCTTCGCCGGCGCGTTCGCGCATTTCGACCTCGCGGGCAATCTGTACAACGGCGTGCAGGCGATACGCGGCCGCGAAGGCGCGTTCACCGGCTCCGTCATCTATGCGGTGGAAATCCGCGATGCCGCGACAAACCGGCTGATCAACGCGTACGTGACGAAGCAGTATCCGAACGCGATGAACATCGGCGCGAGTTTCGGCGCGCTGAGCGCAGCGAAAACCGGCATCGACAAGGGCGCCGATGCGCTCGTCGCGCAGTTCGACTAAACCGCGCGTGCGTGTCGTGCGCGCGTGGGCTTGCTGGCCGCGCACGGCGATCTGGCTCGTCCCGCTCGCGGCCGCGGCATGCTGCGTCGCGTGGGGCATCGCTGTGCTCGGCAACCGCGGGCCGGCGATCACGATCGCGTTCGCGACCGCCGACGGACTGGAAGCCGGGCGATCGACGCTGCGCCTGCGCAACGTCGAAGTCGGCCGCGTCACGCGCGTGCGTGCGTGGCCCGGGCAAGCCGGCGTGCGCGTCGACGTGCAACTGAACGCCGACGCGCACGCACTTGCGAGCGCCGGCACGCGCTTCTGGGTCGTGCGGCCGCGTATCGGCCCCGACGGCCTCTCCGGGCTCGATACCGTGCTGGCCGGCGCGTATGTCGCAGCCGCGCTCGGCAACCGGGGGGAACCGCGCACCACCTTCGCCGGGCTCGATGCGCCGCCGGTCGATGAAGACAGCGGCGGACGCCGCTTCACGCTGCGCGCGGCATCGCTCGGCACGGTCGCGATCGGCTCGCCGGTCTATCACCGGCGCGCACGCGTCGGCCAGGTCACCGGTTATGCGCTCGACCCGGACGGGCACGGCGTGTCGATCGCGGTGTTCGTCGCCGCGCCATTCGATCGCTACGTCGACGCCGACGCACGCTGGTGGCAGGCGGGCGGCGCCGCCCTGCGGCTCGACGCGAGCGGCATGACGCTCGGCACACCGTCGCTCGCCGCGCTGCTTGCCGGCGGGCTCGCGTTCGCGTCACCGCCCGGACGCACGACGATCGTCGCGGCAGCGGACGGCGCACGCTTTCGCGTGGCCGACGATGAAACCGACGCAATGCGCACACCGAATGCGCCGGCCGCACCGGTCGTGATGCGCTTCGACCGCTCGCTGCGCGGCCTCGACGTCGGCGCGCCGGTGGACTTTCGCGGCATCGAACTCGGCCGCGTGACCGCCGTCGGCACCGAATACGACGCGCAACACGGCAACGTCACGATGCGCGTGACGATGGCCCTCTATCCCGATCGCCTCGGGCACCGCTACCGCGACGTGCTGGGCAATGGCGATTCGGTCGCCGGCAAGACGCTGCTGCGCACCCTCGTCGCACGCGGCCTGCGCGGCCAATTGCGCGTCGGCAACGTGGTCGCGAACCGTTCCTATGTCGCGCTCGACATGTTCCCGAACGCGCCGCCCGCGTCGGTCGACACGGATCGGTTGCCGATCGCATTGCCGACCGTGCCCGGTACGCTCGACGTGCTCCGGGTACAAATTGCCGATCTCGCCGGGACGCTTTCCCGATTGCCGCTCGATCGCATGGGGTTCGGCACGAATACTGCGCTCGCGCACACCGCCGCACTGTTCGCGCAGCTCGATACCGAACTCGCGCCGCATGCGCGCGACGCGTTCGTGACCGCGCGACAAGCGTTCACGGCGGCACGGACGGCGCTCGGGCAGGAAGGTGCGTCCGCATCGAACGTGCAGCGCGCGCTGACGCAATTCACGCGCACGTCGCGTGCGCTGCGCGCGCTGGCCGGCGATCTGGAGCGGCATCCGGAATGGCTGCTGCCCGGCGCCGCGGGCGATACGCAGCCGGCCGGCACGGCGCGTCCCGCGAACGACGCCCGCTGAATGCAGCGCGCGAGGCGCAGCGATTTTTACAACGAACGCACGGACGGGATGCCAAATTTCCCGCGCAGCGGTATGCTGGTGTCGTACGGCCGCGCACGATGCCTCGGGCAATCCCCTAGTCCGCACGTCGCCGCGCCGCCGTCGCGACCGCAATCATGCGTTGCAAGGAGGGCTTAGTGATGGCTACCACGCATCAGCACTTCCACCTCGAATTACGGCACGCCACCGCGCCGACCTATTTCATCAGCTACCTGTTCCCTGCCTTGCTGTTCGTTTACGAGCTGCTGCGCGTCGGCCAATGGATCCGCGATCACGGGATGCAATTCGCCGCGTTCAAGCAGATGGGTTACGAGTACCTGCTGATGCTGCTGTTCGTCGGGCTGCAGATCGTCATCGAGGCGATCTTCCTGCTCGGCGCCGCGATGCGCCGCGATCATCGCGATTTCGAGCATCGCCTGCCGAATGTGATCCTCGGTATCGGCTGCTCGATCGCACTGCTCGCGATCGATCTCGCGATCCAGCTGTCGTTCTGAGCGCCGGCGGGTTCGGCCCGCCGGTCGCATCGCGCTCGAGCGTTCGCTCGCTCAGGCGCGCGCGTCGCGCAGAAGCGCGGCAACTGCCGCGAGTACGTCGTCGGTCCGCTCGCGATGCGGCAGGTGTCCGCATCCGCCCAGCAGCAGGAACGACGACGGTCCCGCGACGCGCGCGGCGATCCGCTTCGGATGCACGTCCGACCCGTATTCGTCCTGTTCGCCGTGAATCGCGAGCGTCGCGCAGCGCACGCGCGGCAGTTCGTCGTCGAGATTCCAGCCGCGAAACGCCTGCGACAGCCACGTGTCGACCCACGCCCGCAGCACCCATTCGGCCTTGTCGCCGTGATAGCGCGCGAGCCGGTCGAGCTGGCCCGGCGCGTCGAACTGCCGCCCCGCGTCGCGAATGCCGTCGAGCGTGCGATCCTCGACGAACGCCTGCGCGGCGACCGTCACCAGCGCGCGGCATCGCCCGGGATGCGCGGCCGCGCATCCGACCGCCATGCCGCCGCCCACGCTGTGCCCGAACACGACGAACGCATCGATGCCGAACCGTTCGAGCAACGCAGTGAACCCGAGCGTGGCCTCGTCGCGCACGAACGTCGTGCCGAGCCGCCCCGGATGACGATCCGAGCGGCCGAAACCCAGCCGGTCGTACGCGATCACGTCACGCTGCGCGGCACGCGCGAGTTGCGCGGGGAAGTCGCGCCATAGTTCGACACAGCCGAGCGAATCGTGCAGCAGTACGATCGGCGCGGCCTGCATAGGCGCGGCCGGCATCGGTGCGACCGGCTCAGGCACGGCCGTCCCGGATGCCGGCGCACCGCGCCAGCGCTTCGCGAAGAGACGCCCTTGCGGCGTCTCGACCCAGGTCTCCTCGGTCACGATTTCAGTCATGTGTCGGTCGTCGTCTGCATGAAAGCGGCCGCACGCCGGCGCGCCGCATCGAATGCCGTCGATGGTGGCCCGGCCGCGCGCGCGGCGTCAAGCAAGCCCCCATCGCCCGCACGTTCATTCCGGCTGCGGCGGCAGATACTCCATGTGCGACTCGTCGTACAGCCGGTAGATCAGCGCCTGCATCGCGCGGATGTCCTCCGATTCGTCGAGCATCCGCATGCTCATGATGATCGGCGACACGAGGTTCGGATCGTCGAGCGGCTTGTAGCTGATGTCGTCGCGCTTCAGCCCGTACACGCTGTGCGGCACGACCGACACGCCCTCGCCCATCGCGACGAGCCCGAGCGCGATCTGCAGCTCGCGTGTCTCGTAGATGCGCCGCGGCTGCAGCGCGCGATCGTGGAAGGCCGCGAGCACCTGGTCCGCATAGCTCGGCCGCGGCGCCTTCGGGAAGATGATCAGCGTGTCGTTCACGAGATCGTGCAGCGACAGCACGGGTTTCGCGCCGTCGAGCACATGGCCGACCGGCAGCGCGACGATCATCCGCTCCTCGCGCAACACGACGCGCCGCACGCTCGGATCCTCGTGACGGATGCGCCCGAACCCGACGTCGATGCGCCCTTCCTTCAGCGCCTTGATCTGGTCCATCGTCGACATCTCGTGCAGGCTCAGCTCGACGGCCGGATACTCGCCGCGAAAGCGCCGGATGATCTTCGGCAGCATCCCGTACAGCGTCGAGCCGACGAAGCCGACCGACATGCTGCGCTCGATCTGGCCGACCCGCTTCGTCATCGATTCGAGCTCGGTCGTCTGCGCGAGCAACTGCACCGCGTGCGAATAGAAGAACCGCCCCGCGTCGGTCAGCTTCAGCGGCCGCGCGTTGCGCTCGAACAGCGGCACGCCGAGCGCCTCCTCGAGCTGCTGGATCTGCCGGCTGAGCGGCGGCTGCGCGATATGCAGGCGCTCGGCCGCCCGCGTGAAATTCCGCTCCTCGGCAACCGCGACGAAGTAGCGGAGGTGTCTCAACTCCATGTTCGAACCCTCCCGGACAAGCAACGGACGCTCATTCGGCACCGCGCGGACCCATCCCGCGCCGGTCGTCCCATGATCGCCTGCCCCGATCCCGTGACGATACCTCAGCCCGCCCCGACACCGGCGCGAACACCGGCGCGCGCGGTCGCGACCGTGTCCGGTGCGCCGCGCAAAGCAAAACGGGAAGCCGCGAGGCTTCCCGTTCGTTCATCGACGCCGCCGGCGGCAGCGTCGCAACCGCGCGTCATGCCTCGGTCGCGTACAGTGCGTCGCGTTGCGCGTCGCTCAGCGAATCGAGCGGCACGTCCGGCAGCCGATAGCAGATCATCGCGCCGTACAGCTCGGCCAAGCAGTTGCTGCCGGCGTCGAGCGCGTAACCGTCCTCGCCGTTCGGCGCCGGCGGATACACGTCGCGCCACGCGTTGATCGCGGCTTCGATGCGCACGATGGAAACGGGTCCGGCCTTGCGCTCGGCGGGTGATGCGCTCATGGATTCCTCTGGGTTGCGCGCTCCGCGGGCCGAGCCGGCCGCGGCGGAACGATGAAAACGCCGGGCGCCGCCGGCCGCCGCAACAGGCGCGCGCCGGATGCCCGATCCGCGCCGCGCTCGTCGCGCCGGCCGGGCCGTGGCCCGGTAGGGTCGGGCAATATAACCGGCTTTGACCCCGTGCAGGCGAAAGCCGACAAAAAAAGCGGGTTCCGCGACGGCTGGAACGGTATCGGGAACCACGCAACGTCGGCGGCACGCCGCGTCGCCTCGGACGTCCCGAAGAAAACGGGAAGCCCGTGAGCTTCCCGTTCTCCTCGCACTGCACGCGGCGGCGGGCCGCGCCGGCATCAGTTCGCGGTTTCGCGGTTCTCCACGCGCTGCGCCTGCGCGCCGCGATTCGCGGCGACCCACGGCGCAATCTCCATGTCCTCGTAGCGCACGAAGCGGCTCTTGTTCAGGAACCGGTAGCCGAGCCACACGACGAGGAACAGCGGGATGCCGACGTAGGTCGCGGCCACGCCCGCCCAGTCGATCCGGTTCGCGAGAAACGCCTGATAGTCCTGCCCCAGCGCGATCACGAGACACAGCACGAACGCGAACAGCGGGCCGAACGGGAACCACTTCGACTGGTACGGCAGCTGCTCGAGCCGGTAGCCCTGCGTCACATAGCCCTTGCGGAACCGGTAGTGGCTGATCGCGATGCCGAGCCACGCGATGAAGCCGGTCATCCCCGACGTGTTCAAGAGCCACAGGTACACGGTCTTGTCGCCGTACAGCGACGTGAAGAAGCACAGCGCGCCGACGGCCGTCGTCGCATACAGCGCGTTGCGCGGCACACCGCCCGGCGACAGCTTCGCGAACAGCTTCGGCGCGCGGCCTTCGACGGCGAGGTTGTAGAGCATCCGCGTCGACGCATACATGCCCGAGTTGCCGGCCGACAGCACGGCCGTCAGAATCACCGCGTTCATCACGCCGGCCGCGAACGCGAGGCCCGCGTGGCGGAACACGAGCGTGAACGGGCTGACACCGATGTCGGTCACGTCGCTCTTCAGCAGGCTCGGGTCGGTGTACGGAATCAGCACGCCGATCACGAAGATCGCGAACACGTAGAACAGCAGGATCCGCCAGAAGATCTGGCTGACCGCGCGCGGGATCGTGGTGCGCGGGTTCTCCGATTCGCCGGCCGCGACGCCGATCATTTCGGTGCCCTGGAACGAGAAGCCCGCGATCATCGCGACGCCGAGCATCGTCGCCCAGCCGCCCGCGAACGGCGCATCGCCGATCGTGAGGTTGCCCCAGCCCGCGCTCGGGCCGCCCTGCATGATCCCGAAGATCATCAGCAGGCCGACGCCGACGAACGCGAGCACGGTCAGCACCTTGATCAGCGCGAACCAGTATTCGGCCTCGCCGAAGCCACGCACCGACAGCGCGTTGAGCGCGAAGATCAGCGTGAGGAAGATCGCGCTCCACCAGACGCCGGGCACGTGCGGAAACCAGTAATTCATCACGAGCTGCGCGGCGACGAGTTCGACCGCGAGGGTCACGGCCCAGCTGTACCAGTAGTTCCAGCCGAGCGCGAAGCCGAAGCCTTCGTCGACGAATTTCGAGCCGTAGGTCGCGAACGAGCCCGACACCGGCATGAACGCGGCCATCTCGCCGAGGCTCGTCATCAGGAAATAGACCATCAGCCCGATCATCATGTAGGCGAGCATCGCGCCGCCGGGGCCGGCCTGCGAGATCGACGCGCCGGACGCGACGAACAGGCCCGTGCCGATCGAGCCGCCGAT